>NZ_BAAAOA010000020.1:0-86263 GCF_039530085.1 Kocuria aegyptia
GACCCCGGACCTGGCCCACGTCCACCTCTTCGACACCACCACCGGCACCCGCCTGCCCGACTGAGCCCGGTGCGTGCAGCCCGTGGACGCATCGGATGACGGCGTCACAGGAGGCAGGACAAGCACCTGTGCATGAGCGGAGCCAACGTTCGTCGGACTCCGCTTATCGACCAAGCGCCTCGCGGGAGGAGGTGTGCCCCACGGAATACTCCAGCCTCGCCCCGGGGTGTCCGTGACTCACGGATTCGTCGTGCATCCGCTGCACCCGGTCCGGGGTGCAGATCCACCGCAGGTATCCCAGTGCAGCTGGGAGCGGTGGGTCGTGGACGGAACGTACGGATCGCCCAGGGGCGCACCGGGGCGATCACTGCACGCCGTGTGACCTGATCCACCCGGGGGGGGCGGCGGAACCCACCGCGCCGTGCCCCGGCGAGCGGATCACTAGAGTTGATGGCCTATGACCTTGCGAGCAGAGGAGACCTGTGGAAGGCGCGCGACCACCGGTGAGCATCAAGGACGTAGCCCGTGAGGCGGGGGTGTCCATCGGAACCGTATCGAACGTCCTCAACCGCCCCGAGGTGGTCTCCGACGACCGCCGTCGCCGGGTGCTGCAGGTCATCAACGAGCTGGGATACGTCCGCAACGATGTCGCCCGCCAGCTCAAGGCCGGCCGCTCACGCACCGTGGGCCTCGTGGTGCAGGACTCGGCCAACCCGTTCTACAACGAGATCGCCCTGGGCGCGGAGACGGCCGCCGAGCGGCTGGGCCAGGCCGTGATCATCGGCAACGCGGGGCTCTCCCCCGAACGGGAGGGCCTGTACCTGAGCCTGTTCGAAAAGCAGCGAGTCCGGGGCGTGCTCGTCACCCCCCAGACCCCGGATCGGTCCCGCGTCGACGTCCTGCGCTCCCGCGGCACCCCGGTGGTACTGGTGGACGAGCACGCCGCTCCTGGCGAGTACTGCTCGCTGGCCGTGGACGACGTCGAGGGCGGACGAGCGGCGGTCGCCCACCTCCTGGGCATCGGCCGGCGCCGAATCGCCTACGTGGGCGGTCCCGACTCCCTGCACCAGGTGCGCGACCGCCGGACCGGAGCGCAACAGGCGATCGAAGCCGTGGTCGGTGCATCGCTGGAGTCCTTCGAGACCGCGGCTCTGACGGTGCTGGAGGGACGCAGGGTCGGGGAACAGGTGCTCGAACTGCCCCCGACCCGCCGTCCCGAGGCCGTGTTCGCCGCCAACGACCTGCTCGCCCTGGGCCTACTGCAGGCCTTCGCGTTCACCCACCGCATCCGGGTGCCTGATGACATCGCTCTGATCGGCTACGACGACATCGACTTCGCGACCTCGGCGATCGTGCCGCTCTCCTCGATCCGCCAGCCTGCCCGGCTGATCGGGCGCACCGCCGTGGAGCTGCTGGAGGACGAAATCACCGACCCCGACCACCACCACCGCCACGTCAGCTTCCAGCCCGAGCTGGTTGCCCGGGACTCGACGCGCTTCACCTCCTGAGCCGCCGGGCGGACCGGGTCGGCACCGGCCTCCCATGAGTCTCCGGCGAGCGGGAGCCGGTGGCGCAGCACCAGGACCCCATCGCCCGTGCCCCGGTTCCACCCGGCACAGCGGTCTGTGAGCCGGAAACAGCACCCCGGCGGCCCGGCCCATCCGCCGGCGCGTCAGGTTGGCGGCGACTTGCCGCGCCGTCCTCCTCGCGCGCAGCAAGGAATGATTCCGCTGTTCCCGGCAGAGCCTGGTGAGCAGCTCCGCCGTGCGCCAGCGCTGGAGCTCGATCGCGGCGCGGCCCGGCCACGTGAACTAGCCGGACGACGGCCACGGTGCTCGTGGACCGGCCGGAGCGCGCACCTGGGCGCACGGAGAATGCGCCAGCTGCCCGAGTCGCTCACCGCGCCGCGGGAGGTCACTGATCCCTGCGCGGCGACGCAGGAGCAGAGGCGGAGCTCAGGCTTCCTTGGGGATGATGATCCACAGGGCGATGTAGACCAGCTCCCCCACGCCCACCAGGCCGAAGACGACGAAACCCAGGCGCAGCAGGAACTTCGGCAGTCCGAAGCGCCCCGCCAGGGCCGCGCAGACACCGGCGATGAGCTTGCCGTTACGGGGGCGGACCAGTGCTGTGTTCATGCCCGGATTCTACCAACGCGCCCCGGGACACGCCCGGGGGCAGGGCCGCCCGGTCCGGGCGGAACGGACGGCCCCGGGCGGACGTCAGAGCTCGACGACGCCCTTGTCGCCCTTGATCGTGTCGCCGGTGACCTTGGCCTTCACGAGGTTGGCCACCTGGGTGACCTTGCCGCCGCCGGGGGTGTCCCAGTACTCGGCGGAGCGGCCGGTGACCTCGATGAGGACGTTGTCCGGGTTCTCCGGCCCGCCCTCGAGCCAGGAGCCGGTGAAGCTGTCCCACAGCTCCTTGAGCTTCGCCTCGTCGTTGAGCACGAGCGCCGTGCCGGTCAGCGAGACCCAGGCGCCGTTCCCGGCGTAGGCCACGTTCACGGCGGGCCGCTGCTGCAGGTCCTGGACCTGGTCCGAGGTGCGCTCGGCGATGAAGTACACGGTGCCGTCGAAGTCCACGTCCTGGGTGGCCATCGGCTTGGAGATCAGGTTCCCGTGCTCGTCCGCGTGGGTGAGCATGGCGATCCGGGTGTCCTTGATGAGCTGGCGCACCTTGGCGGTGCCGTCGTTCTGGTCGGTCATGGGGAGATCCCTTCTGCGTTCGACTGCTGAAGTGCTCGGCGACTGCTCCGCCGACCGGGCTGCCGGTCCGCGGCGCGCAGGGCCAGTCTATGGACCCGGGGGGCGTCGGACGAGGGGCGCCTCGAGGAACGGGCACGGCCGGGCCGCCGGGGAGCACGGCCACCATGGCAGGGCCTACCGGCCGCCCCGGGCCTCGGCGGCGATCCACCGGCGCGGGCCCCGCAGCCGGAGGGCCCGGGCGGCGGGGCGGAGGCGCTGCGTCATGGTCGCTCTCGGCCGGACGGGACGGTCTTCCCACGGTGCCGTGGAGGGCGGTCCCGCACCAGCGCGGGGACCAGCCGGACCAGCAGCACCATCCCCACCAGCTCGACCAGGGTCTGGGTGACGACGACGAACGGCGTGAGCGCGAGCCGCTCCGGCAGCGCCAGGGCCAGCGGGAGCACCACGAGGGAGTTGCGGGTGGCCCCGCCGAAGACCAGGGCCCGGGACACGGGCACGTCCAGGCGGGCAAGCCGGGCGGCGAGGACCCCGATCGCGACCATGACCGCCAGGAAGCCGGCGTAGAGGGGCACGACCGCCGCGAGGTCGGCCAGCTGCTCCCCCACCCCGCGCACCTGCGAGGCGATCACGGCGAACAGGGTCAGTGCCATCAGCGGCACCATGGCCGCGGCCGTCGCGGACTCCAGCCGCCGGGCCGCGGTGGAGGTGGACGCCGCCCGCTGCACGATGGCCGCCGCGGCCAGGGGCAGCAGGATCAGCAGCACGAAGGCCTCCACGAAGGGGCCGAGCTCCACCAGGGCGACCGCCTCCGGGCCGGCGAGGAGCAGCAGGTAGACCGGCAGGAGCAGCATCTGCCCGAGCATCAGCAGCGGGGCGGCCGCCAGCAGCCGGTCGGCGGCGCCCCCGGCGAGGCCGGTGAAGACGATGACGTAGTCCACGCAGGGGGCCAGCAGCACGAGCAGCACGCCCAGCAGCAGCGCCTCGTGCCCGGCGACCGTCCGGGACAGACCGAGGACCACGACCGGGACGACCGCGAAGTTGACCACCAGCAGCGCCGTGAGGAAGCGGAGGTCCGTGAAGGCCCGCCCCCAGGACGCGAACGGGACGGCCAGGAACGTGGCGAACAGCAGCAGCACCAGGACCGGGGTGATGGCCGGGGCGAGCGCGGGGGCTCCGGGCACCGCCCAGCCCACCAGGAGCGCGGCCGCGACGGCGGCCAGGTACAAGGCCACCTGGTGGCGCTGCGCCCACGCGGCGGCGGTCGGTGCTTTCACCCGCCCCAGCCTAGGTGCAGGCCGTCAGGGCGCGTCCGCAGTCGTCGTGGCCGAGGGGGCAGCTCCGCCGCTGGACCCCCCAGGCCAGCGCCCGTCCCGACGTCCGTGGTGGGCGGCGCACCGGGGCCGCGCCCGGACACCATCCGGTCGTCGATGGATGCCGTGAGGGCGCGGAGCGCGAAACAGCAGTAGGCTGTCCACAAGAGGGGTCCGCGAGACTAGGCGCTTTCTTCGCTGACGGAGTCGGCAGCGGCCACCGTGCCAGCCCGACCACCTCTGCCGAACGGCGCACGCGATGTTCCCCGAACCCTCTCCCGGCGGGCAGCCCGCCACACCCACCCACCTGACCGGCCTGCTCCTGTCCGTTCAGGACGTCGCCGCCGCGATGCACCACTTGGCCTGCGCCGCCCAGCAGGGGGTCCCCGACGCGTCCGGGACCGGGATCTCGCTGCTGGACGAGGACGGCACCGGCAGCGTCGTCGCCTCCACCGGCACGGCCGCGGGGGCCGCCGGCGCTCTGCAGCACGGACTGGGAACGAGCCCCTGCCTGAGCGCCCGGACCACCGGAGAGGTCCAGCGCATCGACGACACCGGCACCGACTCCCGCTGGCCGAAATGGCAGTCGGCCGCGGCCGGGGTCGGGATCCGCTCGGCACTCAGCACCCCCCTGGTCCGCCGGGGTCACCGCCTGGGCGCACTGACGGTCCACGCCAGCACACCGGGCGCCTTCGGGGCGGCCGAGGAGCGGCTGCTGGGCCTGCTGGCCGATGCGGCGGCCACCCTGCTCGGGGCCGCCCACGCCGTCGACGCCCCGGTGCGCCTCAGCATCCCGTGGGAGGAGACGCTGGATCCGCGGGAGCTCATGGGTCTGGCCGCCGGTGTGCTCATGGCCCGCGACCAGCTGACCCCCGAGGCGGCACGGGCGGCGCTGGCCGAGGAAGCAGGCACGCAGGACCGGGGCGTGGCCGAGGTCGCCGCCGCAACGGTCGACGCCGCAGTCGGCCACGAACAGGCCCGTCGGCTGCAGGCCACGATGACCACGGCCTTCATCAGCCGGCACGACCTGTGGCTGCGCCACTTCAGCCTCGGTGGGAACGTCAAGGAGTTCGAGATCGACGCCTACCTGCACCAGGCCATGCTGCTGCCCCAGTTCCAGCGGGATCTGCTGGCCCACGCCGCCAACGACATCCTGGAGGAGATCGCCCCACCGCGGGCTTCCTACACCTCCGAGGCCCTGGCCGGCCTGGCCTCCTCGCTCAGCATCGGGGGGAAGGACGACGAGGCCTCCCCTGCCGCGGACGCCGAGGGGCCGGACCGCCGGGACCCTGACGCCCCCAGCCCCTTCCCGCGCCGGCCGTGACCACGAGCGCGCCCAGCTCCGTGGTCCGCCACGGCCTCGACCTGCGGCGCCCCTGACCGCAGGTCATCAGGTCCTGGCCGTGAGCAGAGCACGCTCGAGCTCCGCGGCGCGCCCGGTCACGGAGAACTCCTCGAGGTCCAACCCCACGGTGATCCGGAAGCGCGCGCCCTCCGGCGGAGCGGCATGAACACTCAGCTGCCCGATCCTCCGGAAGCTGTAGGCGGCGTGATCGGCCGAGGAGCACTTCAGCTGCCGGCGCAGGAGCAGCAGCCGGGAGGTGGTGACCACGACGAGGCTGCGGTGGCCGCGCCACCAGCCCGGCGTCAGGACCTGCACGGTCTCGGACGGGTCCAGCAGTTGCTCCACCCGCTGCAGGTGCTCGCGCAGGAGCAGGCGCTGGACCACGCCCAGGGCTCGGCGGGCAGTCTTGAGGTCCTCGCGCACAGCGCAGCCTTTCACTCGTCAACGAGCGGATCGGACGATCGTCCGGATCTGCGGCCGCTGCCCCGGCCGGCCCCTCCGGTGTCCGCGGGTACCGGCTCCCAGGAGGCCTCCGAAACTATGAACGGCAGAGGTGGCATTTGTAAAGACGTTCCTCGGCAGAAATTCCTGCTGCAGCACGGTCCGCGTGGACCGTGGTCGATGGTGGTTCCGCGCCGAGCCCGACGGTGGGCACCGGGGCAGCTGGGCGGCGAGCTCGTCGGCGGGCCGGGCCGGGGCGTCCTGCTCCCCGACCGGCAGCGCCGGAGCGCCGTGCAGGCGGGTGTCGACCACCGCGCCGGCTCCCTCCGCACCGCGACCGAGGGAGCACACACCTGACGCCGTGGGTGCAAGCCGGCCCAGGCGTAGACTCGAAGGTGCTGGCGCCTCGTCGGGCTGGCTGCGCTCCGCGGGTCCGCGGACCGCACCTGCTACGGACGGACGCCCCCAATGTCAGCCCAGACCTCGGGCGGCACCGACCGCGACCAGCTCCCGGACCTGCTGCTGGACTCGGAGGACATCGCCGGGTTCCTCAGCGATTTCACCGCCACCCTGACCCGTCGCCTGGCCCCCGACGGCACCGGCACCTGGTGCGCAGTCACCCTGCTGCGCCGGCACAAGGCCACCACCGTGGCCTCCTCCAGCCCCCAGGCCGAAGCCCTGGACGAGACCCAGACCCGGTTCCGCGACGGCCCCTGCCTGACCGCCATCCGCGAGCACACCGTGGTGCGCGTGGGCGATGTGGCCACCGACACCCGGTGGCCCGGCTACTGCACCACGGCCGCCGGCCAGGGGGTGGTCTCGATCATCGGGGTGCCCTTCGAGCTCGGTGAGGAGGCCCAGGCCGGGCTGAACGTCTACTCCGCCCGGGCGCACGACTTCGATCCGGCCGCCGTCGCCGCCCTCCGGCACGAGGTCGCCGTGGCCTCCGGCGCCCTGCGCCTGGCCGTGCGCCTGGCCCGCCACCGGGAGACCGAGTCGGACCTGGCAGCGGCCATGGCCTCGCGCACCACCATCGACCTGGCCGTGGGCATCATCATGGGCCAGAACCGGTGTTCCCAGGAGCGGGCCTTCGAGATCCTGCGGGCCGCCTCCAGTCACCGCAACCGGAAACTGCGCGACGTGGCCGCGGACCTGGTGACCACCGTGGGCGCAGGCCCGGCCATCACGCACTTCGACGCCTGAACAGCATCTCGGGCGGACCCCGCAGCGCTGGTCCTCGTGCGCAGGAGGGCAGTCGGTGAGCTTCCTGGCGCCGGAGCAGAAATGCACTAGCATCATTTGATGGTCCAGCAGCAGGCCGTGACACCTTCGTACGCAGAAAGCTGCTGTTGTGGACCACGAACTCTGTGCGACCGCCCCTGAACCCAGGAGGATCCGGGACCTGGTCACCGGGCACCTCCCCGAGACCGTCCCGCCCGTGGGGCATCGACTGGTCCACCGGTCCGCGGCCGGTGCCCCCGACATCCGCACCGCCGGTGAGGCGTCCGCGGTGGCGCGCCGGGCCGGTGCGTCGAGGCGCTCCCGCGGCGGTGCCCGATGGTGAGCACGCCTCCTCGCAGCAGCACCCCTGTCCGGCGGGCCGAACTGACCGAGCTGCTGACCGGGCTCAGCCGCGCCTTCCGGACCGCCCCCGGGAGTGCGGCGGTCGACGCCGTGGCGCAGTCATCGATCGTCCACGTCCCCGGGTGCCGGTGGGCGGCCGTGACCACGCTGCGGCAGGGACGGGCCCACACCCTGGCGGTCACCGGGGAGCCGGCCGCCGAGGCCGAAGCACTCCAGCACGAGCTCGGGTCGGGGCCGAGACTGGACCCGGCCCTGGAGGGTCAGCCGCACGTGTCCGCAGACCTGGGCCAGGACCGGCGGTGGCCGGTGTTCGGGCGCCGGGTCCAGGACCAGCTGGGGATGACCGGCCTGCTGGCCTACCGGATGCCTCTGCCCGGAGACGTGGAGACGACCGTGGGACTCACCCTGTACTCCGACACCGCCGACGCGTTCGACGCCCGGACCCTGTGGGCCGGTGGGGTGCTGGCCTCCCAGGCCGCCCTGGCCGTCGCCGGCCAGGTCCACCACCGGCACCGGGAGAACCTCGAACGCGCCCTGGCCTCCAACCGGGACATCGGAGCGGCGATCGGGGTGCTGATGACTCGCCACGGGATCCTCCGTGACGCCGCCTTCGACCTGTTGCGGGAGACCAGTCAGACCACCAACCGCCGGCTGGCCGAGCTCGCCGACGTGGTCCTCCGCACCGGGGAACTGCCCTAGTCCCCCTGGTGTCGCCCCGGTCGCGACGGGGCCGGGCGCGCCTCTTCCGCGAGAATGATCAGGGTACTGGCTATGTGCTCGGGAATTGCCTATGCTGGTCCCCGGTCGAGCAGCCGGCCCCGACGACCACAGGTGCGCAGGAGGCTGCTGCCATGACCCACAAGCTCTCCGTGACCGTTCAGATCGACCTGGACGGCAAGAACGTCAGGATCATGGCCACCGGGTGCCTGACCGAGGCCAACCAGCAGGCCCTGCCCCCGTTGATCGCCCGGGCGCGAACGCTCACCCCCGGCATCCGGGTCACTGTCGACCTGTCCGGGGCCGAGCACGTGGAGGCCGCCGGGGCGGATCTGTTGCGCTGGGCCATCGACCACGAAGGACCTCAGCACGGCTCGGTGGAACTGGTGCTCCCGGAGCCGTCGCCCGCTCACCTGGCCGCCCCGCCCGCCCGAGTTCGATGACGATCCGAGAGGAGACCATGTCGACCACCACGAAGTCCGGCAGCCACCCGGGCTATTTCGTCCGCTTCACGACCACCGCCGCCAACGCCCTGGGCCGGCCCGGGATGTTCCTGCTGGCCGCGGCCCTCATCGTCGCCTGGGCGCTCAGCGGCCCCTTCCTGGATTTCTCCGACACGTGGCAGCTGATCATCAACACGGTGACCACGCTGGTGACGTTCCTGATGGTGTTCATCATCCAGAACACCCAGAACCGCGACAGCGCCGCGGTGCACCTGAAGCTCGACGTGATCATGCGGGAGCTCGGGGTCCAGGACCCGGGCCTCTACGACGCGGAGAACCGCAGCGAGGCCGAGCTCGAGCGTGAGAACGAGCTCATCACCCCGCCTCCGCCCCGACGGTGACCGGCGCCCGCCCCGCCGGCGCCCTGCCCCGCGTCAGGAGCGGGTGAGGACGAACCCGCTCTTCGGCAGGGCGGGGAAGTGGTCCAGCGGGATGGACAGGTCCTGGACCGGCACCTGGAAGTCCGTGGTCACCAGCAGCCGGGTCGCGCGCTTGAGCAGCTCCACGGTGGACCACTCCCCGGGGCACCGGTGGTCCTCGCCGTGGCGGCCCGCGCCCTGGGCGATCAGCGACCAGGGGTGTTCCTCCCAGGACCAGCCCCGGAACCGCTCCGGGGCGAAGCTGTGCGGGTTCTCCCACAGCCGGGCGTCGTGACAGGTGCCGTAGAGGTCCAGCATCACCCAGTTGCCGGGCGCGAACCGGTGCCCGCGCCACTCGAACGCCTTCCGGGCACGGCCGGGCACGGCGGGGAAGAACGGGTAGTACCGGCGGACCTCGTGCACGAAGGCCTCCAGGTCGCTCTCGTCCCCGGCGGCAAAGGCGGCCCGCCACTGGGGGTGCTCTTCCAGCGCCACGGCGGCGAAGACGATGAACCTGGCCACCGCCACGGTCGGGCGCAGGATGTTCAGCAGTTCCACCGCCGCCACCTCGGGGTCGAGGAGCTCCCCGTCGAGGTCGCGGTGCTGGGCGAACAGGTGAACCGCGGTGCCCTCGGGTGCGGTCAGCTCTCCGGAGCGGAGGTCCTCGATGATGCCGGCGGCCCACCGGTCGGTGGCCTTCCGGCGGGCGCGGGCGTACCAGTTGGGTGGGCCGAAGCGGGCGGCGTTGTCGATCATCAGCCCGAACTCCCGGGTCCGCCGCTCCACCAGGTGCTCGGGCAGCGGCACGCCGGCCCAGGCGCAGGCGGTGCGGGTGAGGATCTCGCGCGCCTGCTCGTGGAGCACGACTCGCCGCTGCCCCTGCCACTGCTGCGCGGCCGCGTGCCACTGGACCTCGAACAGGTCCCCGAGCCTGGCCATCGCCTCCGGAGCCACCAGCGACAGGAACGCGGCCTTGCGGTGCCGATGGGCTCCCCCGTCGAGGGCATGCACGGACCCCGCGTCCTGGAGCAGGTGCTGCGCCGGCGGCGGCAGCGCCCCGACCCGGGTGAAACGATCGTGGGCGTAGAAGATCTCGGCGGCCTCGGCCCCGCGGATGAACGTGATCGGACGCAGTGCCAGGCGGCTGGTGAACAGGTCGGTGCCCAGCGCGTCGCACCGGGAGGAGATGAACGGGTAGCCCTCGCGCAGGAACGCGATCGTGCTGTCGAACGGAACAGCTTCCATGCGAGGACCTCCGACCGCCCGAGTGATCAGCAGGCTTTCGGATCACGCTACCACCGTGCCCGTCCCGCCGCGCCGGTGACGGCGGTGTCAAGACCGGTCGCCGGGGCCGCTCGGCGGTGGCGCTCCATGGCTCGATGTTCGGCGGGTGCTGCCACCACGGACAGTCCCGGCGGTGTGAGCAAGACCACCACCGGAGCCCCCGCGCATGCCTCGGAACGGTCGGAGCAGGCGGCCGGCGAATCCTAGAATCGGGAGCGTGCCCCTCGACCTGCAACTCATTCTGCTCAGTACGGCCCTGCTGCTGGCAGCCGCGCTGTGGCCGGCGCTGCACGAGGCCTCCCGTCGCCGGCAGCTGACCACGGCCGGTGGACGGAGCCGAGGCCCGGACGGGTCGCTGCTGAGCTTCCTGGGGGCCGTAGCGCTCGCCACCGCCGCGATGACCCTGATGGTGACCGCCCGCTTCCTCTGACTGCCGGTCACGGCGGCGCCCGTGCGGTGCGACGCGGAGGGTGCCCACGTGGCCCGGAGCCTCCGGCAGGGTTCCCGGTGCGTCCACCGTCCGTGCACCCGGCGCTCACCGGACGGTCATGACCGTGGCCCAGGCTGGCGGCACATCGCGACCGGGAAGGGGTGGGCAGCTTGGCTGACACCGCATCGTTCATCGACGACCTCACCACCGTGCACGCCGGGCACCGGCTGGAGGCCTGGTCCGGCGGGGCGCTGCAGCACTTCGGCGTCGTGGAGGAGAAGCTGCCCGAGCTGGGCGTGCTGTGGATCCGCGAAACCGGCACCGGTCAGCGCAAGATGCTCGATCTGCTCGGCTACGACCTGCGCCTGCGCTGACCCCGCCGCCAGGCATCCGGACCGGGACGACCCGCTGCGGCGGGGAAGGCACCCGGTGACCGCTTTCCTCGGTTGCGGGGAGACCGTGCCGGAGGATTAGGATCATCGTTCGGTGGTCAAGCAGCCGGCTGCCCGGTGGCCCGCATCGGTGCCGCCGGACCTCACCTCCCGCAGCGTCCGCTCCCAGGGGCAGTGCCCCGCAGCAGTGGGCGCAGTCGGGGACGTGGGGGATGCCGTCCTGCTGCCCCGGCGCCTGCCCTCAGCGCTTCCCGCTGTGGTGCGCTGCGCCCTGAACCACCACGGAACACGACACATGATTGACTCCCCCGCGGGCGCCTCGACCCGCGACGTGATGCACGAGATGCTGCTGGACAGCGAGGACATCACCGATTTCCTCACCCAGTTCACCCGGATGATGGCCACGGCCCTGGCCGGTCAGGGGCAGGCCGTGTGGTGCGCGGTGACCCTGCTGCGGGAGAAGAGGGCCGCCACCGTGGCCTCCTCCGACCCCCGGGCCGAGGCGCTGGACGAGATCCAGTACACCTTCGGCAACGGCCCCTGCATGACCGCCGCCCGGACGCACACCGTGATCCACGTCCCCGACGTGACCACCGAGCACCGCTGGCCCGGCTACACCGACGCCGCCGCCCGGGCCGGGGTCGCCTCCGTGCTGGGGGTCCCCTTCGAGCTGGCCGGGGAAGCCAGAGCCGCCCTGAACATCTACTCCACCCGGACGGACCAGTACGACGAGGCCGCCATCGAGGCCATCGGACACCAGGTGGGCCTGGCCTCCAGCGCCCTGCGCCTGGCCGTGCGCCTGGCCGGCCACCGCGACACCGAGGCCGACCTGGCCGCGGCCCTGACCTCCCGGACCACCATCGACCTGGCCGTGGGCATCATCATGGCCCAGAACCGCTGCCCCCAGCAGCAGGCCTTCGACATCCTCAGGAGCGCCTCGAACCACCGCAACCGCAAGCTGCGGGACCTGGCCGCAGAACTGGTGACCACCGTGGGCAGCGGACCGGCCGAGACCCACTTCCACCCCTGACCGCCGGACGGCCTCGCCCCGGCGAGCCCCCGCCCTGCCGCCGGCTCGCCGGGATCCGGCCGGCAGGCCGGCGCGTGCCGGGCCGTCCCCCGGCCGGTGCGCAGGCCCGGCACCGCCCCAGGACGGCTCTCGGGCCCTCCGACCGCTGCGGTGCTCGCCCGTGGCCGGCCAGGAAGGGTGCCGTGCCCGAGGGGGCGCCGACCCCGGCCGGCACCCCCGGCCGGCTCAGTAGACCGTCTTGCCCGGCTCCACCTGCTCCACCCAGGCGAGCACCCCGCCCTCGAGGTGGCGGACCCGCTCCTCCCGCTGGGCGAAGAACGGCCGCAGCGCGGCGAGAGCGGTCGCGGAGCGGGCGCCGGCCTTGCAGTGCAGCACGAGGTCCGCGCCGCGGACCTCCGGCGGCAGGGCCTCCGCCCCCCGGTCCAGGAGCTCCTGCAGGGGCACGGGCACGGCGCCGTCGATGGACACGAGCTCCCGCTCCCAGTCCTCGCGCACGTCCACCAGGGCGAAGGACGTCTCCCCGCGCCCCCGGCGCTCGAGCAGCCGGGCCAGCTCGGGCGCCGTGAGCTGCTCGGCGGGGCGGGTGCCGGGCAGCGCGCGGACGGGCTCGGGCTCGGCCACCGCGGTGACCGGGGCGGCATCGGGGTCCGGGGCCAGGCGCATCTCGCGCCAGGTCATCGCGAGCGCGTCGTGCAGCAGCACCCGCCCGAGCAGGGGCTCCCCGGTGCCGGTGATGAGCTTGACGGCCTCCGTGACCATGACCGAGCCGACGGTCGCGGGGAGCATGCCGAACACCCCGCCCTCGGCGCAGCTGGGCACCTCCCCGTCCGGCGGGGCCTCGGGGTAGAGGTCCCGGTAGGTGGGCCCGTGCCCGGCCCAGAAGACGCTGACCTGTCCCTCGAAGCGCAGGATGGATCCCCACACGCAGGGGATCCCGGTCAGGGCGGCGGCGTCGCTGAGCACGTAGCGGGTCGCGAAGTTGTCGGCTCCGTCCAGCACCAGGTCGTACTGGCGGAGGATGTCCACGGCGTTGTCCGCACCCAGCCGGACGGGGTGGGTGCGGACCTCGACCAGCGGATTGAGGGCGGTGACGGCCTCCGCGGCGGAGACGGCCTTGGGGCGGCCGACGTCGGCGGTGGTGTGCACCACCTGGCGCTGCAGGTTGGAGACCGCCACGGCGTCGTCGTCGACGATCCCGAGGGTCCCGACCCCCGCCGCGGCGAGGTACTGCAGGGCGGGGGAGCCCAGTCCCCCGGCGCCGACGACGAGCACGCGGGCGTTGCCCAGCCGCCGCTGGCCCAGGGGCCCGATCCCGGGCAGGGTCAGGTGCCGGGCGTAGCGCTCGAGCTCCTCGAGGCGCAGCTCGGGGCCGGGCTCCACGAGCGGTGGAAGCGGGCTCACGGGCGCTCCCCCACCGGTGCCCAGTCCCCGCGCGGCACGTCCGCCGCGGCGGCGGACGTGCCGGCCTGCGCTGTGCCCGCGTCGATCCGCCCGGCCATCGGCGAGGACGCCTGGGCGTGCCGGCGGGCCGGGATGCGCCCGGCACCGGCCGCGAGCCGGCCGGCGACCACCGCGTGCCGCATCGCGGTGGCCATCGCCACCGGGTCCTGCGCGCGGGTCACGGCGCTGGCCAGCAGCACGGCGTCGCAGCCCAGCTCCATGGCCAGGGCGGCCTCGGAGGCGGTGCCGATCCCGGCGTCGAGCACCACGGGCACCGAGGCCCGGGAGGCGATGAGCTCGATGTTGTGCGGATTGAGGATTCCCAGTCCCGTGCCGATGGGGGCGCCCAGGGGCATCACGGCGGCCGCGCCGAGATCCTCCAGGCGGCGCGCCACGGCCGGGTCGTCGGAGGTGTAGGCGAAGACCCGGAAGCCGCGGGCCACGAGCTGCTCGGTGGCGTCGAGGAGCTCCACGACGTCGGGCAGCAGGGTCTCCTCGTCGGCGATGACCTCCAGCTTGACCCAGTCGGTCTCCAGGGCCTCGCGGCCGAGCTCGGCGGTGAGCAGCGCGTCCCGGGCCGTGTAGCAGCCGGCGGTGTTGGGCAGGATCCGGATGTCGTTGCGCTCGAGCAGCGCGAAGAGGGAGTCGCCCTGGCCGGGAGCGTAGCGGCGCAGGGCCACGGTGGTCAGCTCGGTGCCGGAGGCCAGCAGCGCCTGCTCGAGGGTGTGCAGCGAGCTGAGGCCGCCGGTGCCCATGATCAGCCGGGAGGACAGCTTCGTGCCGTCGAGCACGAGCGGGTCGGGGTGCGGGACGGTCACGTCAGCCTCCTTGGACGGCGGTGATGATCTCGACGGCCTGGCCCTCCGCCACGCGGGTCCGCTGCCAGCGGCTGCGGGGCACGACCGCGGCGTCCACGGCCACGGCCACCCCGAGGCGCCCGCCGTCCAGCGGGGCGCCGTCGGGGCCCAGCGCCCGGCCGACGGTCTCGGCGACGAGGTCGACGACGGAGGCCTCCTCCGCCACGCGGTGCGGGCGGCCGTTGAGGGTGATGGCGGTCATCGGGGGCTCCTGCTCCGGGGCCCGGGGCCGGCGGCGGCCGGCTCGGGGTCCCCTCGACGTGCCTCGACGGGTCGGTCGAAGCGGTGCGGGTCGGTGGTGGCGAGGTGCTCGGCGTCGGCGGACGGATCGGGACCGCTCCCTCCGGCGACCAGCTGCGCGGCGAGCCGGGCGGCCAGCGGGGCGAGCAGCACGCCGTGGCGGAAGTAGCCGGTGGAGACCACGAGCCCCGGCACGGGCTCGCCGTCCGGGTCGCGGACCCGGCCCAGGTACGGGATGTCGTCCGGGGTGCCGGGCCGGGCGCGGGCCAGCACCTCGATCAGCTCGAGCTCGGCGACCCCGGGCACGAGCGCCTGGGCGTCGCGCAGCAGCCGGAACACCCCTCCGGCGCTGGGGCCGGCCAGGTCGTCCTCGCGGGAGGTCGCCCCGATCACCACGGTCCCGTCGGCGCGGGGCACCAGGTAGACGGGCGCCCCGTGCACCAGGCCCCGGACGGTGCGCTCGAGCAGCTCCGGCGTCCCGGCGGGCACCCGGGCGCGCAGGATGTCCCCGTGCACCGGCCGCAGGGGCGGGTGCCAGCCCTCCGGCAGTCCCTCGAGAGCGCCCAGGCCGGCACCGGGGGCGAGGACCGTCCAGGTCGCGGAGACCATCCCGCCGCCGGCCAGGCGGGCGCCGGTCACGGCGCCCTCGGCGTTTCGGCGCAGCCCCGTGGCGAGGTCGTGGACGAAACGGGCCGGTCCGCCGTCGCGCGCGGCCGGCAGCCCGGACAGCTGCGGAGGCTCCGGGACCTCCGGGGCGACGAGGGCGGCGAGCAGCCCGGCCACGAGTCGGCGCGGGTCCACCTGGTGGTCGTCGGGGATCCGGAACGCGGCGGAGAGCCGTGGGCTCAGCGCGGGCTCGAGGGCCCGGGCGGCGCGCAGGGCGAGCTGCTCCACGGTCATGCCGTGGCGCAGCTGCAGCTCGCGGAGGTCCGTCAGGGCCTGCCGGTCGGCGGCGTCCACGCCGCAGAGCAGGGTCTCGGTGGCCCGGTGGCCCACCGTCCCCTCGGCGACCTGTTCGAGGGCGGCCACGAACGCCGGGTACTCGGCGGCCGAGGCGGTCATCAGGGGGTACAGGGGCTCCTGCTGGTACTGGACCTCGCTCACCGGGGCGAGCATCCCGGCCGCGGCGCGGCTGGCGCCGGAGCCCGGCTCGGGGTCCACCACGACCACCGAGCGGCCGCGGCGGCGCAGCTCCCAGGCGGTGGCCAGGCCGATCACCCCGGCGCCGACCACGGCGACGTCGGCCCGGACGTGCTCGGGCTGCCCGACCAGCGGGTGGGGCGCGGTCGTCGGGGCGGGGTGCGCAGAAGTCACACGGAACGTCCTTTCCTACGGCGGCATGACCCGCATCAGGTGTGGCGGTCGGCGCTGGACGCCCTCTCAGCCCCCGGTGGGGCTCCCGCAGAACCGCTGACCTATCATCAGCGTGTGACCCAGCATACCCGTGACACCTCCGCGCCCGCCGAGTCCTCCCTGCGAGACGCCCGGACGGCGCAGCTCCTCGCCGCCCGGCTGTACGTGTGCACGGACGCCCGCCGGGACCGGGGCGACCTCGAGGAGTTCCTGCACGCCGCCTACGCCGGTGGGGCGAACATCGTGCAGCTGCGGGACAAGAGCATCGACGCGGACGAGGAGATCGCCGCGCTGCGGCTGCTGGGCCGGGTCGCCGCCGAGTACGGCGCCCTGTTCGCGGTCAACGACCGCGCCGACATCGCCGCGCTGGTGGGCGCCGACGTCTTCCACGTGGGCCAGCACGATCTCACCCCCGCCCAGGCCCGGCGGCTGCTGGGCCCGGACGTGCTGATCGGGCGCTCCACCCACGACCTCGGACAGGCCCGGGCGGCGCTCGAGGACCCGGACGTCGACTACTTCTGCACGGGCCCCGTCTGGGCCACGCCCACCAAGCCGGGGCGCCCGGCCACCGGGCTGGATTTCGTCCGCGCGGTCGCCGGACTGACGGAGGCCCGGCTGGACGCGGACCCGGAGGTCCTGCCCGTGCCGTGGTTCGCCATCGGCGGCATCGACGAGCAGCGGCTCCCGCAGGTGCTGGCGGCCGGGGCGCGCGGCGTCGTCGTCGTCCGCGCCGTCACCGAGGCCCCCGATCCCCGCCTCGCCGCGGGGCAGCTGCGCAGCCTGCTCCCCGCCTGAGCCCGGCGCGGCCCAACATCCCGGCTCACCGCCGGTTCCCCGCCGCCGCCCAGCACGTTCTGACAGCATGGACCCAGGACGACGACGGAGAGGTGACCCATGGACCCCGAGCTCGACCCCCAGGTGCGGCACGCGGTGGAGCGTCCCGCGGAGACCGCCCGTGGCCCGGAGGACGCGCAGCTGCGCGTCCGGCTGGCCGGTGAGCCCGCCCGCCGTGCCCTCGGCAGCCACTGGGAGCAGGGCGCGCCGGAGGACGCCGCGCCGAGCGAGGACCGGCTCGCCGCGGCCGTGCTGCTCGCGACCCTCTTCGGCGACACCTTCTGGCTGGAGCGCGCCGCCCGGCTGCCCAGCGACGTGCCGGGGTGCCCGTCCGCGCCGCCGAGCGGGCTGCTGGAGCTGACCCGGGTGCCGGGCGCCCGGGCGGCCCTGGCCCGCGTGCTCGAGCGCCCCCTGCTGACCGGGCTCCTGGAGTGGGGCACCGATCCGCTGCCGGAGCAGCCCCCGCTCGCCGTGGCGCGGGCCGCCCGTGACCTGGGCATCCCCGACGACGGGCGGGTCTACCGGGTGGTGCGCCGACGCGCCGAGCGCTTCCTGGCGCGGGAGCACGACGGGTCCGAGCCGCTCGAGCAGTTCGTGGCCCTGCTGACCGAGGCGGAGAAGGGCCACCGTGAGGACGGGCCCGCGCCCTCGGGCGAGACCCTGCCCCCGGCGCCGGGCCCGGCCGCGGGCGGCGGCGTCCGCCCGGGCACTCCCCCGCCGGGTGCTCCCCCGGCGGGCTCGCCGGAGAACCCGCAGTGGGGCGTGAGCCCCGCGACCCCGGCTCCCCCGCCGCCCGGGCAGTTCCCGGGACAGGATGCGCCCGGGCAGGGAGCTCCCGGGTACGGGGCTCCCGGGTCCGGGGCTCCCGGGTCCGCCATCGAGGGCCGGCCGCCCGCAGGACCGGGCGCCGGCGGGCAGGGACCCGCCGGGCCGGTGTTCGGGCCCGGTCCCGGCGGGTGGCCGCCGCGCCCGGCCGAGCCCGAGGAGGACGACTCCGACAACCTCAAGGCGTGGGGATTCGTCTTCCTGGGCATCCTGGCGGTCATCGCGGCGCTGATCTTCATCCTCTGACCACACCCCCGGCCGCCTCCGCCGGCCATCCCCTGGCCACCCGCTGCCCACCGGAGCGCGGCGGCTTGGCTCCGGGCCGCGATCCTCCAGCATCTCCATTTACTTGCACGGGAAAGCTTTCTGGGCTATTCTTGGGGACACATCAACCAAGACGCTGTCCCAGCCGACGGAGAACCCCGAGATGCCGATCTTTCCCCAGAACCCCGACCCGCGGACGCTGACGAAGCGCCCCGCCGAGGACCTGCTGTCCGCCGGCACCCGGATGGGTGCCGTGGAGCTGCTGGTCTCGGACCTGGACACGATGGTCGCCTACTACTCGGATGCCATCACCCTCGACGTGCTCGCCCACGCCGGGGACACCGCGGTCCTGGGCCGGGACGGCCGGACGGTCGTGCGGCTGCGGCAGGTCAAGGAGCTCCCGCCGGCCCGCCGCGGGCAGGCCGGGCTGTTCCACACCGCGGTCGTCTTCGAGGACGAGCCCGCCCTGGCCGCGGCGCTGGCGTCCGTGGCGACCGTGGCGCCCCGCTCCTTCACCGGCAGCGCCGACCACCTCTACAGCCAGGCCTTCTACTTCGACGACCCCGAGGGCAACGGGGTGGAGCTCTACACGGACCGCCCCCGCGACACGTGGCGGCGGGAGCCCAGCGGCCTGCTGACCCTGGCCTCCGACCCCCTGGACCCGAACGGCTTCCTGCAGGAGCACCTGGCCGAGCGGGACGGGCGGCTCCCAGCGGCACCGCCGGCCACCCTGGGCCACGTCCACCTGCAGGTGGGCGACATCCCGCTGGGCCGGCAGTTCTACGTGGACGTCCTGGGCTTCGAGGTGATGAGCGACATCGGCTCCGCCCTGTTCATCGCCGCCGGCGGCTACCACCACCACATCGCGCTCAACACCTGGCACAGCGCCGGGGCGGGTCCGCGCGCCGCGTCGCTGGGGCTGGGCCAGGTCAACATCGACCTGCCGGGCGCCGAGGACGTCGCGGCCCTGGAGTCCCGGCTCGCGGACCACGGGATCGCCACCCGGCACGACGGCGCCGTGCTGCGCTTCGAGGATCCCTGGGACACTCTGATCCAGGTGGGCGTCGCGGCCTGAGATCCCTCCCGCGCACGGGGGCGCCCCCGATCCCGGCAGGAACGGGGGCGACCCCAGGGCCGATGCCGGCGGCTCAGCCGCCGGTGACGAGCACCAGGGCGAAGTAGAAGACCGAGGGCACCAGCAGGCACCCCACACCCGTGAAGAAGGTCGCGGTCATGGCGCCGTAGGGCACCAGCCGCTTGTCGGTGGCGGCCAGTCCGCCGGCCACCCCCGAGGTGGTGCCCATCAGCCCGCCGAACGCCATGGCCGACTTGTAGTTGTCCAGCTTGATCAGCGGGGCGATGAGCGGGGTGCCGACCATGACGGCCACCGCCTTGACCAGACCGGCCGCGACGCTGAGCGCAATGACCTCGCTGCTCGCGCCCAGCGCCGTCCCGGTGACCGGGCCGACGATGTACGTGGCCGCGCCGCCCCCGATCGTCGCCATGCTGACGGGGTCGGTGTAGCCGAAGCCGGCTGCGATGGCGGCGCCGACGACCGCCGAGACGAAGACGCCCAGCAGGATGGCGAGCACCCCGGTGAGCCCCGCCTTCTTGATCTCGTCCAGGTCCACCCCGTAGGCCGTGGAGACGATGGCGAAATCGCGCAGCATGGCGCCGCCCATGACGCCGACGCCCGCGAAGATCGCCACGTCCGCCAGGCCGCGCTCGCCCCCGGTGTGCAGGCCGCCGAAGTAGGCGAGGACGAGCCCCACGGTGATGGCGATGGCCGAGCCCTGGAGCCGGCCACGGGTCAGCCTCCGGGAGAGGTGGTTCGAGACGAGGATGAGCACCCCGACCACGAGAAAGGCGAAGACGAGGCCGTTGGCCTCCAGCAGTCCTGCGACGACGTCGTTCATGCGACCTCCTCCATCTCCTGCTCGCGCCCCAGGGGAGGCAGCGGCTCCGCCTGGCCCCCGATCCTGGCGAGGACCGGCACCAGGGCGGCCCCCGCGACGAGGGCGGCGAGTCCGACCAGCAGCGCCATGGGACCGCCGGCCACGGCGGAGACCACGTTCTGCGTGGCCGCCATGGCCACCACGATCGGGATGTACATCGCGCTCCAGAAGAACACGCCCTGCTCGGTCGCCGAGGGCAGCATGCCGGCCCGGCGCATCCGGTGGGTGACGAGCACCAGCAGGACCATCGCGAAGCCGACGCCGCCCACGTTGGCGTCGACCCCCATGAGCAGCCCCAGGAACTCACCGATCAGCATGCCGGCCAGGAAGCACCCGGCCAGTACCGCTACGCCTGTGATGATCATGTCCGCCCCTCAGCTCGTCGGTCCGGTCGGCGCCTGCTGGAACAGGCCGGCATGGTCCTGGCGCAGCGCGGCCTTCTGGACCTTGCCCATCACGTTCCGGGGCAGCTCGGCGGCGAACTCGACCGCCCGCGGCTGCTTGAACCGCGCCAGCCGCGGTCGGACGGCCTCGAGGATCTCCTCCGGGTCCGCGGGGGCGGCGCCCTCGGGCACGACGACGGCGATGGGCACCTCCCCGAGGTCGGGGTGCGGCACGCCGACGACCGCCGACTCCCGCACCGAGGGGTGCTCGTCGATGAGCTCCTCGATCTCCTTGGGGTAGATGTTGTAGCCGCCCGAGATGATGAGGTCCTTGTCCCGGCCGACGATGGAGAGGTAGCCGTCGTCGCCGATCACGCCCAGGTCCCCGGTGATGAAGTACCCGTCGCCGGTGAACTCCTCGGCGGTCTTCTCCGGCTTGTTCCAGTACTCCCGGAAGACGTTGGGGCCCGAGACCTGGATCGAGCCGACCTCCCCGGCCGGGAGCTGGGTGTTCGTCCCGCGCTCGACCACGCGGATGTCGATGCCCGGCAGCGCCGGGCCGACGGTTCCGGCCCGGCGCTCGCCGCGATAGGGGTTGGAGCACATCATGCCGGTCTCGGTCATGCCGTAGCGCTCGAGGATGGCGTGGCCGGTGCGGGCCTGCCACTCGTGGTGCGTCTCGGCGGTCAGGGGCGCCGACCCGCTGACGAACAGCCGCATGCTCCGCGCGCGCTCGGCGGTCAGCTCCGGGTGCCGGAGCAGCCGAGTGTAGAACGTGGGCACCCCCATGAGCACCGTGGACCCGGGCATCAGGTCGAGGATCGCCTGCGGGTCGAACTTCGGCAGGAAGTGCATGGTGGCCCCGGTGGTCACCGACATGTTGACGGCCACGAAGAGCCCGTGGATGTGGAAGATCGGCAGCGCGTGGATGAGCACGTCGTCGTGCGTGTACTCCCACGCCTCGGTGAGGGTGGCGCAATTGCTGGCGAGATTGCGGTGCGTGAGCACGGCGCCCTTGGAGCGCCCGGTCGTGCCCGAGGTGTAGAGGATGGCCGCCGGCGCGTCGGGCTCGACGTCGACCGGAGGTGCCGGCCGGGCGTCCTCCTGCGCGAACAGCGTGCCGGTCCGGTGCGGGCCCATCGACGCGAAGGAGACGCCGCCGGGGCTGCGCCCGGCCAGCTCCTGTTCCTCTCCGGGGCTGCAGACGAACAGCGCCGGCCGGGCGTCCTCGACGAAGTACTGGAGCTCGCTGCCGGTGTAGGCCGTGTTCAGCGGCAGGTAGATGCCGCCGACGCGCAGGGTGGCCAGGTAGAGCGCGATGACCTCGGGCAGCTTCTCGACCTTGGCCGCGACCCGGTCGCCGGGCCGCACGCCGAGGGCGATCAGGGTCCCGGCCAGTCGTTCGGTCAGCTCGTGGACCGCGGCGTAGCTCAGGCGGCGCCCGTCCGGCTCGACGGTGAGCGCCTTGTCGCCGTGCCTCGCCACGGCCTCCTCGAACAGCTGGTGGATGGTCTTCATGTGGTCTCCTCGGTGGTGGTCTGTCGGTGGGCCGCTCCCGCGGCGGAGGACGCCGTCGCGGGGACCCGCTCGGTCCTGTGCCGCTCGGTCCTGTCGCGCTCGCCGCCGTCGCCGTCGACGTCGCCCGGAGCGTCGTAGAGGTAATTGACCATGAGCCCGAAGGACTGGTCGAGGACGTGCTGCTCGGCGCTCGCGGGCCAGTTGATGCGGTCCAGCACGGCACCGTTGCCCAGGTGGAACCGGGCCACGCGGTCCAGGGGTCTGCCCCGGCCGTCGGTGCCGCCCAGGAGGTAGCTGCGGGCCGCGGCGACGATGGCCGGCCGGAGCGCGGCGACGGCGCCGACCGGGGCCCCGGGGCGGAGGGCCGCGTCCGCCTCCTCGGCCAGACGCCGGCCCCCGGCCCCGTCGGCCGGCTGGGTCTCGAGCCACCGGCGGAAGCCCGGCACCGGCGAGAGCGTCACGAAGGTGGTGACCTCCGGGTCGTGCCGCCGCACGTGGGCGATCACCTGCTTGATGAGGTGGTTGCCGAACGGGATGCCGCGCAGGCCCGGGAAGGTGTTGTTGATGGAGTACAGCGTCGCCACCGTCCGGGCGGAGCTCTGCCGAGCCCGGCCGAGGTCGGTGATGAAGTCCGTCGAGGCGGGGACGTCCTCGGTCACGGCCACCTCGACGAAGATCAGCGGGCGGTCCCCCATGGAGGGGTGCAGGAAGGCGAAGCACTTGCGGTCCGCCGGCTCCAGCCGTGACCGCAGGTCCGCCCAGCCGCCCAGCGGATGGACGGCCTCGTACTGGAGGATGTGCTCCACGAGCGAGCTCGGGGAGTGCCAGGAGAGCTCGTGGAGCGCCAGGAAGCCGGCGTTGAACCAGGAACGGAACAGGTGCAGGAAGTCCTGGTCCACGGGCTCGAGCTCCGGGTGCTCTGCCAGCACCTCCAGGAAGCGCGAGCGCATGGTGACGAGGCGGAAGGTGCCGTCCTCGGCGAGGTTCAGGGCCCGCAGCAGCGCCTGGCGCGGTGACTCGCTGGCCGCGTGCAGCTGCTGGGCCGACTGCTGGGTGGGGGCGTCCCGCCACCGGGCGATGGCGTCGTCGACGGCGGCCGGGTCCGCCACCAGGTTGCCGTGGAGGTGGTGGAAGAACGCGGCCCGCCCCTCGGGGTCGAGCTCCTCGAAGGCGTCCAGCACGGAGGAGGCCAGGGTCGGCTTGAAGTGGCCGTCGCCGACGTCGAGCAGCGCGGCGCACTGCTCGGTCAGCTCCCTCGGCAGGTGGGGTGAAGCGTCCATGCTCAGCTCCTGATGATGTATATATCTCGTGCGCTGTTGTATATAAGAGGGAACTGTAGAGCATTCCTGTGAGCTGCGCCACAGTTCCGCTGGGATAGATTGGGCTCAGCCGTCGAAGGAGCAACCATGAGCGAAGCCGTGCGCGTGCGGCGGGGCCTGGAGGAGGCCATCGTCGCCGGCCGCTACCGGCCGGGCGACAAGCTGGACCTGACGAGCATCTCGGCGGAGTACGGATGCTCCAGGACGCCGGTCCGCGATGCGCTCCAGCACCTGAGCAACTCGGGCATGGTGCAGATCCGGCCCAAGCACGGGACGTTCGTCTCCCGGCTGAGCGTGCGCGAGCTCGCGGAGCGGTTCGAGGTCATGGCGGACCTGGAGGGCCTCTGCGCCGAACTGGCGGCCAGGAGGATGCCCCCGGAGGCGGCCGCGGAGATGACCGCGTGGCTCGAGGCCTGCCGGCGCTTCGTGCAGGAGGACGACCCGGACGGCTACTACGACGCCAACAGCCGCTTCCACCGGGCGATCTACGCAGGCTCCGGCAACGAGTTCCTGCGCGCCGAGACGGAGAAGCTGCAGGGCGTCCTGGAGGTCTACCGCCGCCTCCAGCTGCGCGTGGGCGACCGAATGGCCAGGAGCCTGGACGAGCACCGGGCGATCGCGGAGGCCATCCTGGGGCACGACGCGGAAGCAGCCAGGGCGCGGGCGCGGGCGCACGTGAAGATCCAGGGAGACGAGTACACCGAGCTGGTCCTGAGGAGCGAGGCATGAGCAGCAGCAACGACACCACCGCCGAGGACTTCGACGAGGCCGTCAACATGACCGCCGGGCAGCTGTCGGCGTGGCTGGAGACCGACGAGTCCACCTCGGTGGGCCAGGACGACGGCGGGGAGTCCGTGGGCCACCGCTCCGGACGGCGCATCGTGGAGATCCTGCAGAAGCCGAAGGACGAGCGTACCGACGCCGACCACGAGCACATGCGCAAGGTGGTCGGCTACGTCGACCGCCACCTGCCCCAGCGGCCCGACGGTGACGTGCGGGAGACCCGGTGGCGCTACTCCCTGATGAACTGGGGCCACGACCCGCTCGAGGACTGAGCCCGAGGACCGGCCGCGCTCGAGGGCGGTGCGTGCGGCGCCGACCCGCTCTTCCCCGCCGTGGGCGTCTCGCCCCGGCAGCAGCACCGCCGGGGAGACGCCATCCGGCAGCAGCACCGCCCGGCGACTGGATCCCGGTCGCAACGGCTCAGCCGTCGCGGCACGGCCGCACGCCGCGCTCGGCCGGGAGTCGCCGGGCCGCCGTCCGCCCCGTAGGCTGAGGAGCGTGCTCGGGCACGGCCGGGCACCGGGTCCGAAGGCCGCCCGGGGTCGTCCGTGCACCGGCACCGGCGAGCGGAGGAGCAGCAGATGAGCCTGAGCAAGGGCACCAAGGTCACGTGGAACACCCCGCAAGGCACCACCGAGGGCACCGTGGTCGAGAAGAAGACCGAGGACTTCGAGCTGGACGGCCGCACGTACCGCGCCAGCGCGGACGACCCCCACTACATCGTGGAGTCCGACAGCTCCGGGGCGCGCGCGACCCACAAGGCGGACGCCCTCACCGAGGCGTGACCGGCGACGGGCTCAGCAGCCCGAGAGCGGACAGCGGCGCTCAGCCGCGGACGCCGGGCGTGTCCCAGACGAACGGGCCGAAGGACTGTCCTGCCGGTTCGAGGTACTCGACGTCGTTCGCCGGGACCAGGGCGCCCGGGCTGTACCCGTCGGCCTCGCAGCGCACCAGCACCACCATGCCCAGCTCGACCGGGTGGTAGGGCGCGCACAGCACCACCTCGCCCGCACGCACGTCCAGCCCCGCGCGGTCGGTGCGCATGCGGTAGCGCGCCACGTCGGAGACGGTGATGGACGAGACCGGGTCCACGACCGGTCCCACGCCGATGCCGGGAAGGACGTCGAGGGATCCCGTGTCGTCGGGGACAGTGGTCAGTTCGGAAATGCTCATGGGGGGTTCTCCAGTCGTACGAGCGCATCAGGACGTCCAGGGGGCCCTGATGCCGGGCGGGGTGCTCGACGACGCTGTCGACATCCATGATAGAGAGCCAGGTCACACAGGGGAAGGGGCTTTCTCATCGGTCCAGGGCCCGCCGTCCCGGGTGCACGAACTTTCAGGCACCGGCGTTCCGGCCGTCGCCCGGCGTCACAATTCCTCCCACGCCAGTGCCACGACCCCCTCCCCACCAGCGCTGATGCGCGGACCGGCCGACTGTGACGCACGGAACGCACCGATGGCGGCGGCGCGGCCCCGAGTCCCGCATACATTCGCCGTCATGAGCTACGAGAGGTCGACACCGTGATCACGATCAACATGAACAGCGCCGCGCTCTGCGAGCTGGAGCAGCAGGACCGGGCGCGCCGCGGCGCACTGCCGGAGCGGAGGACCACGGGGACGTCCACGCCGGGGAGCGCCGGCCCGCGGGACACCCGGCAGACTCTCCCGCGGCCCGAGGCCGCTCCCCCGATGCCCGAGCACACCCGGGGCTGATCGCCCCGCTCCGGCTCAGCGGCCTCCGCCGAGGCCGGCCGCCCGCACCGCCCCGACGTGGGCCTGGCGGCCGGCGCCGACGATCCCGGCGGCGTTGCGCAGCTGCGCGGGGGCCACGCGGGCGCGCAGCCGCAGGTGGGGCAGGAACTCCTGGTGCCGCTCGCTGATGCCCCCGCCGAGGACGATCAGGTCGGGCGAGATCAGGAGCTCGAGGTGGGACAGGTAGCGCTGGAGCCGGTCCGTGTAGGTCGGCCAGTCCAGGGCCTCCGCCGTCCGGGCGGAGGCGCCGGCCCAGCCGTCGACGTCGCGACCGTCCAGCCACACGTGGCCGAACTCGCTGTTGGGGACCAGCTCCCCGTCCAGGAACAGCGCCGAGCCGATCCCGGTGCCCAGGGTGATCACCAGCACCGTGCCCGTCGCCCCGCGGGCGGCACCGAAGCGCACCTCGGCCAGCCCGGCGGCGTCGGCGTCGTTGAGCACCGCGACCTCGCGCCCGAGCCCGGCGGCGAGCAGCTCCCGGGCGTCCGTGCCGATCCAGGAGTCGTCGAGGTGGGCGGCCGAGCGCGCGATGCCGTGGTCGATGATGGCCGGGACGCCCACGCCGACCCCACCCAGGGGCCCGCCCGGCCCGGGTGCACCCTCCAGCGACGCCAGGACCCCGCGCAGGGCGGCCACCACCGCGGCCGGGGTGGCCGGCGCGGGCGTGGGCACCCGGCGGACCGGGCCGACGGTGGTGCCGCGGACCGGGTCCACCACCGCGTACTTGATGGTCGTCCCGCCGATGTCCACCCCGAGGCAGCGGGCGTCGTCGTCGCCCCCGGCGGAGACGGACGGAACGGTCGGGGGCGTCCGGACGGACGGCAGGGCACAGGTCATCACACGGTCCTGGATCGAGGCGGGGACGGCACGCCCTCGAGCGGACGGCACCTGGTCGACTGTACAACCGGGCGGGGACGGCAATTATTCGCGGGGAACCCGCCACTGGCCCGGCGTGGCCCGCGCCACCCCGGGTGTTCCCTAGAATCGAGGAGTCCCGGCCACCCCGCGAGCGCCCGCGCCCACCCGGAGCCCGGGCGTCCCGCCGCCTCTCGAAGGACTTCCCCGCATGACCAGCTCCCCCACGGCCGCATGGCCCGTGCCGCAGAAGACCACCAACCGGGTGCTGCTCGCCTGCTGGCTCGCGATCCTGGCCGAGGGCTACGACGTCGGAGTGCTCGGCGCCGTCCTGCCGGCCCTCGCGGAGCACCGGGCCTGGGATCTCACGCCGCTGGAGCTCGGCGGGCTCGGCTCCTACGCCCTCATCGGCATGCTCGTCGGGGCCATGGTCATCGGCACGCTCTCGGACCGGATCGGCCGGAAGAAGATGCTGCTGGTCTCGATGGCCATCTTCACCACCATGCAGCTGGGCGCCGCACTGGCCCCCACCCCGGAGGTCTTCGGGCTCTTCCGGTTGCTCGGCGGCCTGGGCATGGGCGGGATCATCCCGGTGGCGGCGGCCCTGACCATCGAGTACTCGGCACCGCGGCGCCGCTCCTTCAACTACGGCCTGATGTACTCCGGCTACTCCCTCGGCATCCTGGCCGCCGCGCTCGTGGCGATCGCCCTGCTGCCCACGCTGGGCTGGCGCTGGGTGGTGGGTGTCGGGTTCCTGCCCGTGGTGCTGCTGCCCCTGGTGGCCAAGCTGCTGCCCGAGTCCCTCGAGTACCTCGTGGGCAAGGGCCGCCGCGAGGAGGCCGCCCGGCTGGCTGAGCGGCTGCACGTGGCCCCGTTCGTCGAGAGCGACTGGACGCCGGTGCGCTCGGAGGAGGCGGAGGCACGGTCCGTGGGCTGGAAGCAGTCCCTGGCGGCCATGTTCTCCGGCGGCTACCTGATCGCCACGGTGTTCTTCTGGGTCTCCCTGTTCTGCGGCATGGTCCTGGTCTACGGCCTCAACACGTGGTTGCCCTCGATCATGCGCTCGGCCGGCTACGAGCTCGGCCCGGCCCTGACGTTCCTGGTGGTCTTCAGCCTGGCCTCGGCCATCGGCGGCATCGCCCTGGGCCGCGCCGCGGACGCCTACGGCAAGAAGCTCGTCCTGGTGGTCTTCTACCTGCTGGGCGGGGTGGGCATCCTGTTGCTGATGTTCCCCAACAGCATCGTGATCAACTACGTGTTCGTGGCCCTGGCCGGCATCGGCTCGATCTCCACCTCGCTGGTGCTCACCGGCTGGGTGGCCGAGTACTACCCCGCCCACTCCCGGGCCACCGCCACCGGCTGGGCCCTGTCCTTCGCCCGGATCGGCGCGATCTCCGGCCCGCTCATCGGCGGCTGGATCGGCTCGACGGCCCTGTCGTTCCAGTGGAACTTCATCGTCTTCGCCGCCGTGGCGCTGGTCGCCGCCGGGGCCGTGGCGCTGATCCCGCGGTTCCCGGGCCCGGCCGGGCCGGCGGCGCGGCGCGGGTCCCCGGAGCGGACCGAGACGGCGCCGGCGGCGCCGGGCTCCTGAGCCGGGGCGCCCGCACGCTTCGGGCCCAGCCCTGGGCGCACGTCACTCGGCGGAGGCGCGATCGACCCCGCCGGGCTCCGGACGGCCGGCCGAGCCCCGCACCAGCCGGTCGCCGGACGGGTCCTCCGCGTGCAGGTGCGCGCGCTCGCCGTCGTGGTCGAGCACGGTGAGGATCTCCACGGGCCCGCCCTGCGCCACGATGGCGTGCGGGACCATCGTGGAGAACTGCGCGGCCTGGCCGGCCTCGATCACGATGACCCGCTCGCCCAGGTGCAGGCGGGCGGTCCCGGAGAGCACGGTGAACCAGTCCCGTCCCGGGTGCACCGCCAGCCGGTCCGGGGCGGGCGGCCGGCCGGGCTGGATCCGCATCTTGGCCACGGTCATCCCGTGCAGGGCACGGTCGGAGGAGAGCAGCCACGTGGTCAGCCCCGGCGTGCTGCTGGGCTGGGGCCGGATCACCACGTCCTCGTCCTCGGGGGACTCGACGAGCTGGTCGAGCGAGGTGTCGAGGGCCCGGGCGATGGGCATCAGCTGGTCGAGGGCGATCCTGCGGTGCCCGGTCTCGAGCCGGCTCAGCGTGGACGGGCTGAGCCGGCACCGGGCCGCGAGCGCGTCCAGGGACCAGCCGCGGGCCAGCCGCAGGCCGCGGATGCGCCGGCGGATCACGGCATCCAGATCAAGTTCTTGCGCCATGGGCAAGATGCTATGTTCACCGCGCACAGGGCGTCTACCGTGGTGCCGTGGCCGGGGATTCCCGGCCGGAGGACCGTGCAGGAGAGCAGAGGTGTGCCATGAGCCCGGAGCTGACCCATGACGTGGTGGTCGTCGGAGGCGGTGCCGCCGGCCTGAGCGCCGCCGTCGCCCTGGCGCGCTCCCTGCGCTCGGTGGTGGTCGTCGACGTCGGCGAGCCGCGCAACGCCCCGGCCGGTGGGGCCCACAACCTTCTGGGCCGCGAGGGGATCCCACCGCTGGAGCTGCTGGCCGCCGGCCGGCGGGAGGCGGAGCAGTACGGGGCGGAGATCGTGCGTGACCGCGCCGTCACCGCCCGGGCCGACGGTGGCGGGTTCACGGTCGGTCTCGCCGGGGGCGGGACACTGCGCTCGCGGCGGCTGCTGCTCGCCTCCGGGCTGGTCGACGAGCTCCCCGACGTGCCCGGGGTCCGGGAGCTGTGGGGGCGCAGCGTGCTGCACTGCCCCTACTGCCACGGGTGGGAGGTCCGCGGCCGGCGCATCGGCGTGCTGGGCGCGGGGCCCATGAGCATCCACCAGACGCTGCTGTTCCGGCAGCTCAGCGAGGACGTGACCTTCTTCCCGGACCGGATGCCGGACCCCGGTGCCGAGGCGTGGGAGCAGCTCTCCGCCCTCGGGGTCCGGGTGGTCGAGGGCTCCGTGCAGCGGCTGCGCATCGTGGCCGACGCGCTGCGCGCCGTGGTCCTCGCGGACGGGCGGGAGATCCCGGTGGACGCCCTGGTCGTGGCGCCCCGGTTCGCGGCCCGGGCCGACCTCTACGAGCAGCTCGGCGGCACCCTGACCGACCACCCCGCCGGGGCGCTGATCGCCACGGGCCCGATGGGCAGCACGGAGATCCCCGGCGTGTGGGCGGCCGGCAATGCCGGTGACCTCTCGGCAATGGTCTCCTCCGCCGCAGGAGCGGGGGTCGGCGCCGCCGCGGCGATCAACGCGGACCTCGTGGCCGAGGACGCGGCCGCCGCCGTGCGCGCCCGGACGTCCGTCTGACGACGGGCCCGACCGGATGAACCGGCCCGGGCCCCGCCGAGCTCTCGGACCCGGCCAGGACGGGAGGTCCTTCGCGCGGAAGACCCGCTGAGCTCGGGCCGCCAGGCCTCGTCCGGGTCGTAGCATGGACCGAGCTCACCAGTTCGTGACGGCGGCGAGGAGCCCCATGCAGCGCATTCCCGCAGAAGTCGACACCCCGGACGTCCTCATCGACCGGGACGTGCTCGAGCGCAACGTCGAGCGGATGGCGGCGGCCGTGCGCGAGCGGGGGCTGCAACTGCGCCCGCACGCCAAGACGCACAAGGTCCCGGAGATCGCGGCGCTGCAGCTCGCCGCGGGAGCGGCGGGGCTGACCGTGGCCACGCTCGGGGAGGCCGAGGTCTTCGCCGCGCACGGGGCCGGGGACCTCTTCGTGGCGTATCCGCTGTGGGTCGGGCCCCGGCAGGCGGAGCGCCTGCGCCGGCTGAGCGCCGCGGCCCGGATCAGCGTCGGGGTGGACTCGGCCGAGGCCGCCGCGGCGATGGGCGGGCAGCTGGGGGACGCGGCCGAGGACATCGCCGTGCTCGTGGAGATCGACAGCGGCCACCACCGCAGCGGCGTGCACCCGGACGCCGCGGCGGACGTCGCCCGCGCCGCGGCCCGGGCCGGGCTGCGCGTCGAGGGTGTCTTCACCTTCCCGGGCCACAGCTACGCTCCGGGCATGCCGGTCGAGGCCGCCGCACAGGAGCAGCAGGCCCTGGACCGGGCGGCCGGGCAGCTCGAGGCCGCGGGCTTCGCGGTGCGGCGCCGCAGCGGTGGTTCCACGCCCAGCGCGCTGCTGACCGACAGCACCGCGGCCACGGAGGTGCGGCCGGGGGTCTACGTCTTCGGCGACGCCCAGCAGCTGGAGCTCGGCCGGTGTGCTCTCGAGGACATCGCCCTGACCGTGGCCGCCACCGTGGTCAGCCGGCACGAGGGCGGGACCGCGGACGGGGACGGGGTGCCGCGGCGGGTCGTCCTGGACGCCGGCAGCAAGGTCCTCGGCAGCGACCGGCCCGCCTGGGCCACCGGATACGGGCGGCTGATGGACCACCCGGACGCGCGGATCACGGCGCTGTCGGAGCACCACGCCACCGTCGTCTGGCCCGCGGACGCCCCGCTGCCCGCCCTCGGCGAGCGCCTGCGCGTGATCCCCAACCACGTGTGCCTGACCATGAACCTCGTCGACGACGTGGCCGTGGTGCGCGGCGGGACGCTGCTGGAGCGCTGGACCGTGGCCGCGCGGGGCCGCAACAGCTGACCCCGTGCTGCGGCGGTCGGTCATCGGACGATCCGGGACCGCCGGGCGGACGCTCGGCGGCCCCGGGCCGGCGGATCAGCGCGGAGGCGGCGGCGGAGCCGGCGCGCCCTTCGGCGGGGCGATCTTGGGGAACGCGCGGGAGGGGCCGGCCGCCGCGCCCGCGGTCCCCGGAGCGCCGCCGGCCCCGGGCCAGGCGCGGCCGGCGGCCGGATCCCAGCGGGTGTCGACCACCTTGCGCTGCACGGCGATCGCCAGGGCCAGCACCGCGAGCCCGATCAGGGCGATGACCACGATCCCGCCGACGGACCCGATCTTGGCGGCGGAGCCCACGGCGATCCCGAACCAGCCGAAGTCGGCGTCGCCGAAGGTGGTGTTCTCGTCCCCGAAGGCGCCCAGGACGGAGAGCAGGAACGCGGGCAGGAACGTGATGAGCAGGCCGTTGACGAAGCCGCCGGCGAGGGCACCGCGGCGCCCTCCGGTCGCGTTGCCGTAGACGCCGGCCGCGCCCCCGGTGAAGAAGTGGGGCACGAGCCCCGGCAGGATCAGGGCGAGCCCGATGGCCGGGTTGAGCCAGACGGACAGGACGAGCAGTCCGATCAGGCCGCCCACGAAGCTGGCGACGAAGCCCAGCAGCACGGCGTTCTGCGCGTAGGGGAAGACGATCGGCGCGTCGAGGGCCGGGATGGCGCCCGGGACCACCTTGGCGGCGATGCCCTGGAACGCCGGGACGAGCTCGCCCAGGATGGTGCGCACGCCGAAGAGGATCACGGCGACGGCCACGCCGAACTGCAGGCCCTGGGTGATCGACATCATGAGGTAGTTGCCCACGCCGGTGGCGCCGCCCTCGAACGCGGTGAAGGCCTCCTCGGCCCCGGCCCGGGCGAGGAAGAGCACGGCGAGCACCACGTACATCAGGGCCATGGACAGTGCGGTGGCGACCATGGAGTCGCGGAGGAAGCGCAGCCCCTCCGGCAGCTTCGTGTCCTCGGTGGACCGGCTCCTCTTCCCCACGACCTGCCCCACGGCTCCGGCGGCGATGTACCCGGCGGTGCCGAAGTGCCCGATGGCCACGCTGTCGTCACCGGTGATCCGGCGGGTCCACGGGTGGGCGAGCGCCGGGAGGGACACCATGAGGATGCCGAGGAGCACGGCGCCGAGCAGCACGGTCACCCAGCCGTCGTACCCGGCGGTGGCGAGGATGATGGTCAGCATCGTGGCCATGAACAGGACGTGGTGGCCGGTCAGGAAGACGTAGCGCAGCGGGGTGAAGCGGGCGAGCAGGAGGCTCACGGCGAAGCCGAGGATCATCAGCCACGCGACCTGGGCCCCGTACTCGGCCTGGGCGATGCCGGCGATGGCCTCGTTGGTGGGGATCACGCCCTGGGCGCCGGTGGCGCCCAGGATCATGGCGCCCAGGGGTTCCAGGGAGGCGACGACGAGGGTGGCGCCGGCGCCGATGAGCAGGAAGCCGAGCGTGGCCTTGATGGCGCCGCCGATGATCTGGCCGGTGCTCTTGCGCAGGGCGGCCAGGCCCACGGCGGTGATGATGCCGATGAGGAACGCCGGGACGGCGAGGATCTCGCTGACCAGGAACTCGGGAATGCTGACGAGCCAGTTCACGGATTGCCTGCCTTAGACGTCGTAGAGCTCGCGCAGGGCGGCGTCGAGCTCGGTGGTGCTGGTGAAGTTCTCGATCACCTTCACGGGGACGCCGACGTCCCCGAGGGTGCGGGCGATCTCGCCGGAGGTGAGGATCAGGTCGGCCTCCTTGGCCTTGCCGCGGGCCGAGATGGTGTCGGTCGCCTCGACCGTGAGGTACCGGCTCCAGCCCCAGCGGTCGAGCACCTGCTCCAGGGTGTTCTTCAGGAACAGGCTGGTGCCGAGCCCGTTGCCGCAGACGGTGAGGATCTTGTTGCGGCTGTCCGCGGCCGCCTCCGTCGCCGGCTCCGCGCTCGGCGCCGGTTCCGCGGAGGAGCCAGGCGCGTCCTGCGCCAGCACGGCGAGCACCTCCTCGGGGGTCCTCGCCGCGTCCAGGGCGGCGCGGGTCTCCGGCGAGCCCAGCAGGGTGGCCAGTTCCCGCATGGCCCGCAGGTGCTCCTTCCGGTCCTTCGCGGAGAGGGCCACGACGAGGGTCACGGGGTCGTTCGCCGCGTGTCCGAACTCGACCGGGCGGGCGAGCCGGACCCAGGACATCGCGGTGCGGTGCACGGCCTCCGAGGGCCGGGCGTGGGCGAAGGCGAACCCCGGGGCGACCACGATGTACGGGCCGTTCTCCTCGACACTGGCGATCATGGCCCGGGTGTACTCGGCGCTGGTCGCGCCCCGCTGCTCGAGGAGCTCGCCGGCCAGTGCGATGGCGCCGCGCCAGTCGTCCACCGCCGTGTCGAGGCGGACGGAGGCGCGGTCCAGCAGAGAACTGATGTCAGACATGTCTCTCATCCTAGGCCGGAGCGCCGGCTCGGCCCGTCCGCCGGGTCCGGAGCAGGGCTGCGGTCCCGGCGGCCAGGCCGAGCAGACCGGCAACCAGGGCGATCCAGTTCAGGGCCGTCCCCGCGGACGCCTGCTCGGTCGAGGACGCGCCGACGGCCGGCCCCTCGGCGGCGTGGTGCGCGGCGCCCGCACCGTGGGCGTGGTCGTCCGTCTCGGCGGCGGTCGTGGTCAGGGAGGGCGCCGGGTACTGCGGTTCCTCCCCGCCCTCGGCGGCGGTCTGCGTCCAGGCCACGGTGCGGCCGTCGGTGTAGGACTGGGTCGCCGGCATGACCAGGGTGGTGCCCTCGGCGGGCAGCGGGCCGGCCGAGACGGTGAAGGTCTGGAACTGGTCCGGGGCGATCGCGTGCTGCTCGTCCGCGGTCCACGTGATGGTGGTGACGGCCTCGGTGACGGCGCCCTCGCCGACCTGGACCGGCTCGGGCAGCCGTTCCTCGGTGAGCTCGGCGGTCCAGCCCTCCACCGGCTGCACCCGCACCGACGCGAGCGGGGTGTCGGTGGGCAACCGCACCTCGAGCCTGTCGGTCGAGGCGGTGTCCGACTCGTTGGGCACGGTGAACGTGATCCGGGCATGGCCGCCGGCCGCCGTGCTGGTGGAGGACGCCGAGACGTGGGCGGCGGCCGGCGACAGGCCGAGCACCGTCAGCGCGGTCGCGAGCAGCAGCGCGGATCCGGTCGCGGCCGCGCGGGGGGTCGGGTGGGTCATGGGGCGGGGTGCCTTTCGTGCGTGCCGCCGGAGTCCGGGGGCGTGGGAAGCGCCGGGCCCGTGGTCGGCGACGGCGGGGCCGCGCTGACCTCGGGCCAGGACCGCTCGGCGTCGCGCCGGGCGGCCAGCACGAACCTACCGGCGGCCGGACTCCGGCGCGCAACCCGGGGGTGTGGGGCTGCGCACGTCCGTCCCGATGTACGGCGCGGATCTGGCAAGCTGGCGGGAGCACCCGCCCCACCCGCGGAGGTCACGGCGAGCTGGGCCCGGGCCGCACCAGCACCCCCGGACCGGCCGGCCGGGCCTGCCTCCACCGGATGCGCGTCCGCAGGTGCATGCCTCGTCCCGCCCTGCCCCAGGAGCCGCCATGAGCACCTCGCCCGAGCCGTGCCCGGAGATCGCCGGGCGCCGCGCCGTCGGCGGACTCCTGCCGCTGCTGCGCACCCCGGGAGGGCTGGGATGAGCACGCGCACCGCCGCGCCGCGCGCCCTGCCGTGGGTCGTCGTGGGCATCGTGCTCGTGGCGCTGAGTCTGCGCGGGCCGATCATCGCCCCGACCCCCGTGATCACGCAGCTCCAGTCCGATCTCGGGCTCTCGGCGGCGACCGCGGGCCTGCTCACGGGCCTGCCGGTGCTGCTCTTCGCCCTGGTCACCCCGCTGGCCTCGAAGCTGATCGGACGCTGCGGGCCGGAGGCCGCGGTCCTGGTGTGCCTGACGGGCGTGCTGGCCGGGACCGTGATCCGCTCGGCCGGCCCCGCCCCGGTGGTCCTGGCCGGCACCGTGGTCATCGGTGCCGCGATCGCGGTCGGCAACATCGTGGTGCCGGTGATCATCCGCCGCGACGTCTCCTGGCGCCGGATCCCCGTGGTGACCGCCGCCTACACGGCCGCCCTCAACGTGGGGTCGATGATCACCGCTCTGGGCACCGCGCCGCTGGCCGCGGTGGTCGGCTGGCGCTGGGCACTGACCGCCTGGGGCGTGCTGACCCTGGCGGCCCTGGTCTTCTGGCTGGTCGTGGCGCGCCGCCGGGCCGGCACCTCACCCGCCTCCGCGGCGTCCCGTGCCGAGCCGCCCACCATCACCGGGACCACGGGGGCGGTCCGGAGCACCGGGCAGGTCCGGCGCATCGGCTGGTGGCTGACCTTGGCCTTCTGCGGGCAGGCCATCTCCTACTACTCCGTCACCGCCTGGCTGCCCACCCTGCTGGCCGACACCCGCGGGCTGAGCCTGGCGGCCTCCGGGGCCGGCGCGTCCCTGTTCCAGGTCGCCGCCATCGCCGGGGCCCTCGGGGTGCCCCTGCTGGCCGCCCGGACCCCGTCGTGGGCGCCGGTGGCCGTGATCGGGGCGCTGTGGATCACCCTGCCCGTCGGTCTGCTGATCGCCCCCGAGGGCTACCTCGTCTGGTCCGCCGTCGGCGGTGTCGCCCAGGGCGGGGGCTTCACCACGATCTTCTCGATCGTCGCGCGCATCGTGCGCAGCGACGCCGAGGCCGCGGGGACCTCCGCCCGCATCCAGGGCAGCGGCTACCTGGCCGCGACCGTCGGCCCGCCCCTGGTCGGCGCGCTCAACTCCGGCACCGGGGGGTGGACCGTCCCCCTGCTGGTCGTGCTGGGCGCCACCGTGGTGTTCCTGATCGGCGCCCTCCTGGCCGTCGCGGAGACCCGCCGCCGCCCGCCGGCGGCACCCGTCCGGGGATGAGGCCCGTGACGGCCGCCAGGGGCGGGACACCGCGGCAGCTCTCGGGATGCGCTGGGACCTGAGCAGGGCCCCGAGCCGAAACCGTTCCGAGCAGCAGACCACGGAGTCCGTCCGCCGGGGACCGCGATCTCGCGGCGCTGTTCCCGTGGGATCCCTTTTCCGATCACTCTTCCCAGACTGATATATGAGTCGTATACTCGTTGCGGATCTGCCGGAGGGTTGATCGCCAACTTGATGAGGAGTGGAACAGCATGCCGCAACTCGCGCACCGGCTCGACCGGCTGGGCACCGAGACCGCCTTCAGCGTCGCCCAAGCCGCGGCCGCCTGGAAGGCCAAGGGGAACCGCGTGTACCCCTTCCATCTCGGCGACATCAACATCCCGACGGCCCCGCACATCATCGAGGCGATGAACCGGGCCATCGCCGACGGCTACACGGGCTACTGCCCCGGCCCCGGCATCCCGCAGCTGCGGGAGGCCCTCGCCGAGGACCTCGGCTCGCGTCGTGGCATCAGCCTCACCCCGGACAACGTCGTGGTGATGACGGGCGGCAAGCCGGTCATCACGAAGTTCCTGCAGGCGGTCATGAACCCCGGCCAGGAGGTGCTCTACCCGAACCCCGGCTTCCCGATCTACGAGTCGCAGATCGAGTACCTCGGTGGCACGGCCGTGCCGTACCGCTACCTCCCCACGAAGGAGGGCTTCGCGATCGACCTCGACCAGGTGCGCGCTTCGATCACCCCGAACACGGTCGCCATCATCTACAACGACCTGCAGAACCCCATCTCGGCCGAGTCGACGGCCGCCGAGCGCGAGGCCGTCGCGCAGCTCGCTCAGGAGCACAATCTCTGGGTGCTCTCCGACGAGGCCTACTTCGAGACGCGCTACGAGGGGGTCTCGAGCTCGATCGCGTCGCTCCCCGGCATGGCCGAGCGCACCGTCATCCTCTACACGTTCAGCAAGAAGTTCGCCATGACCGGCTCACGGCTCGGCTGCGCCGTCGCGCCGCCCGAGCTCGCCAAGGTGCTCAGCACGCTCAACACCAACGACGAGTCGTGCACCACGCACTACGTGCAGTGGGCCGGCATCGAAGCACTCCGCGGTCCGCAGGAACCCGTGCAGCAGATGCTCGACATCCTGCGCGAGCGCCGGGATGCCGCCTGTGAGCTCGTGAACGCCACCCCCGGGATGCACGTGGCCGTGCCGCAGTCGACGTTCTACCTGTTCCCCGACGTCACCGAAGCCATGGAGCGGCTGGGTTACACGGCAGTCGGCGACTTCGCCACCGCGGCACTGCACGAGACCGGCGTCTCCTTCTGCACGCGGGAGCACTTCGGCCGACGCCAGCCGGGCGAGGAGCGACAGTACATCCGGCTCGCCTACTCGGGCATCGACGTCGCCGACATCCGCGACGGCCTCGGCCGCCTGTGCCAGTGGATCGAGTCGGCATGAGCCGGGTCGTCGTCACGGGACGTGTGCCCGAGGCCGCGGTCGAGAAGCTCCGCGCCCAGCACGAGGTCGACGCCTGGCCCGGCCCGGAGTCGATCGGCCGCGAGGAGCTCCTGTGCCGAGTGGCCGGCGCCGATGCCGTCGTGAGCCTGCTGACCGAGCGCATCGACGCCGAACTGCTCGACGCCGCCGGGCCGCAGCTGAAGGTGGTCGCGAACGTCGCCGTCGGCTACGACAACATCGACGTGCCGGCCTGCACCGAACGGGGCGTCGTGGCCACCAACACGCCCGGCGTGCTCACGGACGCCACGGCCGACATCGCGCTCGGCCTCATCCTCATGGCGACCCGCCGGCTCGGCGAGGGGGAACGGCTCATCCGCTCCGGCCAGGCCTGGAAGTGGGGCATGTTCTTCCTGCTCGGCAGCAGCCTGCAGGGCAAGACCCTCGGCGTCGTCGGCATGGGCGGCATCGGTCAGGCGACCGCGCGCCGGGCCAAGGCCTTCGGCATGGACATCGTCTACCAGTCGCGCAGTGAGATCGATCCCGGGGTCGCCGCCGAGCTGGGCGCCCGGCGGGTAAATCTCGACGAGCTGCTGGCCGTCTCCGACGTCGTTTCGCTGCACTGCCCCTACGGTCCCGCCACGCATCATCTGATCGGAGCCGAGCAGCTGACGGCGATGAAGACCTCGGCGTATCTCGTCAACACCGCGCGCGGACCGATCGTCGACGAAGCGGCGCTCGCGTCCGCGCTGCGTGAGGGGCGGATCGCGGGTGCCGGGCTGGACGTCTTCGAGCACGAGCCCCAGGTGCATCCCGAGCTGCTGGAGCTCGACAACGTGGCGCTGGTACCGCACCTGGGCTCCGCCACGGTGGAGACGCGCACCGCCATGGCGATGCTCGCCGCCGACAACGTGCTCGCCGTGCTCGGCGGGGAACAACCGCCTGCACCGATCGGCTAGCACTGCAGCCGCGTTCACGGAGGACGGCCCTGAGCCTGTTCTCCGCCGGATGCACCCCCGGGCCGCTGAACTTACCGGCCCGGGGGTGACGCTGTCGATGGACGGCAGCGAGTACAACCCCTCCGACCCGGTGGGACGGCTGCTGTCCCACGTGCTGAGCATGTCGGCGGAGTCCGCGCCAAACCTGATCCGGATGCGCGTCCGCAGCCCCGGGCGACAGGTGGCGCTGAGCCGGCGGAACCCCTTTCCAGGCGATCTGCGTCTCCGCCGCGATGGATCTGCCCCGCACGGCCCGACGGTGCGATCATCAGCGTGGCGCCCGCAGGAGGGCACCCGATCGCATGATCGAATCGGTGGGTCGCCGGCGGGCTCGGCGGCTTCGCGCGATCTGATCCGGGGTTTCGTGGCGCATCCGCTCGGTGTCCGCCGGCCGTGAGTCGTTCCGCCAGATGGACCGACGCCAGCGCACCTCAGTCGCTCAGTGCGCGCACCACCCGTGCCGGCGAGCCCACCACCACGGACTTCTCGGGGACGTCCTTCGTCACCACCGAGGCCGCACCCACGACGGCATCCGCACCGATCGTCACCCCGGGCAGCACCGTGACGTTGGAACCGATCCAGACATTGCGCCCGATCACGATGGGCGCCGGGTGCATGTCCGCCCGACGGCTCGGGGCCAGATCGTGGTTGAGGGTGGCCAGCACCGTGTTGTGCCCGATCAGGCAGTCGTCCCCGATGACCACCCCGCCCTGGTCCTGGAACCTGCACCCGGAGTTGAGGAAGACCCGTTTCCCGAAGGTGATGTTCTTCCCGAAGTCGGCGTAGAAGGGCGGGAAGACCGTCACCGACTCGTCCACCGGCTTCCCGGTCAGCTGGGCCAGCAGCTCCCGGACCCGGGCCGGTTCCTGGTATCCGCCGTTGAGCTCACCGGTGATGCGCAGAGCGTCCTGGCTGACCCGGTGCATCACCTCGTGCAGGGGCGAGTCCCCTGTGATGGTCCGCCCGGCGTTGAGCGCGTCCAGGAGATCGGTCAGTTCCATGGTGTCCTTCCAGTGGTGTCCGGGGTGTCCGGCCCGCGATTTCCGCGCCGCGGGTTGCGGCCCAGTTCGCGCACCGTGATGCCGCGTGTGGTTGCCCCTGAATCCGCAGCCTCGGTCAAGGCTCGGGGACGGCGGCGTGCCGGTCGGCGGCCCAGGAGGCGAGCAGCCGGAGCCGTTCGGCCGAGGGCGAGCCGGGCTCGGCGGTGTAGATCATGAACACGTGTCCGGGCTCGGCGGTGACGGCCAGCTCCTCATAGGCCAGGGTCAACTCCCCCACGACCGGGTGGTGGAAGCGCTTGGTGCCGGCGCCGTGGGTCCGCACGTCGTGAGCCCCCCACAGGGTGCGGAAGGTCTCGCTGCGGGTGGACAGTTCCCCGACCAGGTCCTGCAGACCCCGGTCGTGCGGGTCCCGGCCGGCTTCGGCGCGCATGATGGCCACGCACATGCCGGCAAATGCCTCCCAGTCGGGGTAGAAGTCCCGGGAGGCCGGGTCCAGGAACTGGAAACGGGCCAGGTTGGGGGTGCGCCCGCCCTCCCCGATCAACGGGACGTAGAAGGCCCGGCCCAGGGCATTGGTGGCCAGCAGGTCCTGGTGCGCATCCCGCACGAAAGCCACTCCGTCGGTGATCGCCTCCAGGGCCCACTGCAGGCTCTGCCGCGCTTCCCCCGATCTGGTGCCGCGGCGCCGTGGACGCCCCGAGGCGGGCACGCCGTCGGCGGCACGGGCCAGGTCCAGCAGGTGGGCCCGTTCGGTCTCGTCCAGGCGCAAGGCGGAGGCGATGGCTTCGAGCACCGAGGACGAGGCTCCGGCGATGGCCCCGCGCTCGAGCTTGGCGTAGTACTCCACGCTCACTCCGGCCAAGGCCGCGACCTCGGTCCGGCGCAACCCCGGCACCCGCCGAGTGCCCCCGGCCGGCAGACCGGCCTGCTGGGGAGTCAGCTTGGCCCGGCGTGTCATGAGGAACTCGCGAACCTCGGTGCGGTTGTCCATGCCGAAAGAGTAGGTGGCCCTCGGCGCGTGAGGGAGACCCTGCCGGTACACCCTTCGACAGGGACTCCCACGCCGCCGAACAGCGCGATTGACTGGGAGCGATCCTCCCGCCGGCACAGTGGCTCACCACCCGGCGCAGCACCGAATCATCGTCCCAGAAGGAGAGCACCGCCATGCGCGGAGTCATCATGCACGCCCCCGGCGACGTCCGGGTCGAGGACCGCGAGGACCCGACCGTCATCGAGCCCACGGACGCGGTCATCCGGCTGACCGCGACCTGCATCTGCGGCTCCGACCTGTGGCCCTACCGCGGCGTCGAGCCCGTCGACCACACCCTGATGGGCCACGAGTACGTCGGGGTGGTCGAGGAGATCGGCTCCGCGGTGCAGACCCTCCAGGTCGGGGACTTCGTCGTCGGGTCCTTCGTCGTCTCCGACAACACCTGCGAGATCTGCCGCGCCGGCTTCCAGTCCAAGTGCGTGCACGCCGAGTTCGTCGCCGGCACCATCGGCACCCAAGCGCAGAAGGCCCGCATCCCGCACGCCGACGGCACCCTCGTGGCCACCCCCGGCCAGCCCGATCCTGAGCTGATCCCCTCCCTGCTGGCCGCCTCCGACGTGCTGGGCACCGGCTGGTTCGCCGCCGTGGCCGCCGAGGCCGGCCCGGGCAAGACGGTTGCGGTCGTCGGCGACGGCGCCGTCGGACTCATGGCGGTCCTCGCCGCGAAGGAGCTCGGAGCCGAGCGGATCATCGCGATGTCGCGGCACCCCCAGCGGCAGGAGCTGGCCCGCTTCTACGGCGCGACCGACGTCGTCGAGGAGCGCGGCGAGGAGGGCGTGGCGAAGATCAAGGAGCTGACCGGTGGGCTGGGGGCGCACTCGGTGGTCGAGGCCGTGGGCACCCAGGAGTCCTTCATGCAGGCCGTGGGGGCGACCCGCGGTGGCGGGCACCTGGGCTATGTAGGGGTCAACTACGACGTGCAGATCCCCGGCATCGAGCTGTTCTTCGCCGGCATCCACACCTTGGGCGGTCCCGCCCCGGTGCGCCGGTTCCTGCCCGAGCTGGTCCAGCTGATCTGGGACCGCAGGATCGACCCGGGCAAGGTCTTCGACCTCACCCTGCCGCTCGAAGAGGCCGCCGAGGGCTACCGGGCCATGGACGAGCGCCGGGCCACCAAGGTCCTGCTCACCCTGTGAGCCCTGATCGGCGGCGCTCGCGCGTCGCCGCGATCCCCACTTCGGACCATCAGGCCTCTCGGGTACGGGTGTCCACGCTAGTGGAAGCTCCTGGAGCACGGCGGTGAGTGATCTGGCCACTGTCACGATGTTCGTCATCGTGTCGCGAGGGGTGGAAAGGCACGATCATGAGAACCAAGAGCACCGGGAACGCCTGAAGCAGCTCCTGGGAGGCGAACAGCGCCCCTCCGGATGAGAAACCCCAACCACAGCTCATGGGCCCAGCAGTCCACCGGAGCTTCAGCAGTCCCTTGCGCACCCGCGGTCGAGCAGACGGAGCGAGCAGATGGCACGGACCCGTATTCACAACTTCTCCATCTCCCTGGACGGTTTCGGCACCGGCGAGGGTCTGAGCCGGGACGCTCCCTTCGGGCACGCCGGAGAGAGGCTGCACGAGTGGATGATCGCCACCCGCTTCGGCGCCCCGATCGTGGGACGCACCGGCGGCTCTACCGGGGTCGACAACGCGTTCGCCCAGCAGCACGAGCCGGGCATCGGCGCCGAGATCATGGGCGCGGGCAAGTTCGGTCCGCCGGGCTGGCAGGAGGACCCCGGCTGGCGGGGGTGGTGGGGACCGAACCCCCCGTTCCACACGCCGACCTTCGTGCTGACCCACCACCCGCGGCCCTCGATCGAGATGGAGGGTGGCACCACCTTCCACTTCCTCGACGCCGCACCGGCCGAGGCGTTGAGCACCGCCCGTGCGGCGGCCCGCGGACGGGACGTGCGCATCGGAGGTGGCCCCACCGTCGTGCGCGACTTCCTCGCCGCGGGCCTGGTCGACCACATGCACCTGGTCCAGGTGCCGATCCTGCTCGGCCGCGGCGTGCGGGTGTGGGACGGACTGGAGGCGCTGGAGGAGCACTACGAGATCGAGGCCGTCTCGGCGCCCAGCGGGGTCACCCACCTGACCTTCGACCGGAGAACCCCGTGACCAGGGCCGCCGCGGAGCATGTGGTGACAGCACCGCCACGGAACGGCGTGCGTGCGGATGGGTCTCGTTGCGCGGTGGGGGGTGCCCCGGGGCGGTGACCGCCCGAGGCAGTTCCTCGGAACGCCACCCGCTTCCGGGTGTCGAGCAAGCGGGGCCGCCTCCGTCCCGGGTACGCCAGTGGCCACGCCAGGCTGCCCCGCCACCGAGGAGGACCACCGTGACGCTTCAGCGGATGGACCGAGAACACCGACGGAACCCGCTCCTGCCCACCAGCACCGCCGCGCCGGGACCCTGATACCTCAGGGCACGAGGAGGCTGTCCGGCCGGCGGTCGCGCCGGATCATCGGCTACGGACGGGGCACCGCACGCCCCAGGGCACTGCCGGTTCCCCACCTCCCGTCACCCCCGGGCACCAGAGAGGCAACCCATGGACGTGATCGACCTCGCCCACATCACCCCGGAGATGACCCAGCTCGTCGGGGGCAAGGCGGCCGGCCTCGGCGCCCTCATCTCCGCGGGCGAGCGGGTGCCGGACGGGTTCTGCCTGAGCACCGAGGCCTACCGCTCGGGCACCATCCCCAGGCGGGCAGTCCTGACGGCCTACGAACACCTCGGCGGCGGCCCCGTCGCCGTCCGCTCCAGCGCTACGGCCGAGGACCTGCCGGGTGCCAGCTTCGCCGGCCAGCAGGACACCGTCCTCGACGTAGCGGGTGAGGACGCGCTGCTCGAGGCCATCCGGCAGTGCTGGGACTCTGTGCACAGCCCGCGCGCCGTCGCCTACCGGGCCGGGCAGGGACTGGAGACCGACGACCTGGCAATGGCTGTCGTGGTGCAGCGCATGATCACCCCGACGGCCGCCGGGGTGATGTTCACGGCCAACCCGATGACCGGTACCCGCACCGAGACCGTCATCGACGCGGTCCCGGGCCTGGGCACCGGCGTCGTGGACGGCGCCATGGACACCGACCACTACGTCCTGCCCGGGCACGGCCCGCTCCCCGGACCACAGGACCACGGCTGCCTCTCCCCCGAGCAGCTCCGCGAACTGCAGCAGGCCGGGCAGCGGGTGCAGCGCGCCCTCGGCGGCCCGCAGGACATCGAGTTCGCCTACGATGCGGCGGGCACGCTGTGGCTGCTGCAGTCCCGGGCCGTCACCACCCTCTTCCCGCTCCCACCCGGGACCGATCCGGTGCAGGACGACCCCCGCATCTACCTGGAGGTCGGCCACATGCAGGGCCTGCGACGCCCGGTCACTCCCATGGGCGTGTCCGTGCTGCGGGAGACGACCCGCCGCTGGCTGCAGATCATCGGCGTCGACGACGCAGTGGTCGACTCGTTCCTCGTCGACATCGGCGGACGGCTGTTCGTGGACCTCACCGGCTTCGTCCGCAGCCCGCGCCTGCACTCCCGCGTCCCCGAGATGGTGCAGGTCTACGGTCCGGCCGTGGCGCGGGGCGTGCGGCGCGTCCTGGACGACCCCCGCTACGCCCCCCGTCCCGCTCCTCCCGGTCAGCGCACGTTCTCCCCCGGTGCGACCGCGCGGCTGCTCCTGACCGTCGTGCCTGCCTCGCTGCTCGGCGCCCTGCGGGCCTTGGCACGGCCCGCCGCCGCCCGGGAGCGTGCGTTCCACGAACTCGAGCAGGTCCGCCGGCAGCCCAGGACCGAGCCGGCGGACACGGCGAGCCGGATCCGTTGCGCCGCCGGCCTGCAGGACGCGACGATGACCGGACCGATGATGCGCTCCCTGCCACCGCTGTGGGCGGCGCTCATCGCCCAGGGGGTGGCCGGATGGCTGCTGGACGCGCTCCTGCAGCCGGGTGAGCTGAACGCGACCCTGCGCGGCATGCCCCACAACGTCACCACCCAGATGGACCTGGAGCTCTGGTCCGTCACTGAGGCCGCCCGCCCGCACCGCGCGCTGCTGGCCGGCACCGCCCCGGAGGAGCTCGCCGGGCGCTTCTCACGCGGTGAGCTGCCCGAGTTCGGCCTGACACCCTTCCTGGAGGAGTACGGGATCCGAGGCAGCGCCGAGATCGACGTCGGCTCCCCCCGGTGGGCCGACGACTCCACCCCTGTGTTCGCCGCCCTGTCCGGCTACCTGCAGGTGACCGACCCGGACCAGGCCCCGCCCGCCCGGTTCGCCCGCGCCGCCGTCGAAGCCGAGGCCGCTCTGACGGACCTCGTCGACCGCGCGAAGCGCACCCGGCCGCTGCGGGCCCGGCTCGCCGGCTCCCTGCTGCGCCGCAGCCGGGAGCTGGCCGGCCTGCGCGAGCTGCCCAAGTTCCTCTGGCTGACCCCGCTGGCCGAGGTGCGCCGGCAGTTGCTCACCGCGGGAGCCGAGCTCACCGAACGCGGCCTGCTGGAACGTTCGGAGGACATCATGTTCCTGACCCTGGACGAGGCCCTCGACGCCTCGCACGGCGCGGACCTCCGCGCGGTGGTGACCGGCCGGCGCCGGGAGCACGACCGCGAGGCCCGACGGCGGCAGATCCCGGGCCTGCTGCTGTCCGACGGCACGAACCCTCAGGCCCTGCCCGACGACACCGCGGCCGAGTACGGGCCGGACGTGCTGGTGGGCCAGCCGGCGGCCACCGGGGTCGCGACCGGGCCGGTACGGATCGTCCACCAGCCGTCCGAGGCGAGGCTGCAGCCCGGTGACATCCTCGTCGCCCCGACCACCGACCCGGGCTGGACCCCGCTGTTCCTGACCCTCGGCGGACTCATCACGGAGACCGGCTCCACGATCGCCCACGGCCCGACCGTGGCCCGCGAGTACGGCATCCCGGCCGTCATCTGCGTGCCCGACGCCACCACCCGGCTGACCGAGGGCCAGGTGGTCACCGTCGACGGCGCCACGGGACTGATCCGGGTGCAGGACACGGCACCCGACCGCAACACTGTCCGCCGTTAGTGCGCCTTGCCGGTGCACGGCGTCCTCGGGCGCATGCCGGTGCTCTCATCCGGGGCCCTCTTCCGTGACTCGGCTTCGGGGCCACCAGCCCTCCGGCCCCCGGGGCCCTGGTCCGGGGGTGGTCGAGCGGGTGGGCTCGCGCTCGCAGGTGCTGCTGCGGATTTCCCGGGCAGCGGGACCCGTCAAGGCGCCGTTCGTGGTTCTCCCGGGCCGCGTTGAGCCATCGGTCCTAAGCTGGTCACGCGCATCGCCTGCGGGCCGTCAGGCCCGCAGGTGCCGGTGCGTTCCCCGACCGGAGGACAGCCCTGATGACCGACCTCGCCCCGGACCGGCCAGCGGTCCTGCACCCCGTCCCGGCCCAGCGCTCGATGCTCGTGATCCCCCGGGTGCACGAGGGTTCCGGGGCCCGGGCCCGCTACGGGCTGGTCCAGGCCGAACTGGACCCGGGCGGGCAGATGCTGGTCTTCCCGCAGGGCCCGGTGGTCGATCCCGGTGAACTGCGCGCCGGGGCCGGGCTGCTGCTGGCGGAGGAGTTCGGGCAGGCCATGTCCGCGGCGGTGATCGCTCCGCTGGGGATCCTCTACGCCGATCAGCGCCAGGAGGAGCGGATCGATGTGATGCTCGCGGTGGCGCGCCGGGCCGAGGCCGGGTGCGGTCGGGCGCTGGAGCCGGCCGGTGTTCCCGGGGTGGAGTGGGTCGATGAGCAGCACCTGGTCGAGCACCTGCGCTCGGGGCGGATCGTGGACACCTCCACGGCCTCGGCCCTGGCCCTGCTGCAGTCCTGTGGTGAGTTCACGCGCTGACCGGCCCACCCACCGACGCCGCCCCAGTGCCGCCCGCCAGGCCAGGGCAGCGGCGAGGCCCGGGTCCTCCAGACGCGCCTGCGTCAGGCGGATGGCGACGGAGGCCGGGGCGATCACGTCGGTGCGCACCCCGTGCACCCCGGCGTCCGGGGCGAGGCCCTGCACCATCGCGTTCACCGCGCCCCTGGTCGCGTTGCGGGCGGCCTGCCCCCCGTCCCCGCGGATGCCGGAGACCGAGGAGATCGCCACCGGACCGCCCCGGGACCGCTTCGGCCACGGCATGATCGCGCGGGCCGTGCAGAGCAGTGCGTCCGGGTCGGTGCTGCGCATCCGCTCCCACGCAGCCCCGGGAGCCTGACGGGTTCCCGGCGCCCGGCCTCCTCCACGGCCGGGTCCGAGCGCTTCCACAGCGGGGCCGGACCTCCGGACCGGTGCCGGCCGGCTGATCCCGCCGTTGCGGCCGGTGATCCCCCGCCCAGCGGGCACGATGCATTGACATGTGTTTCAGGTCACCCTACGCTCGTTGGAAAGCGTATTCCATAGAACGGACAGCACCTGTCGGCACGGGCGGTGCACAGCAGACGCAAAGCGTGCAGGACCGACTCCTCTCGAGGACCCCCGGCCCACGTCGAGCGCATTCGGAGGGAACAGCACATGCCAGTTCGCAACAGCGGCAGTCAGCCGGCTGCCGCCGGTACCCATGCACAGCAACGCGCGTGGCGCCCGAGGCGCTCAGCACGCCGGGCCGCGGTGATCAGCATCGCAGCCCTCACCGCGACTCTCATCGCCCCGGCGGGCGTCTGGGCGGCACCCTCTCCGGAGGGTGCCGCCGAGCCGCAGGCACCGGAGCACTCCAGCGCCTCCCTGGAGTGGCAGGAGATCACCTTCGGCCAGTCCACCGACCTGAACTTCTCCTCCAACGTGCTGCCCGGCAAGGTCGGCGTGAACCTGGCGAGACCGGAGGTACCGGGGTCGATCGACGGCGATGTCTTCATGGAGAGCCGCGGCGGGAAGCTCGCTCCCGGCCATGACGGGCTCACGTTCTACCACGTCGACCTCGACCCCAACGAGCACAACTTCGTCCTCGAGGCGGACGTGACCATCCACCAGCTCGGGCCGGAGACGGGCGCCAACCCGAGCGGGCAGGAGGGCGCCGGCCTGATGGTGCGCGACGTCAACGGCGCAGCGCGCCAGGACCCGATGCTGGACGGGTTCGAGGAGGTCCCGGCGGCCTCCAACTACGCCTCGACGACCGTGCTGCGCCAGGGCCCGGTGGCCATGACGCGCACCGGTGTGACCGAGCCGTGGGGAACGGTGGGCTCGGAACGGCAGACGCACCGGCTGGGAGCCCACGGCCTCCTGACCGACGTGCCCGTGACCATGCGGCTGGAGCGCACCGACGACTCCTTCGTGATGTCCACGACCTACACGCACCTCGGCGAGCCCCAGACGCACACCCGTGAGCTGGAGGGGGCCGACTGGGTGCAGGACATCGAGCCCGACTCGATGACGGTGGGCTTCTTCGCGTCCCGCAACGTCGCCGTCACCTTCTCCGACGCGTCCCTGGTGCTGAGCGACGCCGACACCCAGCCGCGACCGCAGCGGCCCGAGGCGGTGACCCCGGCGTCCTTCGACCTGCGTGCCCCGGCGCGCTCCGGCAGCACGGACTACCACGTGGCGGCCTCGGCCCCCTACGCGGGCAGCGTGGATCTCCTCGTGGACGGCGCTCCGGCAGCCGAGGGACTGCCGATCGGCGCCGAGAACGACCTGAGCCACACGATCACGATCCCCTCGGGGCGCTCCACGGTCACGGCGACCTACTCGCCCTCCGAGGGTCCGGACCGGACCCCGATCACGCGCAGCGTCGACGTGACGGTCCGCGAGTTCCACGAAGGCGCGCTGATCGTCGCCCCCGCAGGCACCCCCGACGGTGCGGGCACCGTCGATTCGCCGCTGGACATCACGACCGCCGTCGAGCACGTGCTGCCCGGACAGTCCGTCGAGCTCCTGAAGGGCACCTACACGCCTGCCGGCACGATCCGGATCACTCCTGCGTACTCCGGCACTGCCGATGCGCCCAAGACCCTGACCGCCCACGACGGCGCAGAGGTGGTCATCGACGGACGCTCCGCTCTCCCCGAGGTGATGAGAGCCGATGCGGACCACTGGGTGATCTCGGACCTGGAGCTGACCCGCGCCGCCGGCAACGGCATGCGGTCCTCCGGATCGCACAACACCTTCGACTCGATGGTCTTCAGCCACAACGGGAACACCGGGTTCCAGCTCAGCGGCAGCGGTGCCCCGGAGAACTGGCCGGCCGAGAACCTGATCGTCAACTCGCAGGCCCACGACAACCGCGACCCGTCCGACATCAACGCCGACGGCTTCGCGGCGAAGCTGGGCGTGGGCCCGGGCAATGTCTTCCGCGACAACGTCGCCCACCACAACATCGACGACGGCTGGGACCTCTACAACCGCACCGACGAGGGCCCCAACTTCCCCATCACCATGGAGAACAACATCGCCCACCACAACGGCCGGCTCTCCGACGGCTACAACGCGGACTCCAACGTCGGCACCGGCTTCAAGGTGGGCGGCGAGGGGCTGCCGGTGGACCACGTGCTGACCGGCAACCTGGCCTACGCCAACAACCTCGACGGATTCTCCGACAACTTCAACCCCGGTCGCCTGACCGTCACCAACAACACCGCGGTCGACAACAAGCGGTACAACTTCATCTTCCGCACCAACCCGTACTTCGGACCGGAGGAGCAGGGGGTCTTCCGCAACAACCTCTCCGTCTTCACCGGCAGCCACCACCGTGCGGATCAGGTCTCGGGCGACGCCGACAGGACCAACATCTTCTACGACGGATCCGAATCCCGCATCGACGGCGGGAAGCGGCTGGTGTTCCCGAGGGACTTCGTCTCGCTCGAGCAGCCGGCCCGGCACGAGCGCGCCGACGACGGATCGTTGCTCTTCGGGGACTACGCCCGGCCCACGTTCCGGTCGTTCCTTGCCGGCGGCGGAGAGAACGGGCACCACATCGGTGCTCTCGAGCCCACCGGCCACCCGGGAGGCCGCAAGTAGCGCGCAGGCCGCAGCGAGAACGGCCCCTCCCTGAATCACGGCGCGCGCAGATGCTGGACGAACAGCTTCTGCGCGCGCCGCTCTCGTCCATGTCGGTGCGGTCGGTGACCGCGCGGCGCTCCGCCGGATCCGGCGCTCGGCGACGCGCCTGGCCGTGGACCAGCTGCCGTGCCGCCTCCGCAGGCGGGCCCTGGGCTCTGCATCGGCCAGCCGTCGCCCGATCCTCGCCGTCGCCTCTGCCACCAATGCGTCAGCGCCCGGAGGTGCCCGGCAACCGGCCCTGCGCAAAGCACAGGGCGTCCGGCCACCTCCCCGTCCCGAGGAAGGCCCCGGGGCCCCGGGGCCCCGGGGCATGAGACGCCCCCCGGGACGCCGTTTCCGCGGCACCCGGACCATGGACGCAGCGGCGGCGCCTGCCGGAGTGTTCCCGGCAGGCGCCTCGGCTGCGGCCGCTGTCGCGGGCTACCGCTGGGCGGTCGTGACGTCGAGCATTCCTCTGACCTCGGGCCACGTTGCGGGCGCCTGCCCGGCGGGCAGTGTACGGAAGGCCGACTCCTGCAGATAGGGCCCGTAGGTCCGCATGACGTGGGCGTGGAGCTCGGAGCGGGTGTAGCGGCGCATCGCGTCCTCGTCCGTCCACCCGGACCAGGTCCAGAAGGTGGCCGTCAGCGGCTGGGCGGCGAGATCGAGCCAGAGGGCCCCGGGGGCTCGTCGCAGCGCTCGCCGCAGTCGCAGCGAAGCGAGCAGAAACCCCGGCACATGCCGGGCGGAGCGCAGCCGCAGCCGAGAAACGAGCACGATGCCGCCACCGGGGACCTCGCGCATCGCCGCGGCAGGCCCGTACGCCCGGGGCAGGACGGTGATGAGCTTTCCGAGCCAGCCGCTGAGCACCGCCTGCCGCCGATGAGTCACCACTACAGCGACGGCGGCCGCGATGTAGAGCAGCTGCATGGCGGCGCGCGGCAGCAGGGCGGTGGCCGGCTCCCCGGCCAGCGTCAGACCGGCGGTGGCGGCGTAGACGTTCGCGGGGAACATCGCCACCATCAGCAGCGCCAGGCCACCGGCGGCCCAGGCGGACGTCCACGGCACCAGCAACCCGATGGCGCCGGCGAGCTCGAGCACTCCGGTGACCGTCACGAGCAGCTCGGGGTGGGGCAGCACGGGCGGCACCATCGCGACGAGGTCCTGGCGGAGACCCGCGAAGTGTGACACCCCGGTGACCAGGAACATCACGGCGAGACCTCCGCGGAGAGCCAGGGGCACCGCCTCCCGCAGGCGTCGCCGCCCCAGGAGCGCGGCGACGCCGAGCGCCGCCAGGGCCGCGGTGAGAAAGACGAACAGGACTGACATGGTGCCCTCCTCGGTATTCCATCTTGTCATTGACAAGAATGCGCCCGCATCAGGAACTTGTCAATGCCTAGATATGGGATAGGGTGCAGGAATGACTCCTCGCGCCTATCACCACGGCGACCTGCCTCGAGCGGTCCTGGATGCCGCCGCGCAGGCCGTGCTCGAGGTGGGGCCCTCCCAGCTGAGCCTCCGGGACCTGGCGCGCCGGGCGGGGGTCTCCCACGCGGCCCCCGCCTACCACTTCGGCAACAAGGCCGGGCTCTTGACGACGCTGGCGGCAGAGGGGTTCCAGATGCTCGCGCAGCACCTCACCGAGGTGCTCGAACGCACCGGCAGTTTCCTCGAGGTGGGCGTCGCCTACGTGCACTTCGCGGTGGAGCACCGAGCGCACACCCAGGTGATGTTCCGCCCGGATCTCTACGAAGCGTCCCGCGCCGACGTCGTGCAGGCACGGGCCGCCGCCACCGAGGCGCTCACCAAGGGCATCGCGACGTTGCCACCCGAGGTGGTGGGACCCGATCCGAGAATCGCCGCTCTCGCCGCCTGGTCCCTCGTGCACGGCTTCGCGGACCTCTGGCTCGGCGGAGCGCTCACGGAAGCGGAGAGAGGCGACCTCACCGAGTCGGCTCAGGCAGTGGCCCGGTTTCTCTTCGACAAAGGCACGGCGAGGTAATCGAAGGGTCCCGCACGGGGGATTTCCTGAAAGGCGTCGGGGCCCGCTCACGCCGCTTCTCCCGTCATGGTCCCGGAGGGGTGTCCTCCCCGCTGGGCCGGCGCCGAGGTTGGACCGCCGGCCATGCCGATGTCGCAGGGGCCGGTGCGGTGTTCCTGGCCGCCCGGTATGGCCTTCCGGGCACGCCCACACGGTGAACCGCCTGGGGGATGGTCCCGGTCCGCTACGGGGCGAGATCGGAGTGCTGCGGCGAGGCTCCCGTGCTCGTGCCCGGCGTCTGCAGCCACGTGGTGAGGACCTGGCAGGCCAGCTCGAGGTTTCCCATCTGGCAGTGTTGGTCGGCCTGCTCGGCCCGGGTGAACATGCGCGTCGTGACGCTTCGGGCGGCCGTGAGCGCTCGGGCCTGCGCCCGGGCCAGGGCCGGCGGCTGGAAGGCGTCGTGCTCTCCGCACATGAGCAGCACGTCCTGGTGCACCCGTGCGCTGTCCAGGTGCTCGGCGTTCATGCCCATGAACCACTCGGCCACATCGGCCGGATCGTCGCTGTCGAGCATGTACAGGACCTGATCGGCCACCATGCGCAGTGTCGGCACCCACCGGGCACGGGTGCGCACACTCCATCGCATGAAACGCCGGTGTTGCGTCATCGTGCGGGCCGGGCCCCGCAGCACAGGTGGGACCCTGTGCAGCCAGTCGTACACCGGCGGCCAGGCCACGACACGGTCGATGCGCGGCTCACGTCCTGCAGCGCGCATCGCCCAGTACCCACCCATCGAGATGCCGACCAGGGCGGCGCGGTCGAGGCGGAAGTGGTCCAGCACCGCCCCGACCGGTTTCTCCCAGTCGTGGTCGAAGGTGAGCCCGTTCAACGTCCGCGCACCACCTTGCCCCGGACCCTCGAAGGCGATCACGTCGAAACCGGCGGCAGCGACCCGCTGGCAGAGGGGCAGGAACTCCTCGATCAAGGAGTCGAACCCGCCGTGCAGCAGCACCGTGCCGACGGCTGAGGTCCCGGTCGCCGGCAGCAGATAGGCCGGCAGCGCCGCACCGGCATAGGGGACCTCCTGGCGCACGAGGCCGGCACCTGCGAACGTGGCGTCGAAGAGTTCGAGACAGCCGCGGTAGCGATCCGTTTTCTCCGCCGCCCGTGGCGGCGTGAAGAATTCCGCGATCCTCGCATATCCGGCCGCGTATCGAGGCCGGGCCTCGGCGGCCGCCCGGCGCGACAAGGCCTCGAACACGTCGACACAGTCGTCCATCGACCGGATGCGTGCCGCGGCGTCGACCAGCTCGAGGGGGTCGGCGAAGCCCAGCGCATGTGCTCGGTTGAACTGGTAGTTCACGAAGTCCCGTCGATGGAACCGCTGGAATCCCACTGGCAGAGGCACGAGCTCGGGATCGCCCATGCTCCAACCGTACTCCCGGAGCGGCCGGGTCTGCCCGTGCCTCCACCGCACCGAAGCGATTCACGGCTGTATCCGACATGCAGCACAGATGCCGGTGCTGGTGATCGTTGCTAGCCTTGTCCGCATGGAGCGTGCTCAGCGATTTCTGCACCCCCGGCCGCTCAGTGGCCGCGGGGTTGTCAGCGGGCATCTCTGAGCCGCCCAGTCTCCGCAGGCACGGCCGGGGGAACTCCCGTTTCCACCACCGGTCCCGCCACCACAGGAGACTTCCATGTCGGCACCCTCGTACATCACCCCTGACCAGCTCGCCCGCGCGCTGACCCTGCGCGACCTCAGCGACCCAGCACAAGGCGCGCACTCGATGCAGCTCCTGCTCGATGATCTTGTCGCCGCGCTGCAGCACCGATGGAGCAGCTCCGTCCGGCTGGTGCGCCATCCGCCTCTCGTCGCGGTCCATGACAACTACGACCGCCTGGGCTACGACCCGGGCGACGTCACCCGGGCGCAGCGGTACACCCGCTACGTCTCGCCGACCGTGGTGCTGCGCACCCATACGAGTGCGGAGCTACCCGCAGCGTTGCAGGACTACCGCGGCCGGTCCGACATCGACGAGCTGCTCGTCGTCCCGGGCCTCGTCCACCGACGTGATGTCGTCGACCGCACGCACGTGGGTGAGCCGCACCAGGTCGACCTGTGGCGGATCCGGTCCACACCGAGGACGACCGATCAGGAGCTGCTCGAGATGATCACCACGGTCGTCGAAGCAGTCCTCCCAGGAGCGCGATGGCAGATCACCGACGTCGAGCACCCGTACACGCTCGGCGGACGACAAGTAGACGTGCACATGGACGGGCAATGGCTCGAGCTCGCCGAGTGCGGGCGCATCCACCCCGATGTGCTGCGCGGCTCGGGCCTCGACCCGCAGCGGTGGTCCGGACTGGCCTTGGGCATGGGGCTGGAACGGGCCTTGATGCTGCGCAAGTCGATCCCCGACATCCGCTACCTGCGCTCCGCAGAGCCGCGCATCGCAGCCCAGATGCTCGACCTGGAACCATGGCAGCACGTCTCGCCGCTCCCCGGTACGCGGCGGGACATCTCCGTCGTGCTCGATGACAGCGAGGACGACGAGACCATCGGCGATCGGATCCGCACAGCCCTGGGGCAGGACGCGGACCTCCTCGAGTCCGTCCAGGTCCTGTCATTGACCCGCTACGAGCAGCTTCCCGCCACAGCCCGTGACCGTCTCGGCATCGCCCCCGGTCAGAGCAACGCGCTGATCCGGATCCACATCCGCCCGCTCCTGCGGACGCTCACCTCCGCCGAGGCCAACGAGCTGCGGAACACGGTCTACCTCGCTGTCCATCAGGGCCCTCATGCCGAATTGATCCAACAGCCAGCAGATCCTGCGCAGAATGAGCACAGGTAAGAGCCTGTCGCCGAGAGCAGTGTCAGCCGATGAAGGAACTCCCCGTGCCCCGCGGTCAGCCTGGGGAACAGGCGATGCCGGCTGCACGGCCGGAACCATGCCATGAGCTGACCCCTCGTCAGCAACCGACCGTATGCAAAGCACTGCGGAGGGGCCGGGCCAGGTGCAGCTGTCGACCTCCCGCCGGTCCGGTACAGGCGGCCGGCTCCGCGTTACCCACCGGTCAGGGATTGCCCGCCGATGCGCACCGGCTCAGAATGAGGCGACGGATGGGGGTCCGTCGGCGGGAGGGGATACCTGTGGGCGTGCGACCTCCACAAGGTGATCACGTCTTTCGGGGGTTCTGGGCATGCGCCGTTTCCTGGGGTTTTTCACCCACGTCATCGTGGTCGGCTTCTTCGTCTCCCTGGCGGTGGTGTGGTCGGGTCCGGCGCAGGCCCGCACCGTCCCGGAGACCCTGGCCGAGGCCAAACCGGTGCAGGCGGGGGAGGTGACCACGGCCTTCTCCATCGACTACGTCGGAGTGCTGTGGGACACCCCTGTCGGCCAGGAACACGCCGCGGAGGCCCCCGGTCCGGAGCCGCACGGGGCGGTGCGGCTGCGCCACGACGGGACGTGGGGGCCCTGGCTCCCGTTGGGCGAGGATGGCGTCACGAGCGAAGGGCAGTGGGCCAGTGGCCTGGTGCCCGCCGGTGACGCCCAGGCCTACCAGGTGCGCGGCATCCCCGCCGGGGCCGAGTCCCCGCGCGCGGTGGCCATGAACACCACCGACGGACCCCGTGTCACCGTGGACCAGGCCCCCGGTGGGTCCGCCCAGGCCCTGAACAGCAGCCAGTGCCGGACCCGCGCCGAGTGGGGTGCCGACGAGTCCCTGCGCCATGACGCCGCAGGCAAGGAGGTCTGGGCCCCACAGTTCTACGACGCCCAGGTGACGACCGTCCACCACACCGCGACCACCAACAACGACCCCGATCCGGCGGCCACGGTGCGGGCGCTCTACCGCTACCACGCCATCGACCAGGGCTTCGGCGACATCGGCTACCAGTACCTGATCGACGAGTCCGGGATCGTCTACGAGGGCCGCTGGTCGGGCGCGGCCAGCACCTCGTGCGGGGCCGCCGGCGGTACCGGGGCGGACTTCGCCCACGAGGAAGGCACCGACCGGATGGTCACCGGCGCCCACGTGGTCGGGTGGAACTCCGGCAACCTCGGGGTGGCGCTGCTCGGGGAGTTCACCAACCACCGCCGCTTCGGTGCCGACCCGAAGCCGGCCGCGGTGTCCTCCCTCAAGGACCTGCTGGCCGAACTCGCCCTGCGCCACGACCTCGACCCGACAGCCACGGTCACCTACACCAACCCCGTCAACGGCACCCAGAAGACCGTGCCAACGATCGGTGGGCACCGTGACTACGAGGCCACCGAATGCCCCGGGGAACGCCTCTACGCCCAGCTGCCCACCATCCGCCTGCACGTGGCCGACCGGATGGCCGCCTCCGCCGACGACCCGCCCATCGTGGCCCTCACCACCCCGGCCGATGACGCCACGGTGAGCGGCACGGTGCCGCTGACCGCCGAGGCCACCGATGATGTGGGAGTCACAAAGGTCGCCTTCGCCGTGGACGGCACCACCGTGGGCACCGACACCGACGGGGCCGATGGGTGGACGGCGTCCTGGGACACCGCCACCGTCGCCGACGGCGCGCACACGGTCTCGGCGACCGCCATCGACGCCACCGGGCAGACCTCGACCGACCTGGCCGGCGTCACCGTCGCCAACAACGACGTGGCCGCCGACTCGATGCACGTCGGGGACCTCGATGGCACCACCCAGGCGCAGAAGAACCGGTGGACGGCCACGGTCGTGACGACCGTCGTCGACAACACCGGGGCCCCCGTGGCCGGGGCGACCGTGCAGGGCACCTGGAGCGCGGACGGCACGACCGGTTCGTGCCAGACCGCCGCCGACGGCACCTGTGCGATGAGCAGCCCTTCGACGTCCAGGACCACGTCCTCGATGAGCTTCACGGTCGGCTCCCTGACGCACCCGACCGCGCTGAGCTACGTTGCCACCGGCAACACCGATCCGGACGGGGATTCTGACGGCACCACCATCACGGTCACCAGAAGCAGCTGACAAGCGATGCCGTGCGCGGGATCCTCGGCGCCACCTACGAGGAAGCAGTGGCCGGCGCCGGACCGGTCTCCCCGGACCGAGAACCGCTGACGAGGAGAATGCCCCTTGCACCAGGGGAACGTCAGTCCTGGCCGTACCATTGCCAGGTTTCGGTGTCGGTGCTTGGCTGAAGATGCAGGCCCGTTCCGGGTCCGCACTTCCAAGGAGGATCATCATGGCTGGTCACGACGAGCAGGCCGAACACACCAAGGCCGAACACACCCACGGGGACAACTGTGGGCACGACACCATGCAGCACGGCGACCATGTGGACTATCTCCACGACGGTCACCGGCACTCCGAGCACGAGGACCACTACGACGAGTGCCAGTAGCCGTTCCCGCAACAGCTCGAGGAGCCCCGCCGGGACAGGGGCTCCCCGAACCACCTCCACCAAGGGTGGACATAACGCATTCCTGACCACGACGAGCAATGCCGCATATGTGAGCGATATCCGAGCTGGCTTGATGGCAGCTGTTCCGCCACATGTCGAGCGGCCGGGACTCCCTCACCGCCTCACCCGGGTGAGGCGGTGAGGGAGTCCCGGCCGAGGGCCTCGACGAGGTCGGGCTCATCGGCGTTTCGAAGGAGAGGATGGTGCCGCCGAGTCAGCGCCGCTGTGAGTCCTGACGGGGCCGCGGCTTCTCCGTCGGATGGGGTTCAGAGGCTGGAGTGGTCGGCCGCGGCCTCCGGTCCAGCGCGTCCTGGCCCGCGGCGAGCATCTGGCCCACCGCGGCCGGGTCCTCCCGGTTCCGGGTAAGCATCTGCCCCATGGGTTGGCCGCGGACCACGATGATCTCAGCACCGATCATCGCCGCCACCGTCGCGGCGGCCACTTCTTCAGGGCTCTCGTAGTTGAAGCCGTGCTCGGCCTGAGCCTCGGAGCTGTCCGTCATCGGTGTGCCGGTGGCCCCGGGAAAGACGTTGAGCACGTGCACGCCCTCTCCGTAGAGCTCCCGGCTCAGGCCCTCCCCGAAGTGGGCGATCCCGGCCCTGGTCGCCCCATAGGTCGCGCAGAACGCCATCCCGAGCAGACCGAGCTCGGAGGAGACGTTCACGACTACCGCGTCCCCCGAAGCCCGCAGCCCCGGCAGTGCGGCACGGGTGAGCAGGATCGCGCGGCTGATCGGGTCCGTGGGACTTGCCTCCGAACTATGTGGCACGAAAGGTGTGGGTCTGCTGATGCAGCACGGAGAACGCGAGTCCCGGGGTCGGCGTCCCGGAGCTGGGCCGGCTAGTCGATGAGGTGCTCCAGGATCGCCTCGGCGACCGCGACCGGGGAGTCCTCCGTGGGGATGTGCTTGCCGTCCACCTCGACGAGGTCCGCCCCCGGGATCTGCTCGACGTAGCGGTAGGCGAAACCGATCTTCTGGAAGTCGTCGTCGCGGCCCCACACCAGGCGGGTAGGCAGCGCCGCCTCCTGCAGGGCGGGCACCAGCTCCATGGTATATCTCGGGTCCGCGGCGGCGGCCAGCGCCGTCCAGGACCGGACCCGGGCCGGCTCGCGCCAGGGCGCGAGGTAGTCGGCGAGTTCCTCCTCCCCCAGTTCCCGCCCCACGCTGCCGCGGGTGGAGGCCGCCCGGGCCGCCAGCAGATCCTCCACGGTGGTGGCCGCCCGTACCTGCGGGTCCCGGAACCGCTCGACCGCCGGCACCGGCCAGGAGTCGAACATCACGGAGTTCATCAGCACCAGCTTCCGCACCCGGCCGCTGGTGGCAGCCACGTGCTGGGCGATCCCGCCGCCGATGTCGTGGCCGGCCAGGTCGAACTCCTCCAGCCCCAGCGCGTCGGCGGCGGCCAGCACGGTGTCGGCCAGGGCCGGGACGGTGGCGTGCTCCACGTCGAGCTCCCCGCCGCTGGCGCCGAAACCGGGCAGGTCCAGGGCTAGGCACCGGGCGGTGCCGCCCAGGGCGGGCAGCACAGGCTGCCACACCCGGCTCCAGAAGGTGCCGTGCAGCAGCAGCAGGGGCCGGGCCCGCGGGTCACCGGCGGTCAGGACGGACAGCTCCGTGCCGTCCACCTCGACCTGTTCACGGGTTACGGGGTAGGTCATGGGATGGGCTCCTGTTCCAGTTCGTGCCTCAGCGATCCGGTGATTCTCGACGACCGAGCCTCGACAGACACTTCATCAGCATGCTTGGTGCCCTCCGGACACTACGCCTACGCGGGAAAGCCGACCACTACCCACCGCCGGAGAACCCTTCGGGCAGTGAAGCAGGCCGAATCAAGCCGACCTCGGACAGCCCGAGCAATACAGGAACCCCATGCGCAACGCCGCAGTCCCCGCCCGTCGATCGCAGCGTCAGCAGTCCTCGGTGGGAAGACGGGGGCACCGGGGCAGGAGCCGGAGGCTCTGTTCCGGCCATGAGATCCACGGCGCAGTCCCAGGTGCCATGGACGGGAACGAGGCGGCCGCCGCGCAACACAGAGGTTTCGTCTCGGCCCGTTGAATTCCCGAAGTCAACAGAACCGGGGCAGATCGGGTTTGTGTCGCTGACGGGGTGGTCTCGAGGATGCCGGCTGGATACGTTGCAAAGACAACTACCTCTCCGAAAGCGAGAAACAGATGCGAATGAGCGCAGCCAGTGCCGCACTGATCACCGCCGTCGGGCTCTCGGCCCTGACCACCGCCCCGGCCACCGCCGCGATCCTGCCGTTCCCCAGCTGCGACGCCGCCGCAGCCGCCGGCGCCCACAACATCCCCGCTGCCAGTCCGGCCTACTCCCCCGCCCTGGACACCGACTCCGACGGTGTGGGGTGTGAGAGCGACACCTACGCCTACGACGCCGCGAAGGTCGCCGGGATCGTGGCCACGGACCAGCAGCTGGACGGGCTGCCCCCGCGCACCGGCATCGTTGCCGGCCCCGGCGGCACCGGCCTGGAGGAGGCACCGCAGATCGAGCAGGTCCCCGTCGGCGGCGCCGACACCGGCGTGGCCGTGGAAACCGCCGACGGCAACGGCGCCGCCGCGGCGACCGGTGGCCTGGCCCTGACTGCGGCCCTCGCCGGTGGCGTGTTCCTGCTGCGACGGCGCACTCGCACCGCCTGAGCGGCACGCACGGTCCGACAGGTCTGTCCCACCTCTGGCACCACCACGACGACAGGGTCGGATCGCTCCGACGGACGTACCGGCAGAGGCCGCAAATCCCATAGCTGGGAGTCCGGCAACCGGCCGTATGCAAAGCGGCGGACGCCGATGTGCTCATGCACCGCTGTCGGCACTCGAGCCGACACCTGCTCAAGAGGCCCTGAGGCCGCCGGCATCACATCTTTCGGCCCAGAACGTCCTCGGGGAACCTCCAGCACATGGTGGGGCGTCATGCCGCGGGCCCGGGGTTGGCTCAGGAGAAGACGTACTCGACGTCGCTGAAGTCGTCGGCCGCCAGAGCGTAGAAGAAGCGCAGCTTCTGCGTACCGGTGTTCCGGATCCCGTGCTCGCTGGAGCCGGGGATAAAGACACTGGACCCGGCGCGCACCGGGTGCTCTGCCCCGTCGAGGGTCACCACGCCCTCTCCGGCCAGCACGTAGTAGGTCTCGGCCTGCTCATGCCGGTGCAGGGCGAGGAACCCGTCCTCCTGGAGCTCGGCGACCCCGGTGACCAGCTGGTCGGTGGGGGTGGCATCGGCCGAGAACAGGGGGCGCCAGGTGAGCCGGCCGCGTTCGTCGCTCCAGCCCTCGACGGGGCGCTCGTCCTCCTCGAGCACGAGGTTTGGAGGGGTGGCGGTGTGATCGGTCTCCATGCCCCCAGTACACACCATCGGGAAACCCGAGCACACGCCTCCGGGCGCTCTGCAGGTCGCCACAGCCTTTCCTGGCACACACGAGAAGGACCTTCAGTGCAATCGTGTGAACTATGGAAAGTGTGGCGCCCGGGCCCTGGTGGTGGGGCCCTACTGTTCCGGGGCGGCACCGGAGGCCGGGCCGGGGGCGCCGCCCGGTCCCATCCCGCCGGTGGCCTCCAACTGCTCGGCGGTGCCGACGTCGTCGTTGGCCAGGTCGTGCGGGATGGTGTGCACATGCTGCCAGCCGATCATGAGCTCGGCCAGTCCGCCGGTGTCACCGGGCTGATTCTGGGTGGCGAACTTGATGCAGACGTCGGGGCCGCTGATGGTGAAGGGGATTCCGTTGTCGGTGGCGCAGTCGCAGTGGGAAAGGATCCTCGCCGTACTGCTGTCCGGCGCCAGAAGACGTCGATCTCGTCGGCCGAGCAATATCTGCCGGCCCCACGACGACCGACCGTCACCGCCCGCACCCCACCGAACCGAGCGGCGGTGTGGGGACGCGGGCCCGGCCCGGGCGGTGTGACAGCACCCCCGATTGCTGGGGCAGCACTACAGTGCCACGGTGCGGAAGCCGATGTTCCCGCTCGCGGAGTCGGGGGTGTTCGCGCTGCGCGCGGCGACCCGGTATCTGTTGCAGTACGACTCGTGGCAGAGGTGGGAGCCCCCGCGCATGACCCGTCCCCTGCCGACCTTGGGTCCCTGAGGATTCGTCGCCGGGGAGTTCCGGTAGTACTTGGGCAGGAACCAGTCCGCGCACCACTCCCAGACGTTGCCGCTGGTCTGGTGGAGGCCGTACCCGTTGCTCGGGAAGTGCCGGGCCGGCGCCGTGGTCAGGTAGCCGTCGTCCATGGTGTTGCGCACCGGGAACTCGCCCTGCCAGATGTTGCAGCGGTGCTCACCGTCCGGCTGCAGGTCGTTGCCCCACGGATAGCGCTGACCGGTCAGGCCGCCTCGGGCGGCGTACTCCCACTCCGCTTCCGTGGGCAGCCGCCGCCCCGCCCACCGGCAGTACGCCATGGCGTCGTTCCAGGAGACCTGCACCACGGGGTGGTCGGGAATGTCCTGCCACCTGCTCCTCGGCCCGGCCGGGTGCGCCCAGTCCGCGCCGCGGACCACGTGCCACCAGGGCGTTCCGGTGGCTGCGCCCTCGATGTCCGCGGCGGCGGCCCGGGTGGCGAGGTGGAACACGGCGGAGAAGCCGAAGGTCTCGGATTCCGTGCGGTACCCGGTGGCGTCGACGAAGGCGGCGAACTGGGCGTTGGTCACCGTGGTGACGTCGATGCTGAAGGCATCGAGCTCCACCGGATGCACGGGGACCTCCCCGTCGGACTCGTAGCCCTCGTCGAAGTGGTCGCCCATCAGGAACGTCCCCGCAGGGATGCGGACGTCCTCGTGCGTCGCAACGCCCGCCCTCGTCCCCACGACGCCCTCGCCCCCGAGCCGGCGCTCCGGCTCGGGGGAGCGCCTGGCGGGTGCACAGCAACTGGTCAACGTCTTTCCTCACTGTCTCGCGTGGCTGTGGCCCGGCGCGGGTTTGCGCCGGGCCACGTCCGGTTCCTCTCGGTGCGGGGCGGACCCGCACCGCTGTCCTCAGGATCGCACGATGCGCCCGACCCTACTGGTGGGCCAGCAGCGCTCGTTGCTGCTCGGCCGCCGTGAGCTCCTCGACGTCGTCGTGCAGATCGACGCGCACGGTGTCGATGGTGCCGGTGAACGCGTTGTCCAGCACGGGGTAGTCGTCGGTCACCGGGGTGCCCCGGTCGATCCCGATGTTGAGGGTCTCGTCGAAGGAGAAGTAGTAGGCGGTGGTCTTCTCCACGCGTCCCTCCCCGACCTGCTTCCCATCCACGCTCAGTTGCACGGTGCCGCCCAGGCCGACCCCGCCGCCGTCGTAGAAGAACTCGAACACCAGCTCCCTCGTCCCCGGTTCCAGCGGCTGGTCGGAGCCCACCGTGTAGAGCTCGCGCCCGTAGCAGTTGTAGGCGTAGCTCAAGCACCCGTCCACCACGTACAGGGACCAGCCGCCGAACCGGCCGCCCTGGGCGATGATCACGCCCTCGGCTCCGCCCTCGGGCACCTCGACCCGTGCGGTGATCCGGTGCGAGCGGTTCTTCACGTTGGGCGCGGTCTCTTCCGTGAACCTGCCCATGCCTGCTCGGTACGTCACGGACGCCCGGTCCCCGAAGAGGTCGATGCGGCCGGCCAGGGTGGGGTTCTCCCGTTCCGTCACCCGGTCGTCGAGGGGGAAGACCTGGTACTTGCTGGCCTCGATCAGGAAGAGCTGCTGCAACTCACGCAGCTTCTCCGGGTAGCGGTCGGCCACGTCGTGGGCCTGGGTCCAGTCGACGGTGGTGTCGTACAGCTCCCACGTGTCGTCGTCGAAGGACGGCAGGCCCTCCGGCACCATCTGCCACGGAACGCCGTGTCGGGTGACCGCCGTCCACCCCTCGTGGTAGATGCTCCTGTTGCCGCACATCTCGAAGTACTGGGTCCGGCGCCGGTCGGGCGCGCCCGGATCGTCGAAGGAGTACACCATGCTGGTGCCCTCGATCGGCTGCTGGGCGACGCCGTTGACCATCACCGGGTGCGGCACGCCGGCGGCCTCGTAGATCGTCGGGGCGATGTCGATGACGTGGTGCCACTGGTGGCGGATCTCGTTGCCGCGGGTGATGCCGTTGCCCCAGTGCATGATCATGCCGTCGCGGGTGCCGCCGTAGTGGGAGGCGACCTGCTTCGTCCACTGGTACGGCGTGTTCATCGCCAGGGCCCACCCGACCGGGTAGATCGAATATGTGCTGGCGTCACCCAGGGTGTCGATCTCCTCGGCCATCGTCTCGGTGCTGTCGGCGAACCCGTGGCCCACCAGGTGTTCGCGGGTGGTGCCCTCGAGCCCGCCCTCCCCGGAGGCACCGTTGTCTCCGAGGATGTAGACGAACAGGGTGTTGTCGAGCTCGCCGATCTCCTCCAGGGCGTCGACGAACCGGCCCACCTGGGCATCGGTGTGCTCGGCGAACGCGGCGTAGGTCTCCATGAAGCCGCAGGCGACCTTGCGCTCGGTCTCGTCGAGCTCGTCCCAGTGCGGGACCATGTCGACCCACGGGGCCAGCTCCGCGTCCTGGGGGACGATGCCCAGCTCCTTCTGCCGGGCGAGGGTCTCCTCGCGCTGAGCGTTCCACCCCTTGTCGAACCGGCCGCGGTACTTCTGCTTCCAGTCCTGGCCCACGTGGAAGGGGCCGTGAGTGGCGCCGAAGGCGATGTACGTGAAGAAGGGCTTGTCCGGGGTGAGGGTCTTCTGCGTGTTCACCCAGTCGATGGCCCGGTCCACCAGGTCCTCCGAGAGGTGGTATCCCTCCTCCGGGCGCCGAGTGGGCTCGATGGGCGTGGTCCCGTCGAAGAGCTGCGGGTACCAGTGGTTCATCTCGGCACCCATGAAGCCGTAGAACTTGTCGAAGCCCTCCCCGGTGGGCCAGCGGTCGAACGGGCCCGAGGCGCACACCTCGCGGGGAGGAGTCTGGTGCCACTTCCCGAAAGCGGCCGTGCTGTAGCCGTTGCCGCTCAGGGTCTGGGCGATCGTGGCAGCGCTCGGCGGGCGGAACCCGGTGTACCCGGGGGCCGAGGTGGCCATCTCGGAGGTCACGCCCATACCGACGGAGTGGTGGTTGCGCCCCGTCAACAGGGCCTGCCGGGTCGGGGAGCACAGTGCCGTGACGTGGAAGCGGCTGTACCGCAGGCCGCCGCCGGACAGGCGCTCGGCCGTGGGCATCGCGCAGGGGCCGCCGTAGGCGCTGGACGCCCCGAACCCCATGTCATCCACCAGCACCAGGACGACGTTGGGGGCGTTCTCCGGAGCCTGCAGCGGAGCCACTGGCGTGAAGGCCTCCGTCTGCTGCCGGACGTCCATCACCGTCGGTACGGACTTCGTGGTCCCCGGGATGGGGAGAATCTCACGGATTTCACGCATCGTAGTTTGCTCCTATCGTAGGTTTCTGGGGTTCGATCGGTGGTGCCGACGAGCTCAGATTCATGGGAATGAAGCTCGAATGCTGCTGTCGGGTGCGCCTCTTGCGACGCGGACGCACCGCGAGCAAGCACCTGCAGGCCGTGGACCGACTGATCACTGGGGCCTTTCACTGCAGGCCCTCATTCAGCGGGGGCGAGCTGTACCGCATCGAGATGACCGACATGGGAAGTGCGAATGATCGTCACCGGTTCGCTCCGTTCTCGTTCGGTCTGCACAGCGGTGCGGCATCGCAGCTTTCAGGTCGAGGCCGGGCAGGTCATCGTCGCGTGCCTTTCACGGCCCCGCCGTCGTTGACCGGGGCACCGCCCGGCGGGACCGAGGTCGCCGGCTGCGGGGAGTCGTCATGACGACGGACGCCCTCAGTCGTAGATCTCTCGTCCTCACCCGTCTCTGCGTCCTCGGTCGCCTGCGCGGGCACGATGCGGATCTGGCCGGTCACGGGGTCCCAGCCGTCGGCCCATTCACCGGTTTCGTAGTCAAAACCCACCGGCTCGCCCTCTGCATTGGTGCGCTGGTACCACTCCGTGTACTCCTGGCACTCCGAATCGGTTTCGGCACCGGCTCCGCGCCCCGGATCGGTCTCGACGACCTGGAGGCCGAAGTCGTCCCCGTACTTGTGGACGCCTTCTCGTACGGCATTGCTCACCGCGATCTGGGCGTACTGAGCACGCAAAATATACGGGTCCGATCGCAGCTCTCGGAACCAGGCGAAGATGATCAGGATCATCACGACGGCGAACGGCACGGCCGTGACGATCACCAGTGATTGCAGCCCTGCAAGAGCGGACGTGCTCCCGATCAACAGCATGACCACGGCGATCCCGGACATGACCAGGCCCCAGAAAATCACCACGACTTTGGGGGGATCCTGACTGCCGCGCGTGGTGAGAATACCCATGACCACTGAGGCGGAGTCGGCAGAGGTGATGAAGAAGATCGCCAGCACCACCATGATCACCAGAGGAAGCCATTCCGCGAAGGGAAGATTGTCCACCAAGGTGAACAGCACTTCGGGAGGAGCCATCGAATCGCTGAACCCCGGCCTCCCCTCCCGATACATCCAGATCGCAGTCGCCCCCATGGTTCCGTACGCGACAAAAAGCAGTGCGGACGGAATGAAGATCACACCCAGGATGAATTGTCTGATGGTCCTGCCGCGAGAGATGCGCGCGATGAAGATGCCGACGAACGGTGACCAGGAGATCCACCAGGCCCAGTAATAGACGGTCCACGTGGATTGGAACTCGCGCGTTTCCTCGCCCCAGGAAGCAGACCGTGCCATCAGATCGAACAGTGATCCGACATACTCCATGATCGCCGATGGCAGTATGTTCAGCAGGAACAGCGTCGGCCCCAGAATGAACATCACTCCGACGATGCCCAACGTGAGAATGATGTTGATGTTCGAGAGATAACGAATTCCTCTGGCGACGCCGGAAACGGCGGAGAGCACGAAGCAGATCGTCAGCACACCGATGATCCCGACGAGGACAGTATTCGTCAGCTCAGAGACACCCGAGACAACGGTGACGCCTTGGCCGATCTGGAGCGCGGCGATCCCCAGCGCTGCAGCCGTGCCGAACAGAGTCGCGATGATGGCGAAGATGTCCACCAGTTTTCCGGCGAATCCCTCAGTCTGCCTCTTTCCGAAGAGGTGCCGGAAGATCGAGGACATCAACAGCGCGCGTCCGCGCCGGTATCCCACATAGGCGACCGCGCCGCCCACCAGGGCGTACATCGCCCACGCGTGGAATCCCCAGTGGTAGTAGGTTTGAGCCAGCGCCTGATGCATGGCTTCGACCGACTCGGCCTCGACCGTCCTCGGCGGCGGGTTCACGAAGTAGGCCAGCGGCTCGGCGGGGCCCCAGAACAGCACACCGATGCCGAGACCGGCGGCGAAGAGCATCGCCACCCAGGAGAACGTGGAGAATTCCGGGGTCTCCCCGTCCTTGCCGAGCGGAATCTTCCCGTATCGGCTGAGAGCCAACCACAGCAGGACCGCCAGCACGACGGTGGCGACGGCGTTGAAGAGCCAGCCCAAGTTGGCGGTGGTCCAGGAGAAGGCCGCGCTTGCCACCTCGGAAACGCTGGACGGGCTGAGAACACCCCAGACAACGAAAGCCACGGTCAAAGTACCGGCCACAGCGAATACGACCCTGTCCAGACCGTAATGCCGACGCTGTTCATCGACGCTGATACCCGGGACCAACGCCGGGTGAATGTTGTGAGGATACCGCGGCCGGAGGAAATCCAGGCTGCCTATCGGATTGCCGGCCTTGCGACCGGCATGTTGAGCTTCGTCGCCGCCCCTTTTGTGAGTGGACGATACGTCTTCAGCCATGAAACATGCACCTCTGTTCCTTCGATTTACACTTCAGTTGGAGTGAATGCATAACGATTCGCCGTGATACACGTGTTCGCTCAGTTCAGCGGTGCAGTGGCCCGGCCGGTCCCGCCGTCGGTGACACGACCGGTGCCGCCACCTCGGCGACGGTTCGGCACTGCCATCGAGGTCCGTCAGGAACCGGGGCGTGTCCGGCAGGCCCCGGTCCTCGGAGCCGCGGTGGAGGGGATGTCACTGCGTCGGCGCGGCCTGCAGCGAAGCACTGACTCCGTGCCGGTAGTGGTCGACGCGGGCGTGGTCGATCCGGCGTCCGTGCATGTGCGGTTCCGGATCGGACTTGTAGCGCCAGTCGTAGAGAGGATTCCCGCTGGGGAAGGTCAGCGCCGCCGGCATCTGGATGAACAGGTCCCAGGGATAGTCACTGCGCCCGGCCTCCAGGACCAGAACGCTCCGGGTCCCGTCCGCGCTCAGGCGATTGCCCAGCACGGAACCCGCACTACCGCCGCCCACGATCACATAGTCATACGTCGTCTCCATGAGACGCACCTCTTTCGCCGGGATGGATGGAGGGCCTCCGGGCTACGCCCCGGAACCGAACTGCCACGGACCGGATAGTCACCGCTCTGCGCAACTACTTGCGGAGAGAACAACTCGCGACCTTGAGGGAAGTGTTCCGTGTCACACGGGTACTGTCAAGAGTTGCGCGTGGCGACCTCCCTGGACGCCCTCGCCGGCCGACGAACGACGCTCGACCGCATCGTCGTCCGCGCCCCAGCCAATCGATAGGATGACGACAATGGACATCGAAAAGTCGGAACCCGCCCCCGGCTCCGGAGCCACGCCGGGGACCCATGCCCCGGACGGGGCCGCACCCGGGCAGTTGCAGTCCGTCGACCGGGCCATTACCGTCCTCAAGCTGCTGGCGGACCTCGGCAGTGCCAGCGTCAGCAGGGTCGCGGACGAGCTCGGCGTCCACAAGTCCACGGCATCCCGGCTGCTGAGCGCCCTGGAGGAGGGCGATCTGGTCCTCCAGAACAGCGAGAGGGGTAAGTACCGGCTCGGTTTCGGCATTCTGCACCTGGCCCAGGCCATCCCGGCCAGGCTCAACCTGGTGACAGAGGCCCGCGCGGAGATACTCCGCCTCGCGGAGAACCACCGCGAGACGGTCAACCTGGCGGTCCTGCGGGACGGCCAAGCGGTCAATCTGGACCAGGAGATGGGCCCCACCATGCTCGGAGCCCTCAATTGGTTGGGCAGCATCACGCCGCTCCACGCGACCTCCAGCGGCAAGGTCCTCCTGGCGGCGCTGCCGTCCCCCGAACGCGAGGCCGTGTACGAGAAGCACGGGCTGCCCGCAGTCACCGGCCGCACCATCACGTCACGCCCCGAGCTGGAGCGCCAGCTCATCGACATCGCCGCCCAGGGCTACGCGACCGTCTTCGAGGAGTTCGAGATCGGTCTGAACGGCATCGCGGTGCCCGTGCGCGACCACCGTGGCGCGGTCATCGCCGCCGTCAGCATCGCCGGACCGGCCTTCCGCTTCACGGAGGAAGCGATGCAGGGCCTCGTGGAGGACCTGAAGCAGGCGGGACAGACCATCAGCCGGCGCATGGGCTACATTCCCGACACTCACGCCTGAACGCCGGCGCCCGGGGCGCGCTGCAGGTCGGGGCGAGCGAGCAACGGACGCCCGCCGGAGCCATGGATCCGGCTGCCGGCGGCGCCGTGCGACCCACGGGCTCGCCCGGCACCATCCACTCTTGACCCGGACGCCTCCGCACTCCCACACTGTGTTGCACAGAGGAGAACTAGTTGCGGAGAAAGCTACAAACGTCCGGCCATCCCGCGGACTCCGTCCCGCGCCGGCGACCGTGGGATGCCGGCCACACCGCCTTCGCCGGTGAGTTCCTGGTGCCGGACGACCTCGAGGTCACCCCGATCAGCCACTGGGCGGGCACGCAGAGGGGCGGCTCCAGCCACAGGCTCGCACCCGACGGTCGACACATCCCGGCCCGGCCCTCTCCGCAGCGAGCTCTCTGCACCCGCACGAACAACCAAGGGACATCCAGTGGACCACTCCCGTACCGGACGAGAACCCCTCCGACGCACCCGCCGCGTGCTGAGGAGTGGGATCGAGCCAGACCCACGCTTCACCCTGGCCAACGAGCGCACCTTCCTCGCCTGGATCCGCACCGCCCTGGCCCTGTTGGCCGGTGGCATCGCCGTGGAAGCCTTCACCACCGACGTCTTCCCCGAACAGATCCGCACCCTGCTGGCTGTAGTCCTGCTACTGCTGGGCGTGCTGCTCAGCGCGGGTGCGGCCGTGCGCTGGTACAAGGTCGAACGCAGCCTGCGCCACCAGACCCCCCTGCCGCTGCCACTGATCGCACCACTGCTCGGAGCCGGCGGAGCCATCGTCTCGGCGGCACTGATCGTCTTCGTCATCCAGAACTGACCCGCATGGCCCGCCCCGAGCAGGACCGGAACACCAGCGCCGCCCACGAGGACCCCGGTCTCCAGCCCGAACGCACCACCCTGGCCTGGGGACGCACCGTGCTGGCCCTCATCACCGCCGCCGCAATCTGCCTGCGCTGGATCGCCGACCACGGCGTGTTCGTCCTGACACTGTTCGCGCTGGCGGTGGCCACCGGGGCGGCGATCTGCCTGAGCCAGCGCGCCCGTTATGCCCGCAGCTGCCGCGGGATCACCGACGAGACGGTGGCCGCCGACGCCGCAGGCGTCCTGGGCCTGGCCACGGCAACAGCCGTCCTCGGTCTGCTGGGCCTCTACGTGGTGGTCATCCTCACCTGACCAGGCCGGGTTCTCCGCACCTCGCTCGGACAGGCCCTCCACGGCAACCTCCGGCCGAAGGGCTCACACAACGAACGGCAGAGGAACCGGTACTGCACCGTCGCCTCTTGAGCCGCTGACCGGTAGCCGGCCATATGCGAAGCGGTCCCGTGCCGTGCCTGGCGGGACAGGAGTGCTGGAATCAGAGATGAGCGGCGAGGACGGCGCGGCCGCGGGCGAGGGTGCCGCGGAGGAGATGCTGCTCTCCTCGGTGGAGGGCGCAACTTCGGCGCGATCGGGTGGTTGTCAGGCGTGCTCGAGGGAGCGGTGCCGGAGCCACAGCCGCACCTCGTAGATCGTTGAGGCGATCAGGACTGCGATGAGTGCCAGCAGCCATCCGAAGGCGAGCCAGCCGATCAACGGCGGGTCGTAGAGGCCGATGATGTCGCCCGGTGGCTCGACGGCCCAGGGGCCGAAGTGGATGACGGTCAGGAAGATCGCCCCGCCGCCGGAGAGGAAGGCCCAGGTCCCGGGACCGATGATCCCGGCCCGCGAGAGGATCAGCCCGGTGAGGATCAGCGGGTAGATGATCAGGCTGAAGGTGAAGGCGTTCACCTCGCCCGTCAGCGGCCAGCCGACGTGGTTGCCGCGGATGATGTGGTCGAGGTGGTGGCCCATGGCAAGAACCAGGGCGACGATGATGAGCGCGTAGAGCCGTCGGTTGCGCATGTCACTCTCCCGTCGATGGGCTCATCGGTTCTCCGATCACCCTGGCATACCGCAGGTGGTCCTGGCGGGTCGGGCGCACCGACGTCGCGGTGTGTGAAGCAGCCGCGCAGCAGCCCGGCCGGGGCGGTCGGGGGCTGACCGGGGTGGGGATCAGCGCTGCGGGACCAGTTCCTTGCTGAAGACCGTGTCGCCGTGGCCGTCGCGCAGGCTCACGGTCAGGACGTCGTCCTCGTCCAGCTGCACGTGGCCGAAGAACTGGAAGCGGCCGTCGCGTGGGGAGCCTCCGGTGGGACCGGCCTTGGCGAAGACCTGTTCCGGGCCGAAGGTGCCGTCCAGCGCGTTCGGGCCGAAGGAGCCTGCGTTGATCGGGCCGGCCACGAACTCCCAGAACTCGTCGAAGTCGGTGAACGCAGCCCGCTCGGGCGAGTAATGGTGCGCCGCGCAGTAGTGGACGTCCGCGGTCACCCACACGATGTTGCGCACACCGGCGTCCTTGAAGGCCTTGAGCACGCGGGCCAGCTCGAGCTCTCGACCCAGCGGGGCCCCGTCGTCGGCGTTGCTGATCGACTCCTGCGCCTTCCCGTCCGGGACGATCACCCCCAGGGGAAGATCCGCGGCGATCACCTTCCAGGTGGCCCGCGAGGACTTCACGCCCTCGATGAGCCACTGCACCTGCTCCTGCCCGAGCAGGGGCGTGGCGTGGGGCTCCGTGCCGGCGGTGTTCTTGCCCTTGAACGTGCGCATGTCGAGGCAGAAGACGTCCAGCTGCGGGCCACGCTCCAGCCGGCGGTAGATGCGCTGGTCCTCGAAACCGGTGGTGCCCGGGCGCAGGGCACGGGCCTCGCCGAGTGGTTGGTACTCCTGCCAGGCCCGACGTCCGCGGGCGGCCAGGGTGTTGACGTCGCGCACGGTGTAGCGATCGTCGTCGAGGATCTCCCCGGCCCACCAGTTGTTGGTGGTCTCGTGGTCGTCCCACTGGGCCACCACGGGCACGTCGGCGTACATCGCCCGCACGTTCTCGTCCATGAGGTTGTACCGGTGGCGGGCCCGGTACTCCTCCTGGGTCTCGGCGACCTTGGTGACGCCTTCCGTCACCACGTTGCGCCAGATGCGGCCGTCCGCCTCGGTGACTTCCGCCTGGATCGGGCCGTCGGCGTAGATCGTGTCCCCGGAGTGGATGAAGAAGTCCGGGTCCAGGTCGTGCATCGCCCGGTAGGTGTACATCCCGCCGAGGTCGGGGTTGATGCCCCAGCCCTGTCCGGCCGTGTCGCCCGTCCACACGAAGGACTGGCTGCGGCTGTCGGCGCCGTGTCCGCGCCCGCCGGAACCGCCCCTTCCCCGGCCGCCCGGCGCGGTCCGGAAGGTGCCGTGGCGAACGTCGGAGAGCACGCCCTCCTCGTCCTCGAATCGCACCTCGAGGGCGAAGCGCGTGCCCGGGGGGAGGTCCGTGGCCCCGACCTTGACGGTGTGGTCGGTGGCCTCACTCACCCACCCAGAGGTCAGGGTCCGCTCGAAGCCGCCGCGGACGGGCGCGCCCTCGGCGTCCACGGCGCGCAGGCGCGCCACCATGCGGCCGGTGCCGTCGGTCCGGGACCACAGGATCGCCGAGGAGGACGTCACATCGCCGGTGGCGATGCCGCTGGGCAGGTGCAGGCGCCGGCGCACCAGGGCCGGAAGCGACGGACCGGCCGGCGCCACGGGGCCGGCGGCAGAGGCCGCGGTCGTGCCGGCGACGGTCAGGGCGGTAGCCGCGAGGGAGCCCTGGAGCAGTCCTCGGCGGGAAAAGGTAGCCATGCCTCGATCCTCCGCCCCGCGCCTGACCTGGGGTTGAACGGCCGGCGACGTCCCGTCGACCGGTCGGTGAGCGCCCGGTAGGGCCGACGGAACCGATGCCAGGAATTCCCGTGGCTGGATGACTTCTGACCGGCCACATGTCGAGACGGGAAAGGCGGGCTGCTCGCGTGCGCCCCTTGCCCGTGGCGGGCCCTGTCGGTCCTGGCCGGATCGGGGCGGCTTCGGTGGTGGGCCGGTCAGCGCGTGAACTCACCACAGGCCTGCAGCAGGGCCAGGGCCGAGGCCGTGGAGGTGTCCACGATCCGCCCCGAGCGCAGGTGCTCGACCAGGTGCTGCTCATCGGCCGGCTCCAGCGCCTGACCGCACCCGGCCTCGGCCCGGCGCGCCACCGCGAGCATCACATCGATCCGCTCCTCCTGGCGCTGATCGGCGTAGAGGATCCCCAGCGGAGCGATCACCGCCGCGGACATGGCCTGCCCGAACTCCTCCGCCAGCAGCAGCCCGGCCCCGGCGCGCAGTTCACCGGGATCGACCACCGGGCCCTGCGGGAAGACCAGCATCTGCCCGCCCGGGTCCAGTTCGGCCTGGACCAGCCCGTAGCGGGCCCGGGCCCCGGAACCCTCGTGCACCCCCGGGGGGCAGTGCATCCATTCCGCAACGCCCACGGGTGAGGTCTCGATATGCCCGTGGTGGGGCAGATCGAGCCGAGCTACTCGTCGTCCACGATGTCCCGGGCTGCTTCCTCAACATCATGGCCGGTCTGTCTGGCATGGCCCACAGCGTTCTGCGCCTGGCCTTCGGCCTGCAGAGCAGGCCGATTGGTGGCGGCACCGATCCTGTCCTTGGCCGCACCGGCGGCCTTGTCCACGGCGGCACCGATCCTGTCTCCGAGTCCCACGAATACTCCCTGCTCTCGATCCATTTGGTGTCCGCTACTCCCCCTGAGCTTCGGCGGAGCGCTGTCGGGCGCTGTCCATGCGGTGGTTCCGGTGCTCTTCCGAGCCGATGGGGTCCGGGACCGGTGAGTCCCGCCCTTCGGCGTAGGCCAGGTAGAGGGCGCTGTTGATGAGCCCGATGTGCGTGAAGGCCTGGGGGAAGTTGCCGAGGAAGGCGCCGGTGGCGGGGTCGATCTCTTCGGCGTAGAGGCCCACGTGGTTGGCGTGGGAGACCATGCGCCCGAACAGGTCGCGGGCCTCCTCGGTCCGTCCGGACATGGCGAGGGCGTCGACCAACCAGAAGTTGCACAGACCGAAGGCGCCCTCGCCGCCGGCGATGCCGTCGTCGGCGTGGTACCGGTGGGCCAGGCCGTTGTCGGTGAGGCCCTCGATGGTCGCGTCGATCGTGGACCGGACCCGGGGATCGTCGAAGGGCAGGAACTCCAGCAGCGGGAACAGCAGGTTGGAGGCGTCGAGCACGTTGCGCTCGTAGGACTGCCGGAACGCCCCCAGCTCGGGGTCGAAGCCTTGCTGCAGGACCTCCTCGCGGATCTGCTCGCTGGTGGCACGCCACCGCTGCACGTCACCGTCGATGAGGCCGGCCTCGGCGAGGGTGATGGCACGGTCCAGGCCCATCCAGACCATCACCTTGGAGTACACGAAGTGGAAGGGTCCGTTGCGCAGCTCCCACAGCCCGTAGTCTCGCTCCTGCCACTGGCGGCACGCGTCATCGGCCACGTCGGGCAGGAACTCGAGGATGTCGTCGCTTACGTTCTCGCCGACCCGGACCAGCTCGTACACCACGCCGATCAGCTCACCGAACACGTCGAGCTGCAGCTGGTCGACGGCGCCGTTGCCGGTCCGTACCGGGGCCGATCGCCGGTAGCCCTCGAGGTTGGGCAGTTCCTTCTCGCCGATTTCGGCCTCACCGTGCACGCCGTAGACGATCTGGATCGCTCGGTCCTCGTCGTGGTGCTCGCGCGCGACGCGTTCGACCCACTCGACGAAGGCGTGCGCTTCGGCATCGTGCCCGAGGGCATGCAGGGCCTGGGCGGCCAGAGCGGCGTCGCGGATCCAGCTGTAGCGGTAGTCCCAGTTCCGCACACCCCCGACCTCCTCGGGCAGCGACGTGGTCGCCGCCGCGGCGATCGCCCCCGTCTCACCGTGGGTGAGCAGTTTCAGCACGAGCTCGGCCCGGATGATGAGCTCCTCGTGCGGGGCCGCCCACGCGCGGGAACCAGTGGCTTCGGCCTTGTGGACCCACGCCCGCCAGCTCTCCACCGCGGCGGTGACGACGTCCCGGGGGTCATCGAGCCCGCTCCCGGCCGGATTCGCTCCCCACCGGGTGACGAGCGCCCGGCGTTGCCCGGCCCCCAGCGTGAAGCCGGCGCGCAGCGTGGCGGCGCCGTCTTCCTCGGCCAATGTCGCCTCGTCCTGCTGCAGACCGCTGAGCGTGAGCGCGTCGTCGCCGGCCCAGGCCAGGAAGCCACCGTCGATCGACATGATCTGCGGAAGCCCGTTGCCGTACTGGAACCGGGGGCTCCACTCGACCTGCACCTGGACGTCGCCGCCCTCGGCCCGCAGCAGCCGATGGACGGCCGGTTCCGCGGTGGATCCGCCCACACCGTCCAGATTCCCTCGGAGCGGCATGCAATCGGTGACCACCAGTCGCCCCTCGCCGGTGTCGAAGGAGGTCTCGAGCACGTTCGTGTGCGCGATGTAGGCCTGCGTTCCGACCTCGGCGCCGCGTGCGCGCACCTGGAAGCGTCCGCCTCTCCGGTGGTCGAGGATCGCGGTGAACACGCTCGCGCTCTCCAGCCCCGGCAGCGGGCACCAGTCGATGGAGCCGTCCCGGCCGACCAGTGCCACCGACCGGAGGTTGCCGATCGCCGCGTGGTCCTCGATCGGGAGGTAGCCGCCGGCCATCAGCGCTCGAGCTCCGGCAGGACCCACGACCCGCAGCCGCGGATGAAGGTCTCCTGGCCCCGGTGCATCTCGGTCAGCGTGGCCGCGGCCTGGGCGATGACCGCCGGGTGGTATCGCTGCCCCGGGGCGCACACCGTGCCCATGGTCAGCGACGTCGCCTGCAGCGCCGAACCGGGCCACGACCAGGCAGAGCCAGACTGCCCTTGGACCTCGCTCCACGGGTGGAAGTGGTCCGAGCACATCGCGGCCTCGAACCCGGCCTCTTCCGCCTGCTGCACGTGGGTCAGCAGCATGCGCCCGGCCGGGGCCTCGACCCGGTACGGGCCGGCCGGCTCGCGGTCGGAGAAATGGACAGTGATGTCGATCCTTGCCCCCTGTGGGCGCCCTCGACTGCTACCAGCTCGACGGGGCGTTTGCCTCGAGGTCATCGTCGCCACCTCCCAACGTGATCAGGTCCTGGTTCCCGCGCCGCACGCGACCGGGCACCCGTCACGGGGCGGGGCGAGGCTCGGTGCGGAACCGCAGCGTGAACGGGTTCAGCGTGCCCGGCAGTGGATGTCGTGGGTCCAGCAGGTGGTCCTCCAGGACGAGGTCCCGCTCGGTGAGCAGGCGCCCGATGACGGTGCTGGTCACGTGGAGCACGAGGTTGCGCCCCGGGCAGATCCCCGGCCCGGCGCTGAACGGGATGAACGGCCAGTCGCCCTCGGTGCGCTCTCGGGCCCACAGATCCGGTTCGAAGCGGTGGGCGGCGTCGACGTGCTCGTCGTCGCGGTGGAAGAACGGCGCGTAGATGAGCATCGAGGTGTTCTCCGGTATCGGGCCATCCTCCCACTGTGTACCCCGGGTGGTCTCGCGCAGCACGGCAGGGGTCGTGGGCCACAGCCGCAGCGACTCCAGTACGCAGGCCCGCAGGTACGGCAGATCCTGGGGGCGGCGCAGGTCCCGGCCTGCGAGGTCCTGGCGGGCCAGGCCGGCGTGCTCGGGGTGGGAGGCCAACAGTCCCAGGGTCCGGTAGCTGGCCCAGTTGGCGGCGTCGAAGGCGAACAGCCACTGCGGCACCTGGTGTTCCGGGTAAGTGTTGGCCGTGGTCGGTGCTTTCGCGGTCCACTCGGCCAGCGTCCCGGGTTCCGCCCGGTCCAGGTGGTGCTGGACCCGGTTCAGGAACCGGGCGCGCCGGCCACGGCGCTCGGGGTGCAGAAAAGCCCAGTTCGCCGCCGCCCGCAGGGCGAGGAGGTCCTCGGTGAGCTGTTCGTCATCGGCGGCGCCCTCGCCGAAGGTCACCCGGCGGACCATGCGCATCCAGTGCCGGTTGTAGTCCTCCCACACGAGACCACCCCGCTGGTCCACGTCCGCCAGGAGCCGGTCCACCTCGTCGTTGATCTTCCCGAGCATGGCGTCGGCGCCGCGGTGGACGGCGTGGTCGGTGTCGAGGGCGGCCTCGTTGAACCGGCGCCGCTCGGGGCGGTCCTCGGTGGAGGAGATGAGCACCCCGGCCGGCTCGAAGTGCGCCAGGGTCGCTCGCTTCTCCCGGGTCGCGGGATGGAAGGGCTCCGGGGATCCGGCGAGCACCCGGTGCACGTGCTCCGGCGAGAGCACGACGACCATCCGCCGGCCCGGGGTGTGCAACCGCAGCGGACCGCGGCCGTACCGTCGTCGCAGCTCTTGGAGGAGGCGGACGGCCTTGCGGTCTGCCTCCAGCCGATCCACGAGCCGCGTCATCAGCGGACGGCGCACGATCACCCCACGTTGCAGCAGCGGCAGAACGACTCCGCCCAGGACGCGCACGGTGTCCGCGACAGAGGCTCGCGGCAACGCCCGGGACCCGGCGGACCCCACCGGCGCCCGGTCGGTGCGGTGCGGGTCCGCGGGCGGGCCGGCCCCCGGGGCCCCCGCGTGGTCATCGGAGCGGGTTATGATGTCCTCCCATGGCTCGTCGATGCAGTACTCACCACGAGTAGATCCCCCAACAGGTCCAGCCGTTGCGCTGCACCCCGGCCGGGAAACGGACGACGTCCCCGACCTGCAACGGGGTGGGGAACCCCCCTCGAGGAACGGGCCTCCACGACAGCTCGGTCTCGGATACACACGGGAAAACCTCCGGATCGACAGCGGGTCCTTTCCACCCACCCTGCCCCACGGCTCCCGTGATCACCATGGGTACAAGCACCACGGTTCCCGTGATGACCGTGTGAAGAAGCGACCATCCACCTGCGGAGTGCAACGCCTCACGCATGGCTCATCACGAACACGCTGAAGAATCACAGACCATCCGAGGGAGCTGTGGCGCGTGGCTGTGCGCCTTCGCTGGGGACGCTCCTCGCGCGGGCGCTCTTTACCGTTTCCCTGAGTCGGCTCTGCGGCGGGAATCTACTCGTCGGTCAGCGAAATATCGGCGGGCAGCAGATCCTCGCCCTTGTGATCGGTCGGTTCGGGTCTCTACGGTGGCCGGACGGAGGTGCGTCGACCGACCCCGGTTGTGCTGCGCGCGATGAAGGGTGCCGACATGGGCGGACGTGCTCTCGGCTGTTGTCCGGACCGATCTCCACCAGACCGGTCCGCGCCGAGGCAGCCATCGGAAGGCGCCGGCGTCACCACCGCGGGCGTCGACACCGGCGCGCTCTTGTCTTCCTCCACCGGTGACTCCGGCTGGACCGCGGCGGACCTCACAGCAGATACCCGCCGATGCCGACAGGCACCGGGCCGCTTCGTCCGGATGCGGCCAGTACCCACGCGACTGCTCTGACCACTGGGCCTCTGCCCTGACCGACAGAGCGCTCTCCACCCGAAGGAGAACACCATGACTGACACCACCCCCGGAGCGCACCGGGAACGCCCCGAGGACGACGAGGTCCTCGTCACCGACGAGCGCCCTGCCCTCACCTGTGGACCCGGTCGGGAACGCCCCGAGGACGACATCGAGTTCCTCGCCTGAGTTCCGCCTCCGTCCCGGATGTCGTGCCGTTTCCGGATCAGCTCGCTGCCCGGAGCGAGCATCCGGGCACACCGTGCGACGGGCGGCGCCCACTGCGGCTGCCGGATCCTCGGCCACGGCGTGGAGGTCGGGACACGATCTACTGCTGCGCCCACTGCGCGAAGCACGCCGGGGCCGAAGGAATCGCCGACCGCGCCTGACACCCCTGGCTGCGGAGCCACCCGCGGGGTTCGAGGCGGGACAATCCGCCCGGCCGGGTCTACCGTCATGGCATGAGCCTCGTCATCAGAAAGCTGATCATCGGGCTGGGGGTGGTGGTGGTGCTGGTGGCCACCGGGTGCGCAGCCTCCTACCCGACGGATCCGCACGGGACGCTGGAGCGGGTCACCGGCTCGGTGCTGCGGGTCGGGATCTCCCACCACGAGCCCTTCGTCTCCGTGGCGGGCCCGGCCCCGTCGGGGCGGGAGGTGGAGCTGGTGGAGCAGTACGCCGCCACCCTCAGCGCCGAGGTGGAGTGGACCGCCGACGGGGAGGAGGAGCTGGTGGACCAGCTCGAGCACGGGCGACTCGACATGATGATCGGTGGCCTGACGGACAAGACCCCGTGGCAGCAGAAGGTCGGTCTGACCCGCCCCTATACGCAGGCCACCGACGAGTTCGGGCAGACCGAGAAGCGCGTGATGGCCGTGCGCAGGGGCGAGAACGCGTTCCTGCTGGACCTCGACGAGTTCCTGCAGGCCCGGGGAGGGCAGTCGTGATGGCCACCCACCACAACGTCGACGACGAGCCGCTGCCCGAGAAGGTGTCTGACGACCTGCGGCGGGCGGTGCGGCTGGAGTGGATCACCATCGGCTCTCTCGTGTTCATCGTCGGGCTGGTCTACGCGGTGATGGGCAACTCCCAGGCGATGAAGACCGCCTGGATCGAGGACATGCTCTCCTTCATCCCGCCGATCGCGTTCCTGATCGGGGTGCGGATCACCCGCCGGCCGGCCACCGCCGAACGGCCCTTCGGCTACCACCGGGCGATCGGGGTCTCCCACGTGGTGGCATCCACCGCCCTGGTGGTGATGGGTGGATATCTCATCGTGGACTCGGCGCTCAAGCTGATCACCGTGGAGCATCCCACGATCGGCGGGATCGCCCTGTTCGGCACCACCATCTGGCTGGGCTGGCTGATGATGGCCGCCATGGTGATCACGGCGATCCCGCCGGTGATCCTGGGCCGGAAGAAGCTGAAGCTCGCCCCGGCGCTGCACAACAAGGTGCTCTATGCGGACGCGGACATGAACAAGGCCGATTGGATGACCTCCCTGTCGGCCCTGGTCGGGGTCGCTGGGATCGGGCTGGGCTGGTGGTGGGCCGATGCGGCGGCCGCGATCGTCATCGCCACCTCCATCCTCAGGGACGGGATCACGAACCTGAAAGCGGCCGTGGCCGGACTCATCGATGCCCGTCCCACCAGTGTGGACAACAAGGACCCGCATCCGCTGCTGGGCGAGATCGACGCCTATCTGCGCTCCCTGGACTGGGTGCACACCGCCGGGGCCCGGGTCCGCGACGAAGGCCAGGTCTTCCATGTGGAGGGATTCGTGGTGCCCAAGCCCTCGGAAACCGCCACCCCCGAACGACTGGAAGCCGCCCGGGCCGGACTGCTGGACCTCGACTGGAAGATCCGCGACGCCGTCATCGCCACCGTCCCGAAACTCCCGGACGTCCTGGAGCGGCACGCCTCCCGGTCCTGAGCGCTGGGCCCTGGACTCGGGAACGGATCACCGCACGGCCCGGTCACGGGTCGGCGCGCTCTCCAACGGCCGAGGGCGACAGCGCCCCGGTGACGCGGACAGCGCCATGGGAAGGTGCCGCAGGGAGTCAGCCCTGCCCGCCCCGGACGGGTCTCCGGGGGAGAGCCGGGTCCGGCCCCACAGCTGCTCGCTGCGGGGGACGGGCATCAGGTCCAGGTGCGCCGCGAGCTCGTCGGCGACCCGGACCAGGGCGTCGCGCCCTGCGGCCGGCAGCATCACGGCGCTGTGGATGCAGGTCTCGGCCCTGTGCGCACTGATCGTGCCACCGGCGCGCACGTACCGAGGCCGAAGATCCCATGGCAGCTATGGGGCGGGCATCCGTCGGCGCTCCTCGGCGTGCCCCCGCCGGTGATGCCGGCGGAAGTGGTCGCCGGCATTCCGTCGATCGATGGCCACGCGACTGTCGACTGGTCCTCAGGGCTTTTTCAGTTCCTCGGCGAGCATCACGATGATGCCGCTGGGGCCGCGGACATAGGCGAGCTTGTAGGCATCCCCATAGGTTGCCACCCCGCGCAGCGGGTGGCAGCCGTGTCTCGCCGCGATCTCGAGGGACTCGTCGAGGTCGTCGACCGAGAAGGCGACGCGGTGCATGCCGATCTCGTGGGGCCGTGTGGGCTCCGTCTCGATGGCTTGAGGGTGGATGTACTCGAAGAGCTCGAGGCGACCGTTGCCGTCCGGGGTCTGGAGCATGGCGATGTGGGCGTGGTTGCCGTCGAGGCCGACGGCGGTGTCCGCCCACTGACCGCTGACCGTGTCCCGGCCCAGGACGCTCAGCCCGAGGTCGGTGAAGAAGGCGATCGCCGCTTCGAGGTCGCGGACGGTGATGCCGACGTTCTCGAACCTGATGGTCATGCGTTGCATGTTACCGAGCCTCGGCAAACGGTTCAGGCCGCCGCTTTTTCACGTTCCGGCAGGCGGAACCCCTGTCCCGTCCCGAGTCGTTGGTCGGTGGTCCGCCACGGTGAGGCCGAGGGCGTCGAGCGGTTCTTGCGCCCGTTGCCCTGCAACGGCCTCTCCACCGGCACTGAGAGCACGGCTGCAGTGCCCGCTCCCAGCACGCAGGACGCCGGCAGGAAAAGGGAATCTCCATGGAACGGTTCTGAACGCTCCCCAGGTGCTCCGCTCGAGGTACTGGTCTTTCAAGGCCGTCGTCCCACGTTCGAGACCGGGTGATGGGCGGAGAGCCTCTCGGTGCGGCAGTCACCGCGGTCCCACGCTCGCTGCCCACTCCGCAGGGTCCACGCCGGCCCTGTTTCCGACGACGACGGAAGGCGAGGACTGGACGCCGCACCGATGACGTCCAGGGGATCAAGTAATGTCCCTGATCCTGCGTGACACGCGGATGTCGACTGCAAAGGTCGGCGAGGATGGCCTCATGACCCTCGCTTCAACCAGGACTCGGCCTTCTCCCCGCCCTCCGCAACGTACCGTGCGGCTGATTCTCGTCCTTGTGATTCTTCTGCTCGCTGGTCACCTTGCGACACCGCCCATCGCCGCCGCGACCGAGCACGATGTGCAGGAGGCGCGGGAGCTGACCGCCGAGGACGTCGACACGTGGCTGGACGGGCTGGTCCCGGCCCTGCTGGAGACCGAGCGGATCCCGGGGGCGACGGTGGCCGTGGTCTCCGCCGGCGAGATCGTCACACTGCGCGGCTTCGGCGCGGCCGACCGGCCCCGATCCGTGCCGGGGGCCACCCCGGTGGACCCGCAGCATCACCTGTTCCGGACCGGGTCGGTGTCCAAGCTCCTCACCGCCGCCGCCGTGCTGCAGCAGGTCGAGCGCGGGGCCCTGGACCTGGACGCCGACATCCGCGAGCACCTGGACTTCTCCCTCGAGCTGCCCCTGGGGGCGGTGACGCTGCGGCACCTGCTCAGCCACACCGCCGGCTTCGAGGAGCGGGTGGACCACCTCCTCACTGACGACCCCGGGAAGGTCCGGGACCTGCGCACCGAGCTGGCCGAGGACCCGCCGCAGCAGATCTTCGCCCCCGGCACCACCCCGGCCTACTCCAACTACGGCAACGCCCTGGCCGGCTACGTCGTCGAACGTGTCACCGGTGTCCCCTTCGCCGAGTACGTGCGCACCGAGATCCTCGACCCGCTGGGCATGACTTCCACCTCGGCGGAACAACCCCTGCCACCTGCGCTGGCCGGCCGGATGGCCGACGGCTTCCCGGCCCCGGAAGCCGAGCAGGCGCCCTTCGAGCACGTCTCCCTCCCACCGGCCGGGTCCGTGAGCAGCACCGCCGCCGACATGGCCGCGTACCTGAACTTCCACCTCGGCCACGGCCCCGACGCCGTGCTGGGCCCGGAGGCGATGGCGCAGATGCACGCCCCGGCGCTGCCGCCCGAGGACCTGGGCGGGCTCGGTGCGGCGGAGCAGATGACCCTGGGCTTCCGGAGCCACGACGTCTGGGGGCAGCGCGCGCTCTCCCACGGCGGCGACACGAACGTCTTCCACAGCGAAATGGCACTGTTCCCCGAGGCCGACACGGGCCTGTTCGTCTCCCTCAACGGCAACGGGGCAGGTGCCCTGAGCACCAGCGTGCTGCGCCAGCAGCTGGTCGACCAGTTCGCCGGCCGCTACCTCACCGCGCCAGGACAGACGCTGCCCGAGCCTGCCCCCGGCGCCGCGCAGCGGGCCGCGGCCGTGGCCGGTTTTTACCGCAGCGAACGACGGGCGGAGTCCAACGCCGCGGCGTTGGCGGGATCCGTGTCCATCCTCAGCGTGACCGAGGGACCGGACGGGCCCGATGGAACGATCACCGCCGGCTACCGATTCCTCCCGACGAGAATGACCATGCAGGAGGTCGAGCCCTGGCTCTGGCGCGAGGTCGGAGGAACGGGCACCCTCGCGGCCCGCGCCGACGACGACGGCACCGTCCGCGACGTCACCCTGATCGCTTACTGGGCCGAGGGCAAGGTCAGCGCCTGGCACGGGTACTTCGTCCAGCACCTGCTGCTGCTGGCGGCGCTGCTGGTGCTCGTGGTCACGCTGGTGGTCTGGCCGGTGAATCGTCTGCGCCGACGCCGCCGCCGGGACGCCCCCGGGGCGGCCGTGCGTCCCCGGCGTGTGCGCCGGCTGGCCTACACGGCCCCAGTACTGGTGCTCGCGGGACTGCTGCTGTTCGTCTCGAGCCTCCAGCCGGACCTGTCCCTGCTCCGGCCCCTCACCCGCCTCGGGCAGGCGCTGCTGCTCCTCGGCGTCCTCGGCCTGATCCCGGCCGCCTGGCACCTGGCCGACACGATCCGGCGCCGCGCCGGGGTGATCGCCGTGACCGGAGCGGGACTGCTCGTGCTGTCCCTGACCTACATCGGCGGCTACACCGTGGCCTACCGCATCCTGTGGCCCGACATCAGCATCTGACCCGCGTCATCGGGCAGGCAGGACGCGCTCGGGGCTCGGACCGGAGCGTGCCACGGACCGTGGTGCACAGTGGGGTGCTCCGCACCGGCAGCCCCGAGGGGACGACGTGCCAGGCCGAGCGTCATCGACCGGGGGTGGTCTCCGTGCCCGCGCCCCCGGTGAGGAGCCTGCTCAGGAACCTGCAGGACCGCTCCATCCGCGCTGTCAGTCCTTCTGCGCACGTTCGTAGTACTCGGTCCACTTGCTCTGGCCGCGGTCGTAGACCGCGTTCCAGTCCTGCTGGTGCTGCGCATCGGCGGCGTCCCAGTTGTCCCGGTGTGCTTGATCGGCCCAGTTCCATACGGTGCGGTTGCGCTGGTCGAAGAAGTCCCACACCTTCTGGCGCACCTCGTCGTCCACCTCCCCCGCGAGGAGGTTGGCCACGCGTTTGCCCCGATTGCCCTCGTCGTTGGCCGTCCTCTTGATCCGGTTGCCGACCTCGTTGGTCAGCTGCTTGTTGGCGTTGCCGGCGTCGTTGACGGCGCGCAGCTCCGCATTGCGCCACTCGTTCCAGGCCCGGATCATCGCCTGATTCTGTTCCCGCCAGTAGGTCTCCAGCTCGGCACGGGAAGCCGCTTGGGTGTATTTGCCCCGGCCGGCGGCGGCGATCCGGGCCAGGGCCTGGTGGTCGGTGTCCTCGACCTGGAAACCGATGACGTTGATGACCGGCTCGACGCCGGAACCGCTCAGCTGTTCGGCTGCCCGGACCGGGTCACCACCGCAGGTCTCCATGCCGTCGGTCACGACGTAGACGATGCCGTCGGTGGACTCCTCGGGGAAGTCAGCAGCAGCTTCCTGGATGCCTTTCGCCAGCGGGGTGTACCCGGTGGGCTCCACTCCTGCGAGGGTCCGCCCGAGGGCACCGGTGTCGGCTGCACCGGAGTAGAGGACCTCGGTGGTCGCACAAGACTCGGTCTTGCCCTCTGCGGTGGTGTCGCCCGTATGGCCGTACACGCGCAGACTGACCGTGCTGCCCTCGGGCAGCCGGTCGACGAAGGCGGTCAGCGCGGCCCGCGCGGTGTCCATCCGGGTCCCGTCACCGGCGTCCATGGCCATCGAGTCGCTGGCGTCGAACAGAAGGGCGAAGTGATTGGTGCCCACGCTCTGCCCGACGCCCGGGCCGGTCGCGGCGGCGGTGGGCTCCGCCCCACGCGCACCCGTGCCCGGGTCGAAACGCACCACCGTCTTGACGTCCTCGGCGTAGTCACCGTGGATCTGCGCCAGGATGGCCGCGCTCCACTGCTCGGCGCTCTGCGGGTCGCTCGCCCGGGCCGCGGCCAGCGCCTCTTCGGTGGTGCCCTCCTCGGCGTAGGGCCCGGGATCGACCAGCAACGACTGTTCCAGCCCGGTCAGCTGGCGAGGGGCGTCGTCGAAAGGCACCTCCGTCAGCCCGTGCGCGACCGCCCCCACCCCGCCGGGAGTGCCGGTAGGAGTGGTAGGAGTTGTTGGGGAAGTGGTGGTCGGTTCGGAGACGATTGACTCCGGACCGTCCCCTTCCCCACCGGCACAGGCGGTCAGCAACGCGGCGGCGCACACAGCGGTCAGGAGCGGACGCATGCTGATTCGCATATCGGGCTTTCTCTCGGCGGCAGATCATTCCCTAATGCACAAATGTACCGTGCCATGATGGGCTCCTCGGAATGGACGGGTGAGGCCACGGCGGCTGGTCCGGTCGGGTCCCTTGAACGATGTACGGGATCGGCGTGCCCCTTGTGGGGTCAGTCGCTGAGGGCGCCGAGGCCGGCGGCTTCCCTTTCCGAGTGTCAGTCCGGTGCGGCGTAGGGGTCGGTGATCTCCCGCAGCATCGTGAGGGCCTCGCGCAGCTGCTGCATCCGTCGTCGGCCCAGGTGCTCGCTCCACTCGGCCTCGATCCGGGCCTCCTCCGCTCGGGCGACAGCAATGACCTCTGCACCCCGGGCGGCGATGCGCACCAGGCGCGCGCGGGCATCGGTGGGGTCGACCACCCGCTCCACATAGCCGGCCCGCTCGAGCCGGTCCACCAGAACGGTGGCCGTCTGCTTGGCGACCTGGGCCTGTTCCGCGAGCTCGGTCAGCCGGGTCCCGTGCGGGCCGATGCGGGCGGCGATGCGGGCCTGGGGCACCGTGAGGTCGGTGTAGCCGGCCCGGCGGGCCGCGTCGATGATCCGGTTCTCCGCCGACCGGTAGGCGGTGAACATCAGCACGCCCACATGTATCTCCTCCGCCATGCCCACCCCTTGAAACAATCCTATCAGCGAACTAAAATAGTCCTATCATCGTACTAGATGCCTCGTGCTGGAGGCCCCGGTCACCTCAACCCCGGCCTGCTCTGCGGCCAACGACAAGTTCTTCGCGGCCGCTCCTGACGCCCGTTGCGGCGGCGTCATGTTCTGTGGACCACACCGGTTACGGCACGTCCGTACCGGGACATCCGAGGAGACGACATCATGGACCGCACCTTCACCGACGACCAGCTGTGGGCCGCCATCGATGCCCAGCGCCTGCGCACCGCCCAGCTGCTCGAGGGACTGACGGCGGAGCAGTGGCGCCGCCCGTCGCTGTGCGAGGGCTGGACGGTACGCGACGTGGCCGCCCACCTCACGCTGCAGCAGGTCGGACCCGGGACGGGGTTGCTGATGTTCATGAAGCACCCCGGGGGCGTCAACCGGATCATCCACGAGTCCGCCCGGGATCGAGCGGCCCTGCCGACGGAAGAACTGATCGCCCGGCTGCGCGCATCGGTGGGATCGCGGCGGCACAACATGGGCCTGACCGGCCGGGAGACACTGATCGACGTCCTCGTGCATGGCCAGGACATCGCGATCCCGCTGGGCCTGGATCTGGAGATGCCCCCGCAAGCCGCTGCGGAAGCCGCCACCCGGGTGTGGACCTCCCGCGGCACGGGCAGAGCCAAGGTCTTCCGCGACATCGCGCTGAGCGGCTTCCGGCTCGTAGCCGAGGACGTCGACTGGGCCGTCGGTGAGGGGCTGGAGATCCGGGGGCCGATCAGCGCCCTGTTGTTGCTGCTCACCGGCCGCCCGGCGGCCCTGCCCCGACTCACCGGCTCCGGCGCCGACACCCTCCGCCGGCATCTGGCGACCGCCCCCTGATCCCCCGATTTCCCCGACGAGGCGCCATTCCCCACCACCTGCCACGCGACACCCTGCGGGAACATCGCCCCGTGGAGACCGGACCGAAATCCGGCCTTACGTGAAGTCATGGGCTTCAGGCCTCTTGTGCACCTCCTGTCGACGGTCCGACCAGCGACTGCACAGCCGCGCCCTCGGATCTCGGCTGGGCCCGCCCTGTGGGCAGGTCGGAGCAGATGTCACATGATCCGCGCGGCAGTCCCTTCGGTGGTGTGCTCGCCTGGGGTTTGTACGCTGTGGCCGAGGCCGCACCGTA
>NZ_BAAAOA010000021.1:0-6202 GCF_039530085.1 Kocuria aegyptia
AGGACGGCACCATGGTCGGGGTTCGCGGCCGGGCGGTGGACATCGTCAACCACGGCCGGCTCGGGCCGAAGGGGCTGTTCGCCTCCTGGCAGGGCGTGGCCCACCGGGATCGCCTGACCCGGCCGCTGGTCCGCGAGAACGGGGAGCTCGTGGAAACGGACTGGGCCACCGCGATGGAGCGGATCGTGGCCCGCAGCCAGCAGTTGCTGAAGGACAAAGGGCCCTTGTCCCACGGGTTTTACACCTCCGGGCAGCTGTTCTTGGAGGAATACTACGCCCTGGGGATCCTGGGCAAGGCCGGGATTGGCACTCCGCACATGGACGGCAACACCCGGTTGTGCACGGCCACGGCGGCGGCGGCCATGAAGGAGTCCTTCGGCTCCGACGGTCAGCCGGGCAGCTACGTGGACATCGACGAGTGCGAGGCGATCTTCCTGTTCGGGCACAACATGGCCGAGACCCAGACCGTGCTGTGGGCCCGGGTCCTGGACCGGCTCGCCGGCCCGGACCGCCCGAAGGTGGTGTGCGTGGACCCGCGGCAGACCGAGGTGGCCCGGCACGCCGACGTGCACCTGGCGGTACGCCCGGGCACCAACCTGGCGCTGATGCACGGACTGATCCGCGAGGTCATCACTCAGGGGTGGATCGACGAGGAGTGGATCGGCGCCCACACCCTGCGCTTCGAGGACCTGGCAGAGCAGATCGAGCCCTGGACTCCGGAGGCCGTGGCGTCCGAGTGCGGGGTCGCCGCCGCCGACGTCGTCGAGGCCGCCCGGATCTTCGGCACCTCCCAGCGGGTGCTCTCGACCGTGCTGCAGGGCTTCTACCAGTCCTCCCAGGCCACAGCCTCGGCCTGCCAGGTCAACAACCTCCACCTGCTCCGGGGCCTGCTCGGGAGACCGGGGTGCGGGATCCTGCAGATGAACGGCCAGCCCACCGCCCAGAACACCCGCGAGACCGGCGCCGACGGGGACCTGCCGGGCTTCCGCAACTGGGAGAACCCGGAGCACATCCGGCAGCTGGCGGAGTTGTGGGACGTCGATCCGCTCGTGATCCCGCACTGGGCGCCACCGACCCACGCGGCGCAGATCTTCCGCTACGTCGAGCAGGGCTCCATCGAGTTCCTGTGGGTCTCGGCGACCAACCCGGCGGTGTCGATGCCGCAGCTGCCCAGGATCCGGGAGATCCTCGCGAAGGACAGCCTGTTCTTGGTGGTCCAGGACCTGTACCTGACCGAGACCGCCCGCTACGCCGATGTGGTGCTGCCGGCCGCGGCCTGGGGCGAGAAGACCGGCACCTTCACCAACGTCAATCGCACCGTGCACCTGTCGGAGCAGGCCGTGGACCCGCCGGGGGAGGCCCGCAGCGACCTGGAGATCTTCCTGGACTACTCCCGGCGCATGGGCTTCCGCACCCGCTCGGGGAGGCCGCTGCTGGACTGGTCCGGGCCCGAGGAGGGGTTCAACGCCTGGCGGGACTGCACCCGCGGCCGGCTGTGCGACTACACCGGCATCACCTACGAGAGGCTGCGCGGGGGCAGCGGGATCCCCTGGCCGGTCAACGAAGAGCACCCCGACGGGACCGTGCGCCTCTACGCGGACGGGGTGTTCCCCACCCACGGCGACGACAGCGAGACCTACGGCCACGACCTCACCACCGGCGCCACCGTCGGGCCGCAGGCCTACCGGGCGATGGCCCCCGACGGTCGCGCCCTGTTCAAGACCGCCCCCTACCAGGGCACCCACGAGCCCCCACGCCAGGACTACCCTTTCCGCTACACCACCGGCCGGACCGTCTACCACTTCCACACCCGAACCAAGACCGGGCGCGCCGCCCAGCTCGACGGGGCCGCCCCGGACGCCTGGGTGGAAATCTCCGTGGCCGACGCCGGGGACCTCGGGCTGGTCGAGGGCGACGTGGTGCGGGTGGAGTCCCCGCGCGGGCACCTCACCGCCCCCGTGCGGGTCGGGGACGTGCGCACCGGGACGGTGTTCGCGCCTTTCCACTACGGCTACTGGGACACCTCCGACCCGACCGGTCGTGATCCGCAGCAGCGCCACCGGGCGGCCAACGAGCTGACGCTCACCGAGTGGGACCCGGTGTCGAAGCAGCCGGTGTTCAAGACCGCCGCCGTGCGGGTGACCAAGGTCGCCGGGTCCACCGGCCCGGCCCCGGCCCCCACGACTACCGCCTCCCGCCCGGCCCGGGGCGGGCGCGTTCCGGCCACCGTGGGCGGGGCGGCGGCCGAGGTGGACGAGACCATCGCCCCGACCGATCCGCCGGCCGTGGCCACGAAGGAGGAGAGAGCATGAAGTTGCCCGTGTACCTGGGCCTGCTCCACCGCTCCGAGCGGACCCTGGCGGCCTCCTTCCGCCAGGTCGCCGAGGGCCACGGCGCCGAACCCGACGTGTACTACCTCTGCCGGGCCCTGGCTGACCAGTGCGAGGCCCACGAGCAGGCCCTGGCCCCGATCGTCGAGCGCTACGGCGAGGTGGATGAGGACGACGAGCCCGAACGCCTGCACGCCGAGGGCTTGTCCGAGACCCGCTCCGGGCCTGTGGGGCTGCTGCGGGACCTGCAGGACCTCTACCTGCTGGCCAGCCTCGTGGACATCACCTGGACCGCGGTGAAACAAGCCGCCCAAGGTCTGCGCGACGCCGAGCTGATCGACGTCGTGGAACGCTGCGAGGGCGAGACCACCACCCAGCTGCACTGGCTCTCGACGCGGATGAAGCAGGCGGCTCCGCAGGCCCTGATCGTCGCCGAATGAGACCTCCGGACGGACGCTCCGTGCCCGTTGCCACCAGGATCCGGGGCAACCGCCCTGGTGCGGCCCTGTACGCCGCCTTGCTCTCCCTGGTCGTGCTCGCCGCCACCGGGGTGGTGGGGCTGCTGCTGCATCAGCCGTGGCTGTTCCCCAGCCTGGGACCCACGGTGATGCTGTTCTTCGAATCCCCTCAACAGAGAGCTTCGCGCCCGCTCAACGCCCTCGTCGGGCACGGGGTGGGGCTGCTGGCCGGGGCCGCGGTGCTCTACGGGTTGGGGCTGCAGGACGATCCCTCCGCCCCCACCGGAGGGCTCACCCCGGCCTATTTGCTGGCCGGGGCCCTGTCGGTGGCGCTGACCACGCTGGTGCTCACTTGGGCCAAGACGCCGCACCCACCGGCCGGGGCCACCACGCTGATCGTGAGCCTGGGCATCCTCACCACACCGATCCAACTGGCCTCGATGGCCGGGGCGATCGTGCTCATCACCGCCCTGGGCTGGGGACTGAACGTCCTGCTGGGTACCCGCCCGGACCAGGAGGCGTCACCGTGATCCAGTTCCTGCTGGAGACACCTCCCCAGTGGGTGAGCGTGGTCATCATCGCGGCCACCGTGCTCATCGGGCTCCTCGCTGCCGGGATCGTGCCTCACAACCGCACCGCAGGTGCGGGGTGGGGCTGGCTGCTGATCATCTTCATGCTCCCGATCCTGGGCATCGTGGCTTATCTGGTGTTCGGGCGGGCCGACCTCCCGCGCCGGCGCAAGGAGAAACAACGCCAAGCCCCCGACCTCGTTGAGAAGACCGCGTCCGGCACCGGGCTGGAGGACTCCCGAAGGATGCGGCCGTGGATCACCCAAGCCGTGCGGCTGAACCGGAGCAACGGGGCCTTTCCCCTGGCCGGCGGTCACCGGATCGAGGTCCTCGACGACTACGAGGAGTCCCTGCAGACCATGGCCGAGGCCATCCGGGGTGCGGAGCACTACGTGCACTTCCAGTTCTACATCGCCGTGGCCGATGACACGACCGAACCCGTGATCGCCGCCCTGGAGGACGCCCAGGCCCGCGGGATCACCGTGCGGGTGCTCATCGACCACCTCGGCTCGGTGAGCTACCCCGGATACAAACAGCTCGTGCACCGCCTCAACGAGGCCGGGGTCGACTGGCGGCGGATGCTGCCGGTACGCCCCTGGCGCGGGGAGTACCAGCGCCCGGACCTGCGCAACCACCGCAAGATCCTGGTGATCGACGGCGCCGTGGCGTTCACCGGGTCGATGAACGTCATCGACCGCAGCTACAACAAGAAGAAGAACCGGAAGAAGCACCTGCAGTGGGTGGGACTGATGCTGCGGGTTCAAGGCCCCGCGGTCGGCCACCTGAACGCCGTCTTCGCCACCGACTGGTCCTGTGAGACCGATGACATGATCCTGGGCCGAACCCCGGCACCGGTCCCTGTCCCGTCCCCGGGCGGGGTGGCCTGTCAGGTGCTGCCCTCGGGGCCGGGGTGGGACCAGCAGTCCAACCGGGAACTGTTCCACCACGTCTTCGCCTGCGCCCAGGAGAAGATCACGGTGTGCACCCCCTACTTCGTGCCCGACGAAGCGCTGCTCACCGCCTTGCGCACCGCCGTCGGCCGGGGAGTGGAGGTGCGGCTCTACGTGGGGGAGACCTCCAGCCACGCACTGACCCATCACGCCCAGCGCTCCTACTACGAGCAGCTGATCCGCGCCGGAGTGCGCATCTTTCTCTATCCCGCCCCTTGGGTGCTGCACGCCAAGTTCGTCCTGGCCGATGAGCAGGTCGCGGTGGTGGGCTCCTCCAACATGGACATCCGCTCCTTCGCCCTGGACCACGAGGTCAACCTCATGGTCATCGACCCCGGCTTCCTCACCCGCATGCACGCCCTCGTCGACAGTTACCACGAGGACAGCCACGAACTGGACCTGGGCGACTGGCTGGCCCGACCCCGGCACCAGAAATACCTGGACAACCTCGCCCGGCTCACCTCCGCCCTGCAATAACAGTTGGACGCCCCTCCGTCTTTGCATATGGCCAGTGGACAGCGGGCCGTGCTGCGGTCGGGGATCCTCCGTGGGGATTGCCGGTGAGCCGGCCAACGGCTGCACATCGTGGTGGACGCCTTGGTAGGAGTCCTGCCACTGCCAGTTACCCCGATCAACATGCCGGCACTCGGATGCACCCATGACACGCAGTGCAGAGCACAGCAGGAGCGAAATCCGCAGCACGAAGCCTCTTCTGGGCAGGGCCATGAGCAATACATAGGCTGGGGCGATTGCCGTTGCAGATCGTGGAGGAATGCCTGTGCGCCGACCATCAACGCGTGTGCCGCTGCGGGATCTGGGGCGTCGACTGCGCCACCTCGTGGGGTGGCTGCGCCCTCCAGGGGCGGTTCGGGAGTGGCTGCACGCAGCGGTCACCAGCCCCAGTGTCTTCTGGTTCGCCTACCGCAACCGCTGGACCATAGATCCCGTCTGCGGGGATGCGCCCGTGGTGGTCTGTTTGACCTCCTACGGGCGTCGGATTCGTGCTGTGCACCTGGCGGTGGAGGCTATCGCGCGTGGGAGCGTGCGCCCGCAGCGGCTGATCCTGTGGCTGGCCGACGCCGAGGTCGTGGCGCATCCGCCGGCGCCGCTGGCCCGGTTGGTGGAGCGAGGCCTGGAGATCCGGCACGCGGCCGATTGGGGTCCGCACAAGAAGTACTACCCCTACGCCTGCTCCCAGGCCGACCATGAGTTGCCGTTGGTGACCGCCGAGACGATGTGTTCTACGGCGAGGCCTGGCTGGCGGAACTACTGGCCGTTCACCAGGCCCATCCTGATGAGGTGATCGCCCACCGGGCCCACCGCATCGGCATGCAGGACGGAAAGATCCTGCCCTATACCCGATGGGCCCCTGGGGCCCCGCCGGTGGCGTCCTATCGTACGTTCCCCACCGGGATCTCCGGGGTGCTCTACCCACCTCGGATGGTGCAGCTGCTGCGTGAGGCCGGCGATGCTTTCGCCCGGTGCGCACCGATGGGTGATGACATCTGGTTGCACGCCATGGCGGTACGCCACGGGGTCCGGGTGCGCCCGGTACGGGACGGGCGCACCACCTACCGTCCCTTGCCCGGGGCACTGCTGCGGGGCCTGAAGTTCCGCAACGTGCTCGGCGGAGGCAACGACGTCCAGATCACCGCGACCTACACGGCCGAGGACCTCGCACGCATGGGGCAGGAACTCGAACAGAACCACGAGCAGGATCCCTGGACCGTGTAAATCTCAACCGAAGCCAGGGGACTGTCGCGGCGTCAGCAGACTCGGTGACTTGGCGTGCGGCTTGGGGCATGGTGAATGCCTCACGGTGTGCGCGGGGGTGTCGGTGCTCCTTGAAAAGTAGGCCAGTTCCGCTCCTCGAAAAGTAGGCCACCCGGCCCCAG
>NZ_BAAAOA010000022.1:0-1480 GCF_039530085.1 Kocuria aegyptia
GCTGTGAGCAGGCGTGTGCCGACCTGCTCGCCTCGATGGGTTGAGCCGGCTCCCGAGCCGCGGTGCGATCCCCGGAGGTCGGTGTTGTGCCGCGACCCCACCGTGCCCTGGGGCGACCTCGCGCAGCTGGACCCGGCGACGACGGCCGACAGGGAAGAAGAAGGCAGATCATGATGGATCGCATTGCCCACATCTGGGGAACACGCACCCCGTTCGGCCGGGGGCAGCGGTGGCCGGTTCGGGTGGACCAGGTCCCCGCCGAGGAGGTCCGGGAGGAGGACGCTGACCGGTGGGTGCAGTCGGCGTGTGTGCTGTGCAGCAACGGCTGCGAGGTCGACATCGCGGTCAAGGACGGCACCATGGTCGGGGTTCGCGGCCGGGCGGTGGACATCGTCAACCACGGCCGGCTCGGTCCGAAGGGGCTGTTCGCCTCCTGGCAGGGAGTCAGCCACCGGGACCGCCTGACCCGCCCGTTGATCCGTGAGGGGGAGCATCAGCAACGGCCTGCCCGCCATCGCGGGGGAGGACCGGTGCCATCAGCGCCGTGCACAAGGGCGGGACGTGGCCGCCTACGGCATCGCAGGAACCATCGGCCCCGCCGCGGCCGGACTGTTCACCGTGGCCTACGGGCCGGGGGTCCTCGCCGGCTCGGTCCACCTTCCGGGGCACCGGGCGGACACCCGGATGCTCCTGGAAGCCGCCGACGTGTTCGTGCTGCCGTCACTGGTCGAGGGCATGCCGTTGGCCCTGATCGAGGCGATGGAGGCCGGCCTGCCGTTGGTGGCGACACGGGTGATCGGCTCCACAGAAGCCTGGCCCACGGTGAGACGGGGCTCCTCGTGCCGGCGGAGGATGCGCAGACGCAGGCAGCAGCGCTCGCGGAGCTGCTGGAGGACGATGCGAGGCGTGCGCTGTACGGCGACGCCGGCCGCAGGAGATGTCTGCGTGACTTCACCCTCGAACGGATGGTGGCGCGCACGCGCGCCGTGTACGACCTGACCCTGGAAGCTCATGCCTGATCCGGTGCGGCGGCCGGCCACGGGGTGAACCCCGGCGGCCGCAAGGCGAGAGGATCGCCGAGCCGGAGGGTTCCGGCCGCGGCGACGAGCAACGGCGAGCGGGTACCACCGGCCGGCACCTCATGCTTTCGGCACGGCCGCAGGGAGCCTCTGCGGACTCTCGGGCCGCGCTGTCCGGGCCGGTCGTCCGGGGACCGGGGCCGGTCCCCACGTCGAGGGGGCCGCGGGGCCCGTCCGCCCGGTCGCCGGGACCCAGGGCAGGTCCTGGGCGCGCCGGTAGCGCAGCGCGCCGGGGATCCGGCCCTTCTCGCCCAGTGGGGTGCCGCGGGCGAAGTCGGCCCACAGCCGGCGCAGCTGACGGCCGTGGGCGTCGACCTCCTCCCAGTCCGCGCCGGCCACCAGCCCGGTGCCGGCCCAGGTGTGCTCGTGGCCGAAGAGCAGGGGCAGGTCGATGGCGTGGG
>NZ_BAAAOA010000023.1:0-7931 GCF_039530085.1 Kocuria aegyptia
CGACACGCTCTTCGTCAACCCGGACGGGCGCACGGTGGCGTTCATGCGCAGCTACGTCAATCTGCACCCGCTCTCGGCGGCCGTGGTGCAGCGGATCGCGGCGGCCGCCACGGCCCTGGAGTTCGACCGGCTCTACAGCAACACCGGGGGCACCATCGAGGCCGGGGCCCGGGACGCGGTGGCACGCTCCGCCGCCCGGCACGTGGCCTGGGTCCGCGGGGACCACGACCACCTCACCTGACCCCGAACCGGCAGGTTCAGGACCCAGGAAGCCCCGCCCTGCTGCAGAACCTCATGAACGGCGACCGGCGCGACCACGCGGCGACCAGGAACTGCTGCACGATCACGTGAGATCCCAGCTGGCTTGATGGCCGCCATCGGGCCATATGCATAGCCGTGCACCCACTGGGCTCTTCCTTCCGATTCCAGCGGGGAGTCCGCCCGCCTTTGTTGCCAGCAAGGGGCCCTCACACACCGTTGTTCTTACAATCCCTGATAATCCCGTCAGACGGCGAGGAGCAGCAACACACCGGTGAGGGTGATGCCGACCATGAGCACGGCGATCGGGATCTGGGTGCGAATTGCGTCCCGGGAGTCGAACAGGGTCAGGGCACGGTCGTGAGCAACGGTCAGTCCTAGAATGTGTCCGATCACGATGGCACTGATCTGGGTCCAGCCGATCGTGGTCGGACTCACCAGGAAGTAGTTCACCCATTGTTGTGATGTGCCGAACAGGTCCCATCCCAGGCCGAACGGGTCGCTGATGAGCACCAGTGCGATTTGTCCCTCGAAGAGCAGGTACGAGAAGTAGTGGGCCACGACGTATCCGAGGGCCACCGGGATGAGGGAGTGGGCGAACCGGGCCGGGCGCAGGGCCTGGACCGGTGACCTGCCGCTACCGGCCCGTTCCATCGATCGCCTGCTGAGGTGGATCGCCCCTGCAAAGAGTATTGCGACGATGGCGACGAGCCCCAGCAGCGTTGCCGTGCCCAGCGGGATGGAGTCCGGGGGCACGCTGGTCATCCACAACTGGGTCCGGGAGAGCCCGTCGAAGCCGGTGGAGCCGATCAGCACGGCCACCACAGCGCTCAGTCCGGGAGTGGCGGGCACAGTGGAGAGCCCGGTCAGGGGGTTGCGCAGTACCGGGGTGCCGTCCTGGCGCCGACCGAAGGGGGCCATCGACCCGACGAGGGTGCTGTAGACCTCGAACCCGTCCCCGGCGATGAACCACTTCTGGCCGAAGATCAACGCCAGGACCAGGGTGAGCACGGCGTAGGAGACCATGAGCACACCGACCAGCACCGGAACGGCCTCGTAGGGATATACCAGCTCCAGCCACACGAAGACCAGGAGCACACCCGCGGCCGGCCACATCCCCACACCTGGCCGCAGGGGCCTCATGCCCACCTCCGGATCGACCTCCATGATCCGGCACAACCCGGCGTGCAGCAGCCGCAAGGGATTGAGTAGCCGCCACACCGGGCCGAACAGCAACGAGGCCGGCACCAGACCGACCCAGAACACCACGTAGAGGGCCCATGGAGCGAGATTATTGACGGTTTCCGCCGGGCCCAGGAACGCCACGGCCACGATGAACACGGTCACCGCCGCCGCCACCGCCCGCACTACCTGCACGAACAGCCGTGCGTCCAACACCCGGGTGACGGCTTGCGGCAGGGGCAGGCCCGCGTTCGGGTCAGCGAACCGGGACCGCGGCCAGCCCTTCACCAGCACGATGAAGGACACGGCCACCGCTGCAGCCGCACCGGCGGCGGCCAGCGCAGGGTCCACCGGCAGATCAGTACGCCCACCCAGGCCGTGGGCGGGGACCAGGGCCGCCGACCCGGCCAGGGGGGTCACGGACGCGGAGATCACTGGGTGACGCGCAGCTGGGTCAGCAGCAGGCCGCTGTCTTCCAGTTCGACCTCGAACACGCCCGGGATGTGGGCCTGGAGCCGCACGGTCGCAGGCTCACCGGGGGTCAGCGGCACCGTTATGTCGTAGCCGTGCACATGCACCTCATCGGCGGTGTCGCTGGTGACGGTGAAGACCACCTCCTCGCCGGCGGTCGCTGTGACCTGGCGCGGTCCGTCCACCTGCCCACCGGAGGCGACCAAGGCCGGCGCGTCGGCCGGGGCGGGGGCCACCGGGTCCTGCCCGGACCCGGAAGCCTTCTCGGTCGGCCCTGCCGAGGTGCCCTCGTGCCCGCCCTCATGCTCATGACCACCGCCGTGGTTGTGGCCACTCTCGGAGCCATCCAGGCCCTTCACCGTCACTGAATCGGTGATCGGCTCCCCGTCCACCGCCCACTGCGCGTGGTCGTCGTTGGTGTTCAGCGTCACTGTCAGCTCGTGCTCCCCGGCAGGGACCGCCGAGGCCGGCAAGTCGTACCACGGGCCGTAGAGCCGGCTGATCTTCTCCCCGTCCAGGTACAGGTGCGCGTGCCCTTCCTGCGGGCGCAGCTCCCCCAACGTCTCCGGAGCGAACTCGAAGTCCTCGATGACCACGTGCACAGCCCACCCCGTCCCCCACGGGTCCTCGGTCACCTTCAGCTGCACCGACGGCGCCTCCTCAGCCGGGACCTCCCGCAACGCATGACCCTCCGCCGAAGAAGCTGGCACCAGGCGCCCCTCCCACAGATTCCCCTGCTCCTGGGATTCGGTCTCCTGGGTTTCCTGAGTCCCGGTTTCTGCCCCGCTGCCGCACCCGGTCAGCGCGAGCACGGTGGCAGCGGCCACGGCCGCACCGGCTCGCCCCCGACGGTTGTTTGAAACGAACAAAAACATTCTCTTGACTCCTCAATGCGCGCTCCGCCCGGGTCCCACCCGGGCAGGACGCGCTCTGAAATCCGCTACTTGCTGGTGGCACCGCAGGCACGGACAACCCCGCCGTCAATTCCCACGGACCAGGGATGAACACGCCCGGCCTGCCGCCACGGGGTCACACGCCTGTCTACTAATTTGTATAGGTAAACGTGTGGCAGGGGTAGTCGCCGACTCCCTGCGGTGAGTCCGATTTGACCCAGCCTCGTTTTCGGCCCTCGATCTGCCCGGTCGGCGTCGTGGCCGCCTGTCTCGTAGGCTCCGGCACACGGGGTGGGCGGGACCCATGGCCGTTCTCCTCCCGTGAAGAACAGACCAGCCTCTTCGGGAGGAGAGCCCAGGGGGTTGTTGCCGGTAGTCAGTGCCGGCGGCGGGGGCGTGCCAAGGCGATCACCGCGAGCACCAGGCCGAGTACTCCGGCCGCCAGTGCCGCCTATACGGTGGCGACATCTCGGTTGCTACAACCGTTGGCCCCTAATGGGCCATAAGTAAAGCGAACCCGCAGCATAGGCCGCCCAGACCCCGGTGATGTCGCCGCCCTGGGCAACATCGTCGTGGTGCCTCCGGTCCAGCGCGCCCGGGACGCCGGACTGCTGCACCGGGAACCGATGTTCGACCGCTTCACCCCTCACCGGGACCGCGTGGGTCGACGGGCGGGAACAGGAGGTGGACGCGGTGATCTGGTGCACCGGGTTCCACCCTGCCCTGCGTCATCTGCGGCCCTTGCAGGTGCGTGAAGGGGACGGGTCAATCCCCACCGACCGCACGGCCTCCACAACGATGGACGGGCTCTACCTGGTGGGCTACGGGGACTGGGCCGGGCCCGGCTCGGCCACCCTCATCGGGGTCGGCCCCAGCGCCAAGGCCACAGCCGCCGCCCTCCAACGCCAGCTGAGCACCCCGACGCCCATCCCGGCCCGCTGACCCCCCGGCAGAATCGTCAGGCGGCGGGGCGGAATTCACGTGCTGGAGGTGTCGCTGCGCCGCTCGAGCAGGATCACATCACGCCACCGCCCCGCCTGGGAACCGTGGCTCATCAGACCCAGGCGCCGACGCACCCCCACCGGCTCGAAACCGAGCTTCTGATGCAGGGGCAAGCTGGCGGTGTTCTCCGGGAATACCTTCGCCTCGATCGTCCACACCCCCGCGGCCTCCGCCGAGGCGATCAGGGTCTCCAGCAGGAGCCGCCCCACACCGCGCCCGGCCGCGGTCGGGGTGGACATAGACAGAGCCCTCCACCACCCCCGCGTAGACCTCCCGGGCCGAGACCGGTGCGGTCGCGACCCAGCCCAGCACTTCTCCGTGCTCATCCACGGCCATCTGGCCCAGGTGCGCCGGCCTGGCCGCCGCGAAGGTCTCCCAACTCGGTGGCCGAGACTCGAAAGTGGCCTGGCCGGTGGCGATACCGGCGGCATAGATCTCCTGGACGGCCGGCCAGTGCGACTCCTCCAGCCCGACCACGGTGAGCGCCCCAGCAGTGTCGCCCGGCAGCATGCGCCGCTCCACCGGCATCACCACGCCGTCTCCAGGCGTGGGCGTGCCGTTCATGCGGTGGCCGTCTCGGGGGCGAACAGCGTCACCAGAGCCTCCATCGCCTCAGGGCGGGTGCGGTAGTACACCCACACCCCGCGCTTGTCCCGCTCCAGCAGCCCGGCCTCGTGCAGGACCTTGAGGTGGTGGCTGATCGTGGGCTGGGACAGCTCGAAGGCCGGCAGCAGGTCGCACACGCACGCCTCCCCACCGGGGTGGGAGAGCACCATCGACAGCAGCTGCAGCCGCACCGGATCAGCCAAAGCCTTCAGCAACGGGGCGATCCGCTCCGCCCGCTCCCGCCCTAGGGGCTCTCGCGACAGCGGAGCGCAGCAGGCTAAAGCGGTCGGCGTCACCGAGGAATCGTCACCAGAAATAGACATAGATATATATTGACCCCTGTCGATGCCGGAGGCAATATTAGGACATCGACGGTGATCTATATTCGAGGATGCGCCGTCCCTCCAAGAAGGGAACCAGTCATGTCCAGAGTCCAGCTCGCCCTGCGCGTTGCCGACCTCGAGGCCTCCATCGAGTTCTACTCCACGCTGTTCCACACCACCCCGGCCAAGCGCCGGCCCGGCTACGCCAACTTCGCGATCGTCGAGCCCCCGCTCAAGCTCGTCCTGCTCGAGGGCGAGCCCGGCGAGGAGACGCGGATGGACCATCTCGGGGTGGAAGTGGAAAGCACTGAGATCGTCAACGCCGCCGCCCACCGTCTCGCTGATGCAGGACTGGCCACCCGACCCGAGGAGGAGACCACCTGCTGCTACGCCGTCCAGGACAAGGTCTGGGTCACCGGCCCCGGCCAGGAACCGTGGGAGGTCTACACCGTCACCGCCGACGCCCGCCCAGACCTGGAAGGGAAGACCGATCCTGAGCAGTCGGCGGTGGCCGGCGATGGGACCTGCTGCACCACGGACGCCCAGCCCACGCCGATGGGTGACGGTGAGCCCGCGACCAAACAGCCCAGCTGCTGCTAGCCCATCGAGCCGAATCGAGCCACCTCCACAGTGAGGCGGCTCGATCCCGATGGCATGACGACCGGAGTCACCGACCACCATGTCCGTAAACGAAACCCGCACTGCAACGTGGTCCGCCGCTAGCCAGCCATATGTAAAAAGGGGTGTCTGCCAAGCCCTTTCTGGTCATGAGCTGGGGAACCTGCCCTATCCCTTCGGGCCGCCCCAGGGGCAAGCCAGGTCGGATGGCGCCTGATGGTGCGGCAGCTCCGCCGGCGGCTAGGAGGCCGGCCAGTCCCGTTGTCACGCTGTGCGGGCACCCGACGCGACAATAGACACGAACGCACACGGACACGGACACGGACACGGGAGAGAGAACGCGATGGGTATCAAGGTGATGATCCAGTGGGTGGTGCGTCTGCCGGTGGCGCAGGCGGACACGGCGCTGCGGGCAGGTCTGAAGCAGATGGGCGCTTCGCCTTCCGGCCCGCTCGGGCACATCAAGGGCCGGACGAAGGCGTCCTGGAGCAAGAACCGCAACCCAGCTCGTATCACCGTCGCGATCAGCGAGCACTCCGCCGGCGCCGTGGCCGTAGTAACCGTGGACGCCATGGGCACCAAACATCAGGAGATACTCAACGAGCTCTCAGCAACCCTGGGCAAAGGTGTCGCGGAGAGGGTGGGCGCCGCTACCAAGATCCCTGCGAGACCTCCTACCAAAGCCCCCGACAGAACCCCGGTCATAGCCATCGACAGGTCTTCTACCCAGCCTTCTGGCAGCTCCCCTACCAATGCCCGGGTCAGAGCCCCTGCCGCAGCCGTTGCTGGCGAGGAAGCCGGCGACGACCGCGGGATCACGGAGGCGCTGGAGAAGCTGAGCGGGCTCTCACGGATGCTCGCCCGTCGTGAGATCTCCCATCTGCGCAACATCCTGGACCCAGAGGAACAGGTCCTCGCTCTGGGTCAGGGTACCTACGAGAAACTGCAGTCCCTGATCGTGCTGACCGACAAGCGCCTGATTTTCCTGGAGAAGGGCATCCTCCGGGAGTCGGTGAAGGAGTTCCAGCTCGGCGCGATCTCATCTCTGTCGCTGAGCAAGGGGTGGGGTACGGAGTCACTGGAGTTCACCGTCTCTGGGGCCAAAGGTAAGATCACCCAGTTGGAATCTGGGCAGGGCGAAAATATCGCTAACCTCTACCGCCAGCTGTGCAACACCCCCGCTGCCAAGGCCTCTGCTCCGGCCTCCGCTGCGCCCGCTGGGCCGGACGTGCTCGCCCAGCTCGCTCGGCTCGGGCAGCTGCGCGACGCTGGGGTGCTGACGGAGGAAGAGTTCATGGCCAAGAAGAAGGAGCTGCTCGGCCGACTCTAGATAGCACTGCGCGTGCAGAAGAATGAGCCATGTGTGTGTCACCGCAACCGAGGAGGTCCCCTGATGCGCCAAGTCTGGGAAGAGATGAACTTCCGAGGTCGGGTCATGGTGATCGGCAGCATCGTCATCCTGTGGATGCTGCTCTCCGCCATCACCGGGGAGTACGGCGAGAACGACCGACAGTCCAGCGCCGACTCCCCCGGCAGCGGGCAATTCGCCGGTGACGCAGGCGAGTGGGCCGACCAGATGGAGTCCACCTACCTGCAGATGGTGGGCCGGGACTCGTGGTCGGACCTTTGCTTTGAGGACAAGGCCGAGTGGGCGTGCGAGACCTATGGGATGGACGCCCAGAGCATCGGAGTGCTCCAGCTCCAGATGAACGGCCGTTACGACGACCCCTACCTCGAGGACTTGGCGGACCGTGGCATTAACGCCGTGATGAGCACCCTCGCCTACTACGACGAGACGGAGGATCACATGGACTGGATCATGGCCGTCGACCACGCGGGAACACCGATCATGCAGAAGAGCTGCTCCTCTATCTACCGCCACCTGCCCGACCCTCCCGTGTGCGCCCAGTGACCATCTGGGAACCCCTACTACGAGGTCCTCTTCGTGGAAGGTGTCCGGTAGCCGGCCTTATGTAAAGTCATGGGAACGGGCTGTCCTGCATCCGGTGTGCTTGGGCCGACCAGCGACTGCACAGGCCCACGGTGTCCACAACTACCCAGACCACCGGCACGGCCCCCGCTCCCCCGTGATCAGGTAGTCCTCGGCAGCCGTCACACCCCGTAGCACCCGGCGTCGGGCAGCCAGTCGGTACCCGCCCACCACGCCACCCCCAACGCTCAGTCTTGCAACCCCCGCAAGAACCCGGGGACCCACAACTGCATCAAGGCATGCACAGAAGTCACCCAAGGCTTCGGCGATGTTTAGCGCCGCGCTACGGGTCACGTCCCAGACGCTGGTCCAGCTCTTGCCGCTCATGTCGTGTCTGATCGGTGGAGGCGGGAGACACCGAGGGTCGCCATGGGACCTCGGGTGTGGAGAGAGCATGGCGCAATCGCGCCCCCGCGGGGGGCACACATACGGTCGCCCCTGCCGTCCATAAAAATTCAGAGACTTTCCTAGGACAAAAGAAGAAAATTGTTGAACAACCACCGGAGGAGGGGCATCCTGGATACACCGACGTGACAAGGAGCACAGCATGTCCCCCTCCGACATCGACCTCAACGCGGACTGCGGTGA
>NZ_BAAAOA010000024.1:0-75797 GCF_039530085.1 Kocuria aegyptia
CAACCGAATAAAACATCCGGTATCAACAAACATGGCACACTATTGAGTTCTCAAACAACAGACCGGTCAGCGTGTCGCTTTGACACCTTGCTGCCGGAGTGCTCTGCAACCTTAGCCCTCGCGGTCGGCCCCGGTCAATCTCAGGTGAACACTTGGTTACCTGATCGTGACGGCGCCGCCTTTCGGCGAAGCTCACAATCTCCCACTCTAACACTTCTCCGGCTCCGTGCAACTCGCTGGCTGCTCGGAGCGGACCGTTCCGGGTGGGATGCCGTCCCGTGGATCTCCCGGAGGAGTTCCTCGCCGCGACGACTTGGAAGAAGTTACTCCCTTTCCGCGGACCGTGCAACCCGGCCTCGGCGACCACGCTGCCGCCGCCTGACGACGGCTCCCGCGAGGTGGCCGCGCCACCGGGCCGCGGACGGCGGAAGGGCCCGGATCCGAGGATCCGGGCCCTTCCCGTGGTTCGTGGTCCGCGCCCGCTGGGCGGATCAGTGCTCGGCGGGCTTGAGGTACAGGACCGCCAGCGGCGGGACGGTCAGCTCGGCGGAGGCGGGGCTGCCGTTGTGGGCGCCCTCGGTGGCGGTGACCATGCCGAGGTTGCCCACGCCGGAACCGCCGAAGAGCTCGGAGTCCGTGTTGAGCGTCTCGACCCACTCACCGGCCCACGGCAGGCCCAGCCGGAAGTTCTCGTGCGGGTTGCCGGCGAAGTTCGCCACGCACACGAGCGGGTTGCCCTGCTCGTCCCAGCGGGTGAAGGAGAGGGTGTTGCGCCCGGCGTCGGCCGCGTCGATCCACTCGAACCCGGCGGGGTTGTTGTCCCGCTCGTACAGCGCGGGGGTCTCGCGGTAGATCCCGTTGAGGGTGCGCACCAGCTCCTGGACCCCCTTGTGCGGCGGGGTCTCGGAGAGCCACCAGTCCAGCCCGTGCTCCTGGGACCACTCGGACTCCTGGGCGTACTCCGTGCCCATGAAGATCAGCTGCTTGCCGGGGTGGGCCCACATGAACGCCAGGTAGGCGCGGACGTTGGCGAGCTGCTGCCACCGGTCGCCCGGCATCTTGCGCAGCAGGGAGCCCTTGCCGTAGACGACCTCGTCGTGGGAGATCGGAAGCAGGAAGTTCTCCGAGAACGCGTAGACCAGCGAGAACGTGAGCTTGTTGTGGTGGTAGTACCGGTTGACCGGGTCCTCCGCCATGTACTCGAGGGTGTCGTTCATCCACCCCATGTTCCACTTGAGGCCGAAGCCCAGGCCGTCCGCGTCGGTCGGCCGGGTCACGCCCGGGTAGGACGTCGACTCCTCGGCGATCATGACGATCCCCGGGGTGCGCTTGTACGCGGTGGCGTTGGCCTCCTTGAGGAAGGCGATGGCCTCGAGGTTCTCGCGGCCGCCGAAGGCGTTGGGCTCCCACTCCCCCTCGTTGCGGGAGTAGTCGAGGTAGAGCATGGACGCGACCGCGTCCACGCGCAGGCCGTCCACGTGGAACTCCTCGAGCCAGTAGGAGGCGTTGGCCACCAGGAAGTTCCGGACCTCGTTGCGGCCGTAGTCGGGGATCAGCGTCCCCCAGTCCTTGTGCTCACCCCGCCGGGGGTCGGCGTGCTCGTACAGGGGCTCCCCGTCGAAGCGGGCCAGCGCCCACTCGTCCTTGGGGAAGTGGCCCGGGACCCAGTCCACGATCACGCCGATGCCGGCCTGGTGGAGCTGGTCCACGAGGTAGCGGAACTCGTCCGGGCTGCCGAAGCGGGAGGACGGCGCGTAGTAGGACGTCACCTGGTAGCCCCAGGACCCGCCGAACGGGTGCTCGGCGACGGGCATGAACTCCACGTGCGTGAAGCCCTGCCAGGTGAGGTACTCGACGAGCTCCTTCGCGAGGTCCTTGTAGCCGAGTCCCTTGCGCCAGGAGCCGATGTGCAGCTCGTAGACGCTCATGGGCGCGTTGTGCGGATCGGTCGCCGCGCGGCGGGCCATCCAGGCGTCGTCCTGGAACTCGTAGTCGGACTCGAAGACGCGGGACGCGGTGGACGGCGGCACCTCGGTGCCGAAGGCCATGGGATCCGCCTTCTCGCGCCAGCCGCCGTCCCGGCCCAGGATGCGGAACTTGTAGGTGGCGCCGGAGCCCAGGCCCGGGATGAAGATCTCCCACACGCCCGAGGAGCCGAGGGAGCGCATGGCGTGCTCGCTGCCGTCCCAGCCGTTGAAGTCGCCGATGACCCGCACCGCCTGGGCGTTGGGCGCCCACACCGAGAACGCCACGCCGGTGATGTCGCCCATCACCGAGGGATAGCGGCGCACGTGCGCGCCGAGGACGGTCCACAGCGTCTCGTGGCGGCCCTCGCCGATGAGGTGGAGATCCAGCTCGCCGAGGGTCGGCCCGAAGCGGTACGGGTCGTCCAGCCGCTGCGGCTCCAGGTCCCGGTAGGTCACGTCCACGCGGTAGTCGGGGATCCGCCCCGGCTCGTGCGCGGGAACCACGCCCGTGAAGATGCCGCCCCACTCGTGCTCGAGCTCGAAGGTGCCGTCCTGCGTCACGACGGCCACGGCCGTCGCGAACCGCCGCAGCGTGCGCACGGTGACGCTGCCGTCCGGGTTGAGGTGGGCGCCCAGGACGCCGTGCGGGTCGTGGTGGCGGCCCTCGGAGACCGCGGCCAGCAGGTGCTCGGGCACAGGCACCGGTCCGGCGGGGGCCACGTCGTGGCCGGCCGGAGCGGTGCGGGACGTCTGGACGGGGTCGGATCGGTCCTGCGGAGTGCTGGGGCTCACTGCGTCCTCGATTTCCGTTCCCGCTGCCGCCGAGATGAGCCGCGCGGAGCGGGAGCTGTCGTCGTCGTGATCGGTGCCGGGCGCGGGGTCCGCACCGGCGGTATCAGGGTTCACGCTACGCGACCGGAGGCTCTCCAGTGAACGGCGAACCGCCGTGGCCGGGACGTCCACCCAGTCGGGGCGGTTGCGCTGCTCGTAGACGACCTCGTAGAGGGCTTTGTCCAGCCACAGTGCGAGGAACAGGGGGGAATCCCGGTCCACCGGGTGTCCCGCGCCCTGCTCGTAGCCCGCCAGGAAGGCGTCGCCGGCGCGCCGGCCCCAGGCCTCGGCGTCCTGCGCGCCGGCACGGGCGCCGAAGGCCGCGGCGTAGTCGAAGGAGCGCAGCATGCCGACCACGTCGCGCAGGGCGACGTCCGGCCGGGTGCGCTCCTCGATGGCCCGCAGGGGCTCGCCCTCGAAGTCGAGGACCTTGAACTGCCCGTCCTCCGTCTGCAGGACCTGGCCCAGGTGGTAGTCGCCGTGGATGCGCTGCAGCGGGGGCAGCTCCGGCACGTCGTCGAGGGAGGTGATCAGCTGGTCGAGGGCCGCCGCGTGCTCCGAGAACAGGGACCCGGTCTCGGTGCGGGCCCAGCGCAGGCGACCGCCGAGGTCGTTCAGGAGGCGGGCGCGGGCGGCGTCGTCGGGGTCGGCCGCGCCGAAGGCCCGGCCCAGGTCGCGGTGCACGCGCGCGGTCGTGCGACCCAGTTCCCGGGCCTCCTCGGAGAAGTCCGCGCCCTGCTCCGCAGCCTCGACGGCCCGGCCCCACGCGTCGGCGGAGCCGGCCAGGAACTCGGTGGCCACGGCCAGCTGACCCTGCACGGTGCTCAGCCCGCGGCGCCAGCGGGCGTCGAGCCACCCGAAGGTGCTCGGCACCGCGGGGCAGCCGAGCGCGGTGAGCTCGCGGCCCACCTCGACGTCCGGGTTGTCGCCCTCCCCCACCACGCGGAAGAACTTCACGATCACGGCGTCGGCGTCCGCCCGCCCCGCGGGCGGGGTGAGGATCACCGAGGAGTTCGACTGCTCGCTCGAGATCACGCGGACCTGCTCGGACGTCTCCACCGCGTAGGGGACGCGCAGCACGTCGCCGTGCGCGCCGGTCATGGTCAGCCCGAGGGGACCGGAGCCGACCGACTCCGCGCGCTGCATGAGCCCGAGGACCGGCCCGACGAACGCCGGGTCCCCGACGCCGTCGTACACCCAGGGACCGGCCACGGCGTCCTCCGCCCCGGGCAGCGGCAGCCCGGTGCGGTGGGCCACGGCTCGGCCGGCGCGGGCGGCGCGCTCCCGCAGGAAGCGCGCGGCCCGGCGCGGGGTGGCGTCGTCCTCCGGCGGGACGCCCGTCCCGGCCTCCTCGGCCGCGGCCGGCGCCAGCTCCCCGACGAGGAAGCGCTCGGCGCCCTCGAGGGGTGCGGAGCGGAAGCTCAGCGGCACCTGGAGGAGTTCGGTGCGCGCTCCCTCGGAGGCCTCCAGCAGCAGGATCCGGGCCCCGGCTCCCTCCTGGTCCGGCAGGGCCAGCTGGGCGGCGACCCGCAGTTCCACGCCCGCACCGCCGTCCGCGAACGGGAACCACCGCTGCCGCGGCAGCCACCGGCGCAGGAGGTCGAGGAGCTCGTCGGGGTGCTGGTCGGTCATGGGTTCGGGTCCTTCCGGAGCGGGCGAGGAGGTGGCCGGATGCGCGGACGCGCTCAGGACTTGGTCGCGGTGATGATCGGCATGGCCGTGGTCTGGGGGTGCGTGCCGTCGTCGCGGGGAGCGGCCCGGAGGCGCAACCAGAAGAAGTCCTGGCTGCCGAGGGTGATGCGGTACTCCCCGGCCTCGTCCACCTCACCGAACAGGTCGCCGCCGAAGAGCTCGCGCAGTCCGCGGCCCGCGAACTGGGGCAGCCGGATCCGGGCGCACGCGGGGGTGTGGGCGAGGTTGAACAGGCACAGCACGGTCTCGCCGCGCCCGTCGTCGGCCTCGTCGTCGGAGAGCACGCGCAGGAACGCGAGCACGGAGTCGTGGTCCGTCTCCACGTCGACGTACGAGCCGAGGCCGAACGCCGGGTGCGCCTTGCGCACCGCGAGCATCTGGCGCATCCAGTGCAGCAGGGACGACGACGACGCCAGCTGCGCCTCCACGTTGACCTGGTTGTAGTGGTAGACCAGCGACTGCACGACCGGCAGGTACAGCTTGCCCGGGTCCGCCTTGGAGAACCCGGCGTTGCGGTCCGGGGTCCACTGCATCGGGGTGCGGGACGCGTCGCGGTCGTCCAGCCAGATGTTGTCGCCCATCCCGATCTCGTCCCCGTAGTACAGGAACGGGCTGCCCGGAAGGGACAGGAGCAGGGCGTGGATCAGTTCGATCTCGGCCCGGGAGTTGTCCAGCAGAGGGGCCAGCCGGCGGCGGATGCCCACGTTGGCGCGCATCCGCGAATCGGGGGCGTACCAGCCGAGCATCGCCTGGCGCTCCTCGGTGGTCACCATCTCGAGGGTCAGCTCGTCGTGGTTGCGCAGGAACGTGCCCCACTGGGTCCCGCGCGGGATGTCCGGCGTCTCCCGCATGGTCTCCACGATCGGGGCGGCCTTCTGGTCCCGCAGGGCGTAGAAGATCCGCGGCATGATCGGGAAGTGGAAGCACATGTGGCACTCGGGGTCGTCCTCGCTGCCGAAGTACTCCACCACCTCGTGCGGCATCTGGTTCGCCTCGGCGATCACCACACGCCCCGGGTACTGGTCGTCGATCATGCGCCGCAGGTCCACCAGGAAGTCGTGCGTGCCGGGGAGGTTCTCGCAGTTGGTCCCCTCCTCCTCGATCAGGTACGGGATCGCGTCGGCCCGGAAGCCGTCGATGCCCATGTCCAGCCAGAACTTCACCACGTCGTGGACGGCCTCGACCACGGCGGGGTTCTCGAAGTTGAGGTCCGGCTGGTGGGAGAAGAACCGGTGCCAGAAGAACTGGCGGCGGATCGGGTCGAACGTCCAGTTCGACTCCTCGGTGTCCACGAAGATGATCCGGGCGTCCTGGTACAGCTCGTCCGTGTCCGACCAGACGTAGAAATCGCCGTAGGGGCCCTCGGGGTCCTCGCGGGAGGCCTGGAACCACGGGTGCTGGTCGCTGGTGTGGTTGAGCGGGAGGTCGATGATCACCCGCAGGCCGCGGGCGTGCGCCTCGGCCACCAGGCGCTTGAAGTCGCTGATCGTGCCGAACTCGTCGAGCACCGAGTAGTAGTCCGAGATGTCGTAGCCGCCGTCGCGCAGCGGCGACTCGAAGAACGGCGGCAGCCACAGGCAGTCGATGCCCAGCCACTGCAGGTAGTCGAGCTTGTCGATCAGGCCGGAGAAGTCGCCGGAGCCGTCACCGTTGGCGTCGGAGAACGCCCGGACGAGCACCTCGTAGAACACCGCTTTGCGGAACCAGTCGGGGTCGTGGGAGATGCCGGGGGCGTTGAGCGAGTACGGCGAGATGCTCATGCGGGGGTGTCGCCTTTCGGACGGGTGGGTCGGAGGCCATCGGTGCTTGAGGTGGGCCCTCCCGGGGCATCGCCCGGGAGGGCTCCGACGGGGTGCGGTCGAGCCCCTAATTCACGTTGCGGCGGATGTGCAGGACGTGCGCGGGATCGTAGTGCGGATCCAGGCGCACGTAGTTGTGCGTGCCCCACTTCCAGGAGTGTCCGCTGAGCAGGTCGTCCACCCAGAAGCTGCCGTCCTCGTTGAAGTCCGCGTCGTCCAGGTTCAGGGACTCCAGGTCCAGCCACACGGTGCCCTCGCGGACCGCGTGCGGGTCCACGTTGACGACCACGATGACCGTGTCCTTGTAGCTCGAGTCCCCGTGCCGCACGGTCTTCGTCTTCGTGTAGGCGACCAGGGCGTCGTCGGACGTGGACTGCACCGTCAGGTTCTGCAGGTCGCCCAGGGAGGCGTGCCGGCGCCGGATCTCGTTGAGCCGGGTGATGTACGGGGCCAGGGACTCCCCGCGCTCCTCGGCGCCCGCGAAGTCACGGGGCCGGTACTGGTACTTCTCGTTGTCGACGTACTCCTCGGCCCCCGCCCGGGCCACGTGCTCGTACAGCTCGTAGCCGGCGTAGACGCCCCAGAGGGGCGAGCCGGTGGCGGCCAGCACGGCGCGGATCTTGAAGGCCGCGGGCCCGCCGAACTGCAGGTACTCGGTGAGGATGTCGGGGGTGTTGACGAAGAAGTTCGGCCGGTACACCGCCGAGGTCTCGTGGCTGACCTCCGCCAGGTACTCCTCGAGCTCCTTCTTGGTGTTGCGCCAGGTGAAGTACGAGTAGGACTGCTGGAAGCCGACGCGCGCGAGGGCCTGCATCATGGCGGGGCGGGTGAACGCCTCGGCCAGGAACACGACCTCGGGGTGCTTGGCGTTGACGGTGCCGATCAGCCACTCCCAGAACCACAGGGGCTTGGTGTGCGGGTTGTCGACCCGGAAGATCTTCACCCCGTGGGAGATCCACAGCTCCACGATGCGCAGCACCTCGAGGGACAGGCCCTCGGGGTCGTTGTCGAAGTTGATCGGGTAGATGTCCTGGTACTTCTTCGGCGGGTTCTCCGCGTACGCGATGGAGCCGTCGGCACGGGTCGTGAACCACTCCGGGTGCGCCGTGACCCACGGGTGGTCCGGGGAGGCCTGCAGCGCGAGGTCCAGGGCCACCTCGAGGCCGAGGTCCCCGGCACGGGCCACGAAGCCGTCGAAGTCCTCGAACGAACCGAGGTCGGGGTGGATCGCGTCGTGCCCGCCCTCGGCGGCGCCGATGGCCCACGGGGACCCCGGGTCCTGCGGACCGGCCACCAGGGTGTTGTTCGGGCCCTTGCGGTGGGCCGTGCCGATCGGGTGGATCGGGGGCAGGTAGACGACGTCGAAGCCCATGGCCGCAACGCGGTCGAGGCTCTCGGCGGCGGTCCGGAAGGTGCCGGAGGTCCAGGTGCCGGACTCGGCGTCGAAGACGGCGCCCTCGGAGCGGGGGAAGAACTCGTACCAGGACCCGCGGCCGGCGGCGGCGCGCTCGACCTTCAGCGGGTGCCGGCGGCTCTCGGTCACGAGGTCGCGCACCGGGCGCTCGGCGACCACCGCCAGGACCTCGGCCGAGGTGGCGGCCTCGAGCCGGTGCTCGGCGGGCAGCTCGCCGTTGCCGAGCGTGCGCGAGACCGAGCGGAACAGCTCGGCGTCGGAGTCCGGGCGGCCGGCTTCCGCGGCGGCGCGGTCGAAGAGCACGATGCCCTCGGACATCATGAGGTCGACGTCCTGGCCCACGCCCAGCTTGATCTCGGCGGCGTGGCGCCACGTCTCGAACAGGTCGCCCCAGCCCTCGACGGCGAAGGTCCAGGCGCCCTCGGCGGTGGGCGTCAGCCACGCCTCGTAGCGATCGGTGCCGGGGGTGGTGAGGCGCATCGGCACGCGCTCGGCCTCCGCGCCCTGCGGGTCGTACAGCACCGCGGTCACGCCCAGGGCGTCGTGGCCCTCGCGGAACACGGTGGCGCCCACGCGGATCGACTCGCCCGGTACCGCCTTGGCCGGGAAGCGCCCGTCCTCCACCACGGGGCTGACCCCGACGATCGGGATCCGGCCGTAGACCAGGTTCTCGCGGGAGAACGCCGAGCCGGCGGCCTTCCGGCGGGTGGTCGCCGCCTTCCGCGGCGTGGAGGCCTTCTTGGCGGTGGCCGTCCTGGTGGTCCCGGCCTTGGCGGCCGGAGCCTTCGCGGCGGCGGGAGCCTTCGCGGCGGTGGTCCTGGACGTCGACGTCCGCTTGGCACGCGGCTTGGGCTCCGCCGCGGGGACGACGGCGATGCCGGGCTCGTCGGCCACGGGCGTCGTGGCCTCCGCGTCCGGAGCCTTCCGGGCGGTGGACGTCCTGCGCCGGGCCGGTGCCTTCTTCGCGGGCTGCTCGGCCGGTGCCGGAGCGGCACCGGTCCCGGCGCCGGGAAGGGCGGGCGTCGTCGAGGGGTCGGGGGCGGGCGCGCCGGCCGGGCTCGAGGCCGGGTCGGACGGGGGCGGCGTGTTGGCTTGGCTCACCTGGAACACGTTAGCGACAAACCCGGCGATCGTTAAGCCCGCTGTCGAACCGTGGGACGGTGTCGCCGTCCCCGTGCTGCGGCCCCGGCGGGACGGCCCGGCGCGCCGGAGCACGGATGGGCGGCGGCGCCCCCGCCCGGCGCCGCGGCACCGGTAGTCTGGCGGCGTGAAGGCAATCCGTAGATTCACCGTGCGCACCGTGCTGCCGGAGTCCATCGCCCCTCTGAGCCGCCTCGCGAGGAACCTCCGCTGGTCCTGGCACCGGCCCACGGAACAGCTGTTCGCCGAGCTGAACCCGCAGGCCTGGGACGCGGTCCACGGGGACCCCGTCAAGCTCCTCGGCTCCCTCACCCGCGAGGAGATCCAGCAGATCGCCCAGGACCCGGCCACGGTGCGCCGGATCGAGGAGCTGGACGCCGATCTCGAGCGCTACCTCACCGACGACCTGTGGTACCAGAGGACCCAGTCGGAGGACGCCCCGCGGGCCATCGCCTACTTCTCCGCCGAGTACGGCGTCACCTCCGTGCTCCCCCAGTACTCGGGCGGACTGGGGATCCTGGCCGGCGACCACCTCAAGAGCGCCTCGGACCTCGGCGTGCCGGTGGTGGGGGTCGGACTGTTCTACCAGCACGGCTACTTCAAGCAGTCCCTCTCCCGCGACGCGTGGCAGCAGGAGTCCTATCCCGTGCTCGACCCGGACGGCATGCCGCTGACACTGCTGCGGGAGGAGGACGGGAGCCCGGTCCGGATCACCCTGCCCCTGCCCAACGGCCGCTCCCTGTCCGCCCACGTCTGGCGGGCCGACGTCGGCCGCGTCCCCCTGCTGCTGCTCGACTCCGACATCCCGGACAACGACGACCACGCCCGCAACATCACGGACCGTCTCTACGGCGGCGGCGGCGACCACCGGCTCCAGCAGGAGCTGCTCCTCGGGATGGGCGGGATCCGGGCGCTGCGGGCCTTCTCCCGGCTGACCGGGGCGCCGGCCCCGGAGGTCTTCCACTGCAACGAGGGCCACGCCGGTTTCCTGGGCGTCGAGCGGATCGCCGAGCTCATGGACCCGGCGGACGGGACCGAGCCGATGACGTGGGACGAGGCACTGACCGCGGTGCGCTCGGCCACCGTGTTCACGACCCACACCCCGGTGCCCGCGGGCATCGACCGGTTCGAGCAGGCGCAGATCGCACACTTCCTCAACGCAGGCCTCGCCCCGTCCGTGCCCACGGCCGAGGTCCTGTCCCTGGGCGCCGAGGACTACGCCGGCGGCGACCCCGCCAAGTTCAACATGGCGGTCATGGGCCTGCGCCTGGCCCAGCGCGCCAACGGGGTGGCCAGGCTGCACGGCGTGGTCTCCCGGGGCATGTTCCAGGGGCTGTGGCCGGGCTTCGACGTCGAGGAGGTGCCGATCGGCTCCATCACCAACGGCGTGCACGTGATGACGTGGATCGACCCGCGCATGGCCGAACTGGCCCTCGACCCGATGGGCTCGGACCTGAACCGGGCCGCGCGGTGGCGCCGCATCTACGGCGTCGACGACGCCGAGCTGTGGGCCGTCCGCCGGGAGCTGCGCACCCGCCTGGTGGAGGACGTCCGGGCCCGGCTGCGGGCGTCGTGGAAGAAGCGCGGCCTCGCGGACGCCGAGCTGGGCTGGACCGACACCGTCCTCGACCCGGGCGTGCTCACGATCGGCTTCGCCCGCCGGGTGCCCACCTACAAGCGGCTCACGCTCATGCTGCGGGACCCGCAGCGGCTCAAGCGGATCCTGCTGGACCCGGAGCACCCCGTGCAGCTCGTGGTCGCCGGGAAGTCCCACCCGGCCGACGAGCAGGGCAAGCGCCTGATCCAGGACCTCGTGCGCTTCACGGACGACCCGGAGGTGCGCCACCGCATCGTGTTCCTGCCCAACTACGACATCGCGATGGCCCGGACCCTCTTCCCGGGCTGCGACGTGTGGCTGAACAACCCGCTGCGCCCGCTCGAGGCCTGCGGCACGTCCGGGATGAAGGCCGCCCTCAACGGCGGACTGAACCTGTCGGTGCTCGACGGCTGGTGGGACGAGATGTACGACGGCCAGAACGGCTGGGCCATCCCGACCGCCGACGAGGGCGCGCACCCCGACGAGCGCGACGACATCGAGGCCGCCGCCCTCTACGAGCTCATCGAGAACCACGTGGCCCCGCGGTTCTACGGCGAGACGGCGGAGGGCTCGGACCCGGAATCCGACGGCGTGCCGCACCAGTGGCTGGCCATGGTCAAGCACACCCTGGCGACGCTGGGCCCGCAGGTCTCCGCCAAGCGGATGCTCGAGGACTACGTGCGGCACCTCTACGTGCCGGCCGCCGTCTCCGGCCGCCGGGCCGCCCTGGACGGGCACGTGGCCGCCCGGGCGAAGTCCCGGTGGGTCGGGCGCGTGCGCCAGGCCTGGGACCAGGTGACGGTCGAGCACGTGGACGCCGAGGGCGTGGCCCAGGAACCGCAGATCGGCGACGAGCTCACGGTGTGCGCCTACGTCTCGCTCGGCTCGCTGAGCCCGGACGACGTGTGCGCCGAGATCGGGTACGGCCGGGTCTCGGAGACGGACCACATCCACGAGCGCAAGTACGCGGGCCTGAGCCCCGTCGACGACCTGGGCGGCGGCCGGCACAAGTTCTGCGGCACGATCACCGTGGACCGCTCGGGCCCGTTCGGCTACACCGTCCGGGTGCTGCCCGCCCACCCCGAGCTCGCCGACAAGGCGGAGCTGGGCCTGGTGACCAACGCCTGAGCCGGCGCGGCACCGCGCGGAACGCCGGAGGGGCCGCACCCGTGCGCGGCAGGTGCGGCCCTCCCGGCGGCCGCCGTGGCTCAGAGCATCCGGAAGAGCGTCACGGAGCTGGCGGGAACGCCCTGCGCCTGGCCCGCCCGGTAGCGCGTGCCGTAGCGCCCGTGGAGTACGGAGGCCGTGCTGTGCACCAGGGAGTAGACGCCGTCGGCCTTCTCCAGGGGGTGCCCGTCCTCGTCCGGGCGCAGGAGGTCCGTGAGGTCCGGGAAGGTGATCGCCATGTCGGCGCTCGCGCCGTTGATCACCATGAGCCCCGCCACCCGGCCGCCGCGGGACCCGATCAGCACCTGGATGGTCCGGGCCCCGGGGGTCTGCCACCCGGTGGCGGTCATGGCCGTCCCGTCCGGGCCGAACCAGTGCATCATGACCTCGTCGGGACGGGTCGGGAAGTGGGACGGCTGCCCCGCCAGGAACTCCCCCCGCACGCCCACCAGGGAGCGGGTGGCCGCGAGCATGGCGCGGTCCGCCGGGGTGAGCCGCCAGTCCACCCAGGACAGCTCGTTGTCCTGGCAGTAGGCGTTGTTGTTGCCGCGCTGGCTGCGGCCGAACTCGTCCCCGGCCGTGATCATGGGCACCCCTTGGGAGAAGAGCAGGGTGGCCATGACGTTGCGCGCGGTCTGGGCCCGGTCGGCCCGGATCCGGACGTCGCGCGCCGGGCCCTCCACCCCGTGGTTCCACGAGTGGTTGTCGTTGGTCCCGTCCCGGTTCTTCTCCAGGTTGTCCTGGTTGTGCTTGTTGTCGTAGGAGACGAGGTCCGCCAGGGTGAAGCCGTCGTGGGCGGTCACGAAGTTCAGGGACGCCAGGGCGCTGCGCCCGGACGCGGCGAACATGTCCGCGGAGCCGGCGAGCGCCCCGGCGAGCCGTGCGGCGTTGCCGCCGTCCCCGCCCAGGCTCATGCTGCGCGGGCCGGTGAGCCAGAAGTCGCGGACGGTGTCCCGGAAGCGGTCGTTCCAGTCCGCCCACCCCTCGGGGAAGTGACCGGTCTGCCAACCGCCCATGCCCACGTCCCAGGGCTCGGCGATGAGCTTCGTGCCGAAGAGGGCGGGATCGGCGCCGACGGCCACGAGGAAGGGGTGGTTGCGGGTGAAGCGGTGGCGCTCGTCCCGGGCCAGCTCGGGGGCGAGGTCGAAGCGGAAGCCGTCCACGTGGCAGCGCTCCACCCAGTAGCGCAGGGAGTCCAGCGCCATCTGCACCACCCGCGGGTTGCCGAAGTTCACGGAGTTGCCGCACCCGGTGACGTCCACGTAGCGGCCGTCCTCGCCGTGGCGGTAGTACGCCTCGTCGCCGAGCCCCCGCCAGCAGTAGGCGGGCTCCTCCTGACCGGCCTCCGCCGTGTGGTTGTAGACGACGTCGAGGTAGACCTCGAGCCCCGCGCGGTGCAGGTCCCGGACCATGGCCTTGAACTCGTCGAGCACGCCCTGCGGGCCCCGGGCGCGGGCGGCCTCGGTGGCGTAGCCGGCGTGCGGGGCGAAGAAGCCCAGCGTGTTGTAGCCCCAGTAGTTGCTCAGCCCGAGCGACGTGAGGTGGGGCTCGTCCAGGTGCGCGTGCACGGGCAGCAGCTCGACGGCCGTGACGCCCAGGGACGTGAGGTAGTCGGTCATCACGGGGTGGGCGAGCCCCGCGTACGTGCCCCGGAGGTGCTCCGGGATGTCGGGGTGCAGGGCGGTCAGGCCCTTGACGTGCGCCTCGTAGACGACCGTGTCCCGCCACGGGGTGGCCGGGTGGCGGTCCTCGTCCCAGTCGAAGTCCTGCTGGACGACCACGGAGACGTAGCGTCCGCCGTAGGCGTCGGGGCCGGGATCCTCGACGCCGGGCGGCGGGGCGACGCGGCGCAGGCCCTTGCCGTAGGGGTCGAGCAGGATCTGCTGGTCGGCCGGGTCCGGGGCGCGGTGCCTGGAGGCGACCGGCGAGTCGGCGGGCACGAAGCCGTACTCCGTGCCCGCGGGCAGGGCCGGGGCCTCGTCCCGGTGCCGCAGGTAGTCGAAGCCCGTCTCCGAGAGCCGCTGCTGCTCGGCCGGCGGGATCGTCCCGTGGTGCACGCCGCCGGTGCGGCCGGTGAGCCGTCGCCGCTGCCAGAGCCCGCCGGGCAGCCGGAAGACGATGTCCAGGTCGGGGACCCCTGGGGCGTAGACCGCCACGTTCGCGCTGCCGTCGCGCTCGGGCGAGGGGTGGACCCCGAGGGGGTAGGGGTGGGAGACGTACGGCCGGCCGGTGTCCTGCCGCCGGGGCTCAGGAACCAGCACGGCGTCGCGACACCTCGTACAGGGTGATGCCCACGGCCATCGAGGCGTTGAGGGACTCCATCGTGGAGTCGATCGGGATGGAGACGATCTGGTCGCAGTTCTCGGCGACCAGCCGGGACAGGCCCTTGCCCTCCGAGCCCACCACGACGACGAGCGGCTCGGTGGCCAGTTCGAGGCCGGGCAGCTCGACGTCGCCGCCCCCGTCGAGGCCGACCACGAAGTAGCCCATGGCCTTGAGCTCCTCGAGCGCGCGGTTGAGGTTGGCGGCCTTCGTGACGGGCACCCGGGCCGCGGCACCGGCGCTGGTCTTCCAGGCGGAGGCCGTGACACCCACGGACCGGCGCTCGGGCACGATCACGGCGTTGCCGGAGAACGCGGAGACGCTGCGGATGATGGCGCCGAGGTTGCGGGGGTCGGTGATCCCGTCGAGGGCGATCATCAGCGGGGGGCGGCGGATGTGCCGCTTCTCCCACTGGGTCATGAGCTTGCGGGCGGTCTGCACGGCGTCCTGGTACTCGTAGGCCGGCACCTGCAGGGCCACGCCCTGGTGCACGGCGTCGCTGGTGAGCCGGTCGAGCTCGCCCTTGGAGGCTTCGAGGATCGTGATCCCGCGTTCGGCGCAGAGCTGCAGGATCTCGCGCACGCGGTCGTCGACGTCGATCTTGCTGGCCGCGTACAGGGCCTTGGCGGGGATGTCCGCGCGCAGCGCCTCGACCACCGAGTTCCGCCCGGTGACGAGATCCTCCTGGACCTTGCCGCGGGTCCGGGCCGGGGAGCGCCCGCCCGCGTTCTGCCGGCGCTCGGCGGCCTTCTTCAGCTTGTGCGCCTTGTGGTACGGGCGGTCCTCGGCCTTGGGGGTGGGGCCCCGGCCCTCGAGGGACTTGCGGCCGTGGCCCCCGGTGCCGACCAGGGGGCCCTTCTTGTTCTTGCGGATCGCGCCGGGACGCTTGGGGGCTGGCATGGGTTCCTCTGTTCGGTGGTGGATGGTGGGGCGGGCCGGTCAGGCCACGGACCAGGTGGATCCGCCGCTGGCGTCGCGCACCGCGACGCCGGCCGCGGCGAGCTCGTCCCGGATGGCGTCGGCCCGGGCCCAGTCCTTGGCGGCGCGGGCCCGGTCGCGCTGGGCCAGCAGCGAGCGCACGAGGGCGTCGAGCGCTGCGTGCTCGCCCGGGTTCCCGGCGGCGTCCCCGAGGTCCATGAGCCCGGTCAGGCCCAGGACGTCGGTCATGGCGCGCACCGCGCGGGCCGGCAACTCCGCGGCCCGGCCGTCGGCGAGCGCGGAGTTACCGGCCCGGACGGTCTCGTGCAGGACGGCGAGGGCCTGCGGCACGTTGAGGTCGTCGTCCATGGCGTCCCCGAAGGCCCGCGGCACGTCCCCCGCCGTGCCCTCGAGGTCGGCGCCGGCGTCCCGGGCCGCCCGCAGGAAGGACTCCACCCGCTCGACCGCGGCCGTGGCCTCGGCGAGGGAGGTGGGCCGGTAGTCCAGCACGGACCGGTAGTGGGCCTGGCCGAGGTAGTAGCGCACGGCCAGCGGCCGGGCCTCGGCGAGCATGTCCGCCGGGGAGACGGTGTTGCCGATCGACTTGGACATCTTCTCGCCCGCGTAGGTGACCAGCCCGTTGTGCAGCCAGAGGGTCGCGAACCGCTGCCCCGCCGCCGTCGACTGGGCGAGCTCGTTCTCGTGGTGGGGGAAGCGCAGGTCCAGGCCGCCGCCGTGGATGTCGAAGTGCTCGCCGAGGTACTTCGCGGCCATGGCGGAGCACTCGAGGTGCCAGCCGGGCCGGCCTGCGCCCCAGGGCGAGTCCCACCGGGCGGTCTCGGGCTCGCCCGCCTTGTGCCCCTTCCACAGGGCGAAGTCCCGGGGGTCGCGCTTGCCGCGGGGGTCGGCGTCCGGGGCGTCCTGCATGTCGTCGACCGACTGGTGGGTGAGCTCGCCGTAGCGCTTCCAGGAGCGGACGTCGAAGTAGACGTCCCCCGAGCCGTCCGGCGCGGGGTAGGCGTGCCCGGCGTCGACCAGGGTGCGGATCAGGGCGTGCATCTCGGGCACGTGGCCCGTGGCGCGCGGCTCGTAGGTGGGCCGGCCGACGCCGATGGCGTCGTAGGCGGCGTTGAACGCCTGCTCGAACCGGTAGGCGAGCGCCCACCACGGCTCGCAGGGGTGGTCGCCGTCGTAGTCGGGGGCGAAGGACGCGGCCGAGTTCGCGAGGATCTTGTCGTCGATGTCGGTGACGTTGCGCACCGTGGTCACCCGGTAGCCGCGGTGGGCGAGCCACCGGGCCAGCTGGTCGAAGACCAGGGCCGAGCGGACGTGGCCGATGTGCGGCATGCCCTGGACGGTGGCGCCGCAGTAGTACAGACGGGCCTCGCCGGGGTGGGCGGGCGCGAAGTCCCGCACGGTGGCGGTGGCGGTGTCGTAGAAGCGCAGAGTCACACGGCCCATCATAAGGGCGGGCGGTGGCGCGCCGGTCAGGCCCCGGGCGCGTCCGCGGGGACGACGAGCGCGGTGGCCACGGCCGCGAGGCCCTCGCCGCGGCCCGTGAGCCCGAGGCGGTCGGAGGTCGTGGCACTGACCGTGACGGGTGCGCCGGCCGCGGCGGTGAGCACGGCCTCGGCCTCGGCGCGCCGCGGCGCGAACCGCGGCCGGTTGCCGATCAGCTGCACCGCGACGTTGCCGATCTCGAAGCCGGCCGCCCGCACGATCCGGGCCGCCTCGGCGAGGATCCGCGTCCCGGACGCGCCCGCCAGCTCCGGGCGGTCCACCCCGAAGTTGGCGCCCAGGTCCCCCGTGCCCGAGGCCGAGAACAGGGCGTCGGCGGCGGCGTGGGCCACGACGTCCCCGTCCGAGTGCCCGGCGAGGCCGCGCTCCCCCGGCCACTCGAGCCCCGCGACCCACAGCGGGGTGCCCTCGGGCCCGAAGGCGTGGACGTCCACGGCGATGCCGGTGCGGGGCAGGATCACCGGTCAGCGCTCCTCGGGGTCGGGACGGGCGGAGCCGGGACGGACGGGGACGGGACGGACGGGGACGGAGCGGCGGCCGTGGCGACGGGCACCGCCGCTGCTGTGTCCGGCGCGCGGGCGCGCAGGACGGCCTCGGCCAGCACCAGGTCGAGCGGGCGGGTGATCTTGAAGGCGTGCTCGTGGCCGGGCACCGTCAGCACGGGGGTCCCCGGGGCGTGGGCCTCCACGAGTGAGGCGTCGTCGGTGACGGACCCGGGGTCCGTCCCGGCCGCCGCGGCGTCGCGGTTCACCGCCCGGAGCAGGGCGAGGTCGAAGCCCTGCGGGGTCTGCACCGCGCGCAGCACCGTGCGGTCCACGGTGCCGAGCGACCGGCCGGCGCCGTCGACCCGGCGCATCGTGTCCGCCACCGGCAGCACGGGGACGACGGCGCGCGCTCCGGCGCGCAGCCGGTCCACGACAGTGCGGAAGACCTCGGGCGGGGTGAGGCAGCGCGCGGCGTCGTGGACGAGCACCGCGGTGCAGGCGGGCTCGATCCGCGCGAGCTCGGCCAGCGCCTCCCGCACGGACTCCGCCCGGGTGTCCCCGCCGGTCACCGGGCGCGCACCGTGCGCACGGGCCGTGGCGGAGAGCTCCAGGTCCCCGGCGGGGACGGTCACCAGCACGGGCCCGGTCAGCCCGGCGTCCCGGATGCCCCGCAGCGCATGCTCCAGCAGGGGCCGGCCACCGAGGGCCACCAGGGCCTTGGGGATGCCGTGCCCGAGCCGCGTGCCCGAGCCTGCCGCCACGACGACGACGGCGAACCCGCCCTCCGGGGAGGGCGGGTTCGCCGTGGTGGACCGTGCTGGGCTCCCGGTCACGGGTCGGTCAGGACGCCAGGATGTCGTCGAGGCGCTTCTCGGCCTCTTCCTCGTCAATCTTCTTGGCGAGCGCCAGCTCGGAGGTGAGGATCTGGCGGGCCTTCGTCAGCATCCGCTTCTCCCCCGCCGAGAGCCCGCGGTCGCGGTCGCGGCGCCAGAGGTCGCGCACCACCTCCGCGACCTTCAGCACGTCGCCCGAGGCGAGCTTCTCGAGGTTGGCCTTGTAGCGCCGGGACCAGTTGCTGGCCTCCTCGGTGTCCTTCGCCTGCAGGACCGAGATGACCTTCTTGAGCCCGTCCTCGTCGACGACGTCGCGCACGCCCACCAGGTCCACGTTCTCTGCGGGTACCTCGATCACCAGATCGCCCTGGGTCACCTTGAGCTTGAGATACATCTTCTCTTCGCCCTTGACGGTGCGGGTCTTGATCTCCTCGATGGTCGCCGCGCCGTGGTGCGGGTAGACAACCGTCTCGCCAACCTCAAAAACCATATGGAAATACCCCTTTCAGAACCCCCATTCTAACACGGTGTAGGATTCGCCGATCCGGGCCAGTGGGCCCCGCGCCCGGCGATGCGGACGATCCGTCGGCAAACGGATAAGCTGGGCGGGACATCGTCCTGAGCTCCCGAGGAGTACGCGCCGTGAAGACCGCCGCCCGCCACAAGCTGCGCCGCGCAGGCCTGAGTGCCGCCGCCGCGGCCGCCCTGCTGACCACCACCGGCTGCTCCTACATCAACCCGTCGGCGACGACCATGGTGTACTCGGCCGCGGACGGCATCGTGGAGCAGGTGGGCGACGTCAAGCTGGCCAACGTGCTGATCGTGGCCACCGGCGCCGACGAGGAGGGTCGCGTGCTGGGCACCCTCAGCAACCGCGGCGACCAGGAGGTCACGCTGTCGATGGACGTCGACGGCGCCACCGCCGAAGTGCAGATCCCGGCCGGCGGCTCCGTGGACCTCGAGACGTCCGAGCCGGTCATCCTGGACCGCGCGGGCGCCGATCCCGGCCTCATGGTCGAGACCGAGTTCACCGCCGGCGGCGAGTCCATCACCGAGCGGCTCCCGGTCCTGGACCACACCTTCCCCCGCTACGCCGAGTTCATCCCCGGCGGCGCGCCGACCACCCCGGCCAACCCGTCCAACACCCCTGCCGTTCCCGGCGAGGAGGGCTACGTCGGCGGTCAGCAGGCCGACGAGCACTGACCCCGCGGACTCCTTACTCCCCTCCGCACGGAAGGGCCCGGAACCCGACAGGGTTCCGGGCCCTTCCGGCTTCGGCGCCGTCGGCTCAGCCCTCGAACTTGTAGCCCAGGCCCCGCACCGTCACGAGGTGCCGCGGGGCGGAGGGGTCGGGCTCGATCTTGGCGCGCAGCCGTTTGACGTGGACGTCGAGGGTCTTGGTGTCCCCCACGTAGTCCGAGCCCCAGACCCGGTCGATGAGCTGCCCGCGGGTCAGCACGCGCCCGGCGTTGCGCAGCAGCATCTCCAGCAGCTCGAACTCCTTGAGCGGCATGGCCACGCGCTCGCCGTGCACGCTGACCACGTGCCGCTCGATGTCCATCCGCACGGGCCCCGCCTGCACGGTCGCCGAGACGAGCTCCTCGGGCTCCCCCTGCCGGCGCAGGACCGCGCGGATCCGGGCCACGAGCTCCCGGGACGAGTACGGCTTGGTGACGTAGTCGTCGGCGCCGAGCTCGAGCCCCACGACCTTGTCGATCTCGGCGTCCTTGGCCGTGAGCATGATGATCGGCACGGAGGAGCGCTGCCGCACCTGCCGGCACACCTCGGTGCCGGACAGCCCCGGGAGCATGAGGTCCAGCAGCATCAGGTCGGCCCCGGACCGGTCGAACTCGGCCACGGCGTCCACGCCGTTGTCGACGACCTCCACCTCGAACCCCTCCTTCCCGAGCAGGTAGGAGAGCGGGTCGCTGAGGGACTCCTCGTCCTCGACGATCAGGATGCGGGTCACTGTCGGTCCTCCGTGCTCCCGGCGCGCGCCGCGGGGGCGGCGGGCCGTGGGGTCGATGCCACTGGGCGGGCTGGTGCCTGCTGCGGCACCGGGCGGGCGGGCGCGCCGGAGGCCGGCTGCGCGGACTCCCCGGGGTCGTCGGCGCCCTCGATCTGGGGGATGCTGAGGGTGAAGGTGGAGCCGCGCCCCGGTTGCGACCACAGGGTGGCCTCACCGCCGTGCTGCGACATGACGTGCTTGACGATGCTCAGGCCCAGCCCGGTCCCGCCCGTCCGGCGGGAGCGGGCCGCGTCCACGCGGTAGAAGCGCTCGAAGATCCGGTCCTGCTCGTCCTCGGGAATGCCCGGCCCCTGGTCGGTCACCGAGATCTGGGCCATCCCGTCCCGCTCCCGGACGCCGACGCCCACGCGGGTGCCCTCCGGGGAGTAGTGCACGGCGTTGTCGATGAGGTTGCGCAGCGCGGTGACCAGCAGGTCGGGGTCGCCGAACACGGGCCGGGTGACGCGCCCGCCCACGGCGATCCGGATGCCCTTGTTCTCGGCCGGGAACCGGTTGCGGTCCACGGCGTCGGCGATCACCTGGTTGAGGTCCACGGGCCGGCCCTCGGTGACCACGTCCGCGCCCTGCAGCCGGGAGAGCTCGATGATGTCCTGGACCAGGGCGGTCAGCCGGGCGGACTCCTTGTGCAGGCGCTGGGCGAAGCGGCGCACGGCCTCCTCGTCCTCGGCCGCGTCCTCGATCGCCTCGGCGAGCAGCCCGATCGCGCCCACGGGGGTCTTGAGCTCGTGCGAGACGTTGGCGACGAAGTCGTTGCGGATCGACTGCGCCCGGACGATCTCCGTCTGGTCGTCGGCGAGCAGCAGGATGTACTCCTCCGCGATGGGGGCCACCCGGACGTCGAGCACGGCCGCGCCCGTCTGGAAGGGGCCGCGGGTCAGCTCGACCCGCCGTTCCTCGATCACGCCGCTGCGCCGGGCCCGGCGGATCATCTCGAGCATCTGCTCGTGCACCACGGTGTGCCCCCGGACGAGTCCGAAGGCGTAGGCGGCCGGGGAGGCGCGCACCACGCCGTCGACCCCGTCCACCACCACGTAGGCCCGCCCGATCACCGCGAGCACGTCTGCCGTGCCGTCGGGCAGCGTGGGCTCCTGGACGTCGGCGCGGGCGCGGCGGCCCCGGCCGCTCACCCGGAGGGCGATCAGACCGCTGACCCCGAGGGCGAAGCCGAGCAGACCCGCGGCGACGGCGATGGCAGTTGGACTCACGCCACCAGCTTAGGCACTCGGAGTCGCGGGGAGCCCGCGCCGGACGTCACGAGCTACAGGTTCAACGAACGTTCATCCTAAGATGAGCGAAAGTTCACTCCTGGCTGTGACGGTGGCGGCGGGTGTGCTCGCACCCGGCCCCCACGTCATCCGTCCCGCTCCGCGCCGCACCCCGGCCGCGGTTGCCGCGGACGCCGCCGCATCTCGAAAGGACGCATCCGTGCGCAAGGTTTTCCAGGCAGAACTCCACCAGGTCGGTGAGGAGCTCATCCAGATCGCGACCCTGGTGCGCGAGGCCCTCGCCCGCGCCAAGGACGCGCTCCTCGACGCGGACATCCAGCTCGCCGAGGAGATCATCTCCAACGACGCCCGGATCGACTTCCTGCAGAACGACCTCGACGAGCGCTCGATCGACATACTCGCCCTGCAGAGCCCCGTGGCCTCGGACCTGCGGATGATCGTGGGCGCGCTGCGGATGAGCGCCTCCCTGGAGCGGGCCGGCGACCTCGCCCGGCACCTGGCCCAGGCCGTGCGCATCCGCTACCCCGAGCCGGTCATCCCCGAGCCGCTCGTGGAGACGTTCACGCGGATGTTCGACCTCGACCTGCAGATCGTGGACCGGGTCATCCAGGTGCTCCAGACCCGCGACCTCTCCCTCGCCGACGACATCTACTCGCTCAAGGGCGAGGTCAACAAGCTGCACCAGTCCGTCTTCGACGCGCTCGCCGCGCCGACCTGGGACTTCTCGGTGCCCACCGCCGTGGACGTCACCCTGTGCTCCCGCTACCTCGAGCGGATCGGTGACCACGGGGTCTCGGTGACCCGCAAGGTCTCCTACCTGGTGACCGGCGACTGGGTGCCGGCGACCTCCGACCGCCCGACGGGCCACGGCCACGTGGGCCGCGACGGGGGCGAGTGAGCCCCCGCCCGGATGCGGCCTGAGCCGCCCCCGGGTACGGGCAAGGGCCGGGTCCACCGCTGCGGTGGACCCGGCCCTTGCCCGTACCGCGGGAGCCGGCCCGGACTACTTCTTGCCCTGGTTGGCGACCGCCTGGATCGAGCTGGCGGCGGCCTCGGGGTCGAGGTACTCGCCGCCGGGCACCAGCGGGCGGAAGTCCTCGTCGAGCTCGTAGTATAGCGGGATGCCCGTCGGGATGTTCAGCGCCGCGATGTCCTCGTCGGAGATGCCGTCGAGGTGCTTCACCAGGGCGCGCAGGGAGTTGCCGTGGGCCGCGACGATGACCGTGCGCCCGGCCTGCAGGTCGGGGACGATCTCCTGCTCCCAGTACGGCATGAAGCGGTCGAGGACGTCCTTGAGGCACTCCGTGCGGGGCGCGTCCGCCACGTCCGCGTAGCGGGGGTCGCCGGCCTGCGAGAACTCGGACGAGTCCTCCAGCTCGGGCGGCGGGACGTCGTAGGAGCGGCGCCAGGTCATGAACTGCTCGTCGCCGTACTCGTCACGGATCTGGGTCTTGTCCTTGCCCTGCAGCGCACCGTAGTGGCGCTCGTTGAGCCGCCACGACCGCTTCACGGGGATCCAGTGCCGGTCCGCCCGGTCCAGCGCGAGGTGGGCGGTGGTGATCGCCCGGCGCAGGAGCGAGGTGTGCAGGACGTCCGGGGCGATCCCCTTCTCGACGAGCAGCTCACCGCCGCGGACGGCTTCCTCCCGCCCCTTCTCGGTCAGGTCCACGTCCACCCACCCGGTGAACAGGTTCTTCTCGTTCCAGTCGGACTGTCCGTGACGGAGCAGGACGAGCTTGTGCGGTGCTGATTCGGTAGCCATGGGGCCATTCTTCCATCCGGGCGGCGGCGCGGGACAAGGGGGCGCCCCAGGCACCCCGTGTCGCGGGACCGGGGGCCCGGCGGCCGCCGGTCACCAGCTGTTGGGGCCCTTGGACTCCAGGCCCACGGCCGGGCGGACGTCGGCCAGGTAGACCCCCACGGCCGTGCCCGCGATCAGCAGGATGAACAGGCTCGGCCGCAGCAGCAGCAGCGTGAAGACCGTGAACGCGAGGGAGCCCCCCGTGAGCGCGAGCCAGAAGCCCTTGGTGCGCTTGAAGGCGCGTTCGAACTGCACCGGCGCCTTGCTCAGGCAGTCCACGAAGGCCCACACGGCCAGGCCGGCGACGACCAGCGCGAGCGCGATGTCGATGAAACGCACGAGATAGAAGACCCAGGGAATGTCCACGCCGCCCAGCCTACCGGTCGATCCCGGACAGGGCGCGGTCGAGGTCCTCCCAGAGGTCCTCGACGTTCTCGATGCCCACCGACAGCCGCAGCAGCGTCTCCGGGACGCTCTGCGGCTCCTCGTGGTGCCGGCGCCGCCGCTCGATCAGGGACTCCACCCCGCCGAGCGAGGTCGCGGGGGTCCACACGCGCAGCGCATCCACGGCCGCCTCGACAGCGTTGACGTCCCCTGCCGGGACGATCGCCACGACGGAGCCGAAGCCGTCCATCTGCGCGGCGGCGCGCTGGTGCCCGGGGTCGCCGGGCAGGCCCGGGTAGCGGACCTCGCGCACGGCCGGGTGCTCCTGGAGGCGGCGGGCGAGCTCTCCGGCGGTGGCCGCGGAGCGCTCGACCCGCACCGCCAGGGTGCGCATCCCGCGCAGCGCGAGCCACGCCTCGAACGGTCCCGGGATCGCGCCGTGCAGGGAGCGGTGCCCCTTCAGCCGGGTGCGCAGGGCGGGGTCGGAGGTGACGGCGGCCCCCAGGACGACGTCGGAGTGCCCCGCCAGGTACTTGGTCACGGAGTGCACCACGATGTCGGCCCCGTGCACGAGCGGGCGCTGCAGGAGCGGGGTGGCGAACGTGTTGTCCACGCACGTGAGCACGCCGCGCTCGCGCGCCGCCGCGAGCAGGACGGGGAGGTCGGCGACCTCGAGCATGGGGTTGGTGGGGCTCTCGAGCCAGAGCAGGTCGGCGCCGTCGACGGCGGCCACGACGTCCTCGGTGTCCGCGACGTCCACGGTCCGCACGGTGAGCATCCCGCGGGCCTCGAGGTCGGCGGCCAGGGCCAGGGAGCCCTGGTAGCTGTGCCGGGGCACCACCAGGTGCCCGCCCGCCGGGACGAGCGAGAGCACCGACGCCACGGCGGCCAGTCCCGAGGAGTAGAGGAGCCCGGGGAGCTGCGCCTGCTCGAGCCGGGCCAGCACGTCCTCGAGGTCCTCCCACGTGGGATTGCTGAAGCGTCCGTAGGTGCGGTCCTCGGCGTCGAGCCCGCCGGAGCCCCGGTAGGTGGAGGTCAGGACGATGGACGGGCCCACCGGCGCGTCGTGCTCCGGTGCGGGCCGCCCGCCCGAGACCAGCACGGTGTCCGGTCGGAGGTCGGTGGAGCCGGGGGCGGACGGGATCTCGGTGCGCGCAGTCATGGCTCCAGGTTATCGGCCCGGGGCGTCCCCGGTCCGCGCGCGGTCCGGCGGCACTGTCCGCGCGGGTGGATAGGCTGGGTCCGTGACCTCCCGACCGGCCCCCGCCCCGCCGCCCGTCCCCGCCGCGGAGTCCTCCCCCGCGCCGTCCGGCCGCGGCCTCTTCGTCGTGTTCGAGGGCGGGGACGGCGCCGGGAAGTCCACGCAGGTCGGCCGGCTCGTCGACGCCCTGCGCGCCGAGGGGCACGACACCCTGCGCACCCGGGAGCCCGGCGGGACCCCGCTGGGCGAGAAGGTGCGCGAGCTCGTGCTGGACCCGGCGCACGAGCCGGTCGACGCCCGCGCCGAGGCCCTGCTGTTCGCCGCTGCCCGCGCCGCCCACGTCGCCCAGCTCATCCGCCCCGCGCTCGAGGCCGGGCGGACCGTGGTCTGCGACCGCTTCGCCGATTCGTCCGCCGCCTACCAGGGCGCCGGGCGCGGCCTCGGCCTGGACCGCGTCGCGGAGCTCAACGCGTGGGCCACGGCCGGGCTCGTCCCGGACCTGACCGTCCTGCTCGACGTCCCTGCCGGGACGGGCCGCGCCCGCCGGGAGGCCCGCGACGGCACCGCGGGCGACCGGCTGGAGACCGAGCCCGACACCTTCCACGACGCGAACCGGGAGGCGTTCCTCGAGCTCGCCGGGCGGGCGCCCGAGCGCTACCTGGTGCTCGACGCCACCCGGCCGGCCGGGGAGCTCACCGCGGCCGTGCGCGCCCGCCTCACGGGGCTGGTCCGTCCTGCCCCGGCCGAGGAGGTGGGCGCGTGAGCGTGTGGGACCAGCTGCTGGGCCAGGACGCCGTGGTGGCGCAGCTGCGGCGCGCCGCCCAGGAGGACCGCCCCACCCACGCCTGGCTGTTCACCGGTCCGCCCGGCTCGGGGCGCTCCAACGCGGCCCTCGCGTTCGCCGCGGCCCTGCTGTGCGAGCAGGAGGACCCTGCCGATCGCGGGTGCGGGCAGTGCCACGCGTGCCGCACGGTCCTGGCCAGCTCGCACGCGGACCTCACCCACTTCGTCACGGAGAACCCGCAGATCACCATCGAGGAGGCCCGCGAGCTGGTGGTCCGCGCCCAGGACCGGCCCTCGGTGGGCCGCTGGCGCGTCATGGTGATCGAGGACGCCGACCGCATGGTGGAGCGCACCTCGAACGTGATGCTCAAGGCCGTGGAGGAGCCCCCGCCCAACACCATCTGGCTGCTGTGCGCCCCGAGCCCCATGGACGTGCTCGTGACCATCCGCTCGCGCTGCCGTCCGGCCACGCTGAAGGTGCCCGCCGTGGAGGACGTGGCCGAGCTGCTGATCCGCCGGCACGGGGTGCCCCGGCAGCGCGCGGAGGAGAGCGCCCGGCTGGCGCAGTCCCACGTGGGGATCGCCAAGCGGCTCGCGCTCTACGACGACGCCCGCACCCGGCGGCAGGAGGTCGTCTCCATGCCGCTGAAGCTCTCCGGGGTGCCGGACGCCGTGCGCGCCGCGGACCGGCTGCACAAGATCGCCGTGGAGGAGTCCCAGGCGGACGCCGAGTCGCGCAACGAGGCGGAGCGCCAGCAGCTGCTCGTGGCGCTGGGCGCACCGGAGTCCGGACGGGTGCCGCCGGCCATCCGCGGCGCCCTCAACCGGCTCGAGGCCGATCAGAAGCGCCGGTCCCGGCGGATCCAGACGGACACCCTCGACCGCTTCCTCATCGACCTGACCACCTTCTACCGCGACGTCCTGACCCTCCAGCTGCGCACGGGCTCCGCCCTGGTCAACGAGCACCTGGCCCAGCAGCTGCACGACCACGCGTCCAACTCGACCCCCGAACGGACGCTGCACCGCATCGACGTGATCAGCCGGACCCGGGACCGGATCCGCACCAACGTCAGCGCGCAGCTGGCCTTCGAGGCCATGGCCGTCTCCCTGCTCTGAACCACCCACGCCCCTCCCCGCCCCCCACCCCCTCGAGGAGCCCCATGATCCGCCGTGCCGACCCCGCACGCCGCACCCTCCTGCCCGCCACGGCCGCACTGACCGCGGCCGGCCTGCTCCTGAGCGGCTGCTCCTCCCTGGGTGCCGGCGCCTCGGGCGAGCCGACCTCCGGGGGCGCCACCGGCGCCGTCGTCGAGGGCATCCCCGAGGAGCTCCGGCGCTACTACAGCCAGACCGTCGTCTGGGCGGACTGCACGTTCGAGGTCGAGACCGGCGGCGCGCAGGACGACCTGCAGTGCGCCGACGTCGAGGTGCCCCTCGACTACGCCGACCCGTCCGGGGAGACGACCACCGTGGTGATGTCCCGCCTGCCCGCCCGCGGGGACGCCCGCGGCAGCCTGCTCCTGAACCCCGGCGGGCCCGGCGCCTCCGGCGTGGACGCGATGCTCTACGCCCAGCACACGGTCACCGGTGACGTGCGCGAGGCCTACGACGTCGTGGGCTTCGACCCGCGCGGCGTCAGCCGCTCCGAGGGCATCGAGTGCCTGGACGACGCGGAGCTGGACGAGTGGCGTGCCGAGCCGATGTTCGACCCGCAGGACCAGCCGGTGGAGCAGATCCGGGAGGAGTACGCGGAGCTCGGCGCCGCGTGCGTGCAGGGCTCCGGCGAGCTCGTGTCCCGGATGGACACCGTCAGCGCCGCCCGGGACATGGACGTGCTCCGGGCCGTCCTCGGCGACGAGCGCACGACCTACCTGGGCTTCTCCTACGGCACCCACCTGGGCGCGGTGTACGCCGAGCTTTTCCCGGACCGGGTCGGCCGGTTCGTGCTCGACGGCGGCGTGGACGCCACCCTGAGCGACATGGAGGCCACGGCCGACCAGGCCGAGGGCTTCGAGGACAACCTGCGCCACTGGGTGCGGCAGTGCCAGTCCGAGATCCGCGGCTGCGTGGTGGCCGGCGCCTCCGTGGACGAGGCGACGACCCGGATCCAGGAGCTCGTCGCCTCGGTCGACGCGGAGACCGTGACCGCCGCGGACGGCCGGCGCGTCACCACCACCAACGTGGTCGAGGGCATCCTGGGGCCCCTCTACTCGACCACCACCTACGAGACGCTCAACGAGTACCTGGGCGCCGCCTTCGACGGCGACTTCTCCGCGCTGCTCGCCCGGTCGGACGCCACGCACGGTCGCAACGCCGAGGGGCGGTACACGAGCAACACCACCGTGGCGTTCACGGCCGTCAACTGCCTCGACCGGCCCGACGTGACGGTCACGGCGGAGCAGATGGCCCAGCACCAGGAGGAGCTCGAGCGGGTCGCGCCGACCTTCGGCCCGTACCTCGGCTACGGCGACGCCGCGTGCCAGGGCTGGCCCGCCGCCCCGGCGGGCCTCTCGGAGCCGCTCGACGCCGCGGGCGCCGATCCCGTCCTCGTGGTGGGCACCACCCACGACCCCGCGACCCCCTACCACTGGTCCGAGGCCCTCGTGGAGCAGCTCGACAGCGCCCGGCTGCTGACCTACGACAGCTACGGCCACACCGCCTACACGTCCGGCAACCGGTGCGTGCGGGACGCCGTGGACGCCTACCTGCTGGAGGGCGAGCTCCCCGCGGAGGGGACGACCTGCTCCTGACCCGGCGCGGCCGTCAGGCCGGGTCCTGCTCCTCCGGCTGGAGCAGGCCGCCCGCGCGGAAGGCCAGCGCCAGCAGGCCGAGGAGCACCCCGGCGACCAGCACGACGGCGTCGGTGTCGCCGAAGGCGTAGCCGTTGACGAACGGGGCCCGGCCGAGGTCGACGCCGAGATCGGCGAAGATCCGCGCCTGGGCCGCGGCGAACAGGAGCGGTCCCAGCAGGGCCAGCCCCACGAGCGCCGCCGAGCAGACCGTGAGACCCACGGACAGGACCCGGCCGAAGGGCCTGCGGAGGTAGATGCGGCCGCAGACGTACGCCAGGAACCCGCAGACGCCGGCGAACACCGTGGAGCCGAGCGCGAGCGTCAGCGCGTAGGGCACCATGCTCGACCGGCTCACCCCCGCCACGCCCACGTGCACGTGGTCGTAGCCCTGGGACGACAGCCCCGGACCCAGGTCGACCATGCTGGGCGCGGTCACCGCCGCGGCCTCCAGCCACAGGTCCGCCGTGCCGTGCCCGGCCCGCACCACGGTCTCGACGCCCGACAGCAGGCTGAGCAGCCCGAGCGTCCCGAAGCAGACCAGGGTGCCCAGCAGCACCACCCGCTGCGAGGTCCGCCACGACCGGTGCCGGCCGCGGTGAGGGGACAGGTGTGCGCTTGCCATGGGGTCCTCTGCGGTGCTGACGATCGGTGACGGCGGCCGGGCACTCGCCGGCCGTTCCCAGCATGCCAACAACCGGGACCGGCGTCGTGCTCGGGCGCCCGCAGGCGTCACACTCGCGCACGGTCCGCGCCGGCACGGCGCGGTGGATCTCACCTCCTCCCGGGCACCGGCGCCCGGACGAGGCGGGGGAGGTCCCGGACCGAGTCGACCACCATGTGGGCGCCGGCCGCGCGCAGGGACGCGGCGTCGTGCGCGCCCGTGCGCACGCCGACGACCGCGGCCGAACCGGCCCGCAGACCGGCCTGCACGTCCGCCGCGGTGTCCCCCACGACCATGACCCGGCGGACGTCGTCGAGGTCGAGCGCCAGCACGGCGGTCAGCACCATGTCCGGCCAGGGCCGCCCGCGTCCCGCATCCGAGGGACACAGGCTGAGATCGGCGAGACCGGTCCAGCCGAGCTGCTCGAGCAGCGTGTTGAGGCTGTGGCGGTCGTAGCCGGTCGCCAGGCACACCCGCAGCCCGGCCCCGCGCAGCGCCGTGACCGCCTCCTCCGCGCCCTCCACGGGGGTGACCCCCTCGGTGGCCAGCAGCTCGTCGAGGTGGCGCTCGAAGTCCCGCACGGCCCGCCGCGCCCGCTCGGGGTCGGCGGCGAACAGCTGCTCGAGCACCGCCGTCTTCGACTGGCCCAGCGTGTCCCGGACGTGGCGGAGCATCCGACCGAACCGCACCGAGCCGGGGTCGACGCCGAGACCGGTCACGGTGCGCTCGAAGGCCCGCTCCATGATCCCGTTGTCGTGGAACACTGTCCCGGACATGTCCAGGAAGGCCAGTTCGAGGCCCGGCGCGATGCCGCCGTCCGGTGTGCGCACTGGGCTGCTCCTGTTCCGGGCGGACCGCTGCGGCCGGCCCCGTCGTCGTGTCCGTCCATGCTGTGCACCGGGCCCCCGGGCGGCCAAGGCCGGGCGGCCGAAGAGCCGGTGAACTCCCGGGAACGCCCGCAGCGTGCCCGGCCGCCCGATTGGGGACGGCCGGGCGCACTCTGCTACAGTTTCATCTGCACTGAGGCCGTCCCGGACGGCCGCGTGCAGGCCTCCTTAGCTCAGTCGGTAGAGCGTTTCACTCGTAATGAAAAGGTCGTCGGTTCGATTCCGACAGGAGGCTCCGGAAGGAGAAGGCTCCGGACCCGTTGGGTCCGGAGCCTTCGTCGTCGCCGGGCCCGGCAGGGGCCCTCATCCGCGCCGGCTGCCGGCCCCGGGGGCCGCCACCTCGGCCGGCGCGTCCGCGCCACCGTCCTCACCCGCCGGGAGGCCGAGGGTGAAGACCGTGCCCTCCCCCGGCGCGCTGTCGCAGCGGACGGTGCCGCCGTGGCGCTCGACGATCTCCCGCACGACCGCCAGGCCCAGGCCCAGCCCCGGGATCGCACTCATCCGGGCGTTGCTGCTGCGGAAGAACCGGCCGAACACGTGCTCGGCGTCATCCGGGCGCATCCCCATGCCGCGGTCGGCCACCTGCACCTGCACGGTGGTCCCGGCCGGGGTCACCCGGATGGTCACGGGCCCGCCGTCCGGGGAGTACTTGATGGCGTTCGACAGCAGGTTGTCGAGCACCTGCCCCAGGCGCACGGGGTCGCAGGGCAGGACCAGGCGGGACGGGGCCTCCACCTGCAGGTCCACCCCCGCCTCCGCGGCCCGGAGCCCGGCCGCCGCGACGGACTGCTGGACCACCTGGACGAGGTCGGCCTCCACCAGGTGCAGCTCCAGGACGCGCCCGACCGTGCCGAGGAGGTCCTCGACCAGGACGAGCAGCTGGTCGGCGTTGCGCTCCACGACCTCCAGCCCCGAGCGGACGTGCTCGGGAAGCTGCTCGTCCATGGCCAGCAGCTCGGTGTAGCCGCGGATCGACGTCAGGGGCGTGCGCAGCTCGTGGGAGACGCCGGCCAGGAAGTCGTCCTTGGCCTGCAGCGCGGCCACCAGCTCGGTCACGTCGTTGAACGACAGCACTGAGCCCTCGGTCCCCCCGGCCTCGTCCCGGAGCACGCGGGCGGACACGGACAGGACCCGCTGGAGCGGCGGCTCCCCCGCCCAGATCAGGGTGTCGGAGAAGGACTCGCCCCGGATGGCACGGAGGGCGGGTCGCCGGCCCGAGGGCAGCGGCGTCCCGTCCGCGTCCGCGTAGACCCGGAGGTCCGCTTCGGCGGCGTCCCGCATCCCCTCGGGCAGCGAGAGCTCGTGGATCCGGTGCTGGCGCCGGTTCATGAGGACGTCGTGGCCGTGCTCGTCGATCGCCAGCACCCCCACGTCCACCGTGTCCAGGACGGTGTCGAGCAGCCGCTCCCGCCGCGCGGTCACGTCCAGCAGCCGACGCAGCTCGGCGTCCTTGGCCTCGAGCTCGGCGTGCTGGCGCTCCATGCTGTTCGACAGCACCTGGACGGTGAGCCCGATGCCCAGCAGCATGACCGGGATCAGCAGCGGGGCCGCCAGCAGCTGCGCGCTCAGCGGCCGGGCCGACACCAGGAGCGGGACCCACACCATGGCGAGGCTCAGGAGGAATCCCAGCGGGGCGGCCGCCCGGGGCAGCCGCCCCGAGCCGGTGAGCCAGACGATGGGGAACGCGGCCATGATGCCCACCCCGGTCACGGTGCTCAGCGTGCCCTCCCGCAGCAGGGTGAGGGGGACGAAGTCCAGGACCGGGACGGCCAGGAACGCCCCGTAGGGCAGCCGGTCCCACGGGACCAGCACGCACAGGGCCGTCAGCGCGACCGTGAGCACCAGGGCCAGCTGCACCCGCAGGTCGTCGCGCAGCGGCTCGTGGACGGCCCAGATCCCCGCGACGAGGACGACGGTCGTGACGAACAGCGGCATCTGGCTCAGGAGCACGCGCCGGCGCATCGACAGCTCGTGGAAGCTGATCCGGTCGAGGGAGAGGACGGTGAGCAAGCGGTCCACGGGAGAACTCTTCCGACTGGGTGCGTCACCCTCGGGGGGTCGGGATGACAATTGCAAAGAATAGCGGCTTAATGAGTCCATGACCCCCTCCCCCCAGGGTCGCCGTGCCGTCGTCATCGAGGACCACGACGACATCCGCAGCCTTCTCGCCCGGACCATCGGCATGCGCGGCTTCACCGTGACGACCGCCTCGACCGGCCTCGAGGGCATCGAGGCCGTGCGCCGCGACGGCGCCGACCTCATCACCCTGGACCTCAGCCTCCCGGACCTCGACGGGCTGGAGGTCTGTCGGCGGGTCCGGGAGTTCTCCGACGCCTACCTGCTCATGGTCACGGCCCGGCCGGGCGAGATCGACCGGCTGGAGGGCCTCGAACTGGGGGCCGACGACTACATCAGCAAGCCGTTCAGCCCCCGGGAGCTGCAGGCCCGGATCGAGGCGATGTTCCGCCGGCCGCGCGCCCGGGCGGAGCAGGCCGACGCCGAGGAGCTGCGCCGCGCGGCCGAGGTCCAGCGCAGCCTGCTGCCCGCCGCCGCCCCGTCCGTGCCCGGCTACGACGTCGCCGGTGCGTGCCGGCCCTCCCGCAGCGTGGGCGGGGACTTCTTCGACTGGTACACGGCCGGGGGCGGGCTCCAGGTCTCGCTGGCGGACGCCATGGGCAAGGGCATGGGCGCCGCGCTGATCGCCGCGACCGTGCGCGCCGTGCTGCGCTCCGCGGCCGGGCAGCCGGACATGGCGCGGGCCTTCCACGACACGTGCCGGCACCTCGAGAACGACCTCGCCCACTCGGACTCCTTCGTCACGCTCTTCCACGCCCGCCTGGACACGGCCCAGGGGGTCGTGGAGTACGTCGACGCCGGCCACGGGCTGGGGCTGCACGTGCGTCCGGACGGCATCGACCGGCTGCGCCCGGGCGGCCCCCCGGTGGGGGCGGTGCCCGGGACGGAGTGGGTGCCCGGCCGGATCGTGCTCGCGCCCGGCGACGCCCTCGTCGTCGTCAGCGACGGCCTGCTCGACGCGTACGAGGACATCGACGACGCCGTGCGGGCGGTCGCGGACGCGGTCTCCCGCCACGAGGACGCCGGGTCCGTCTGCACCGCGGTCCTCGACCTGGCCGGCGGGGAGGCCCGCACCGACGACGTCACCGCCGTGGTCGTCCGCCGGGCCGCCCCGTGAACCGCTTCCTCGTCCGTCTGCTGGTCCTCCTGACCCTCCTGCTGGGCGTCAACTACATCGCCTGGCGCTGGCTGGAGTCGCTGAACTGGTCGGCGTGGTGGATCGCCGTGCCCCTGGTGCTCGCCGAGACGTACAGCCTGATCGACGTCTCGCTCTTCGGGCTCACCGTGTGGCGGCTGCGGCGCCGGGGGGAGGCCGGTGCCCCGCCCGCGGGCGCCACGGTGGACGTCTTCATCACCACCTACGACGAGCCCCTCGACCTCGTGATGGGCACCGCCCTGGCGGCGCAGGCGATCCGGCACCCGCACAGCACGTGGATCCTCGACGACGGGGCCCGCCCGGAGCTGGAGGCGCTCGCCGCCGAGCACGGGCTGGGCTACCTCACGCGCAGCGCGGACTGGGCCGACCGGCCACGCCATGCCAAGGCCGGCAACCTCAACAACGCCCTGATGCTCACCCAGGGCGAGTTCCTGCTGATCCTCGACGCCGACCAGGTCCCGGACCCGGAGATCCTGGACCGCACCCTGGGCTGGTTCAACGACCGCAAGGTGGCGCTCGTGCAGACGCCGCAGTGGTTCGTCAACGTGCCCCGCCACGACCCGCTCGGCAGCCAGGCGCCCCTGTTCTACGGTCCCATCCAGCAGGGCAAGGACGGCTGGAACGCCGCCTTCTTCTGCGGCTCCAACGCGATCCTGCGCCGGGAGGCGCTCATGCAGCTCGGCCTCTCCGGCTACGTCCAGGAGGTCGAGCAGGACGTGAAGGAGTCCCTCGCGCGCACCCGGGCCGCGCTGCGGAAGGCCCGGCGCGCCCCGGAGGCCGCCAACCCCGTCGTCGCCGGCATGCTCGACGACGTCGAGGCCGCCACCGAGCGGGCCCGCGCCGAGCTGAAGGCCGGCGCCCCCCTGACCGAGCTGACCTACCGGCTGCAGCGGGAGGTGGACGCGGCGGCCCGGCGGACCGTCACGCAGGACTTCTCCCAGATCGAGGCGGACCTCGCCTCGATCGCCGCCCTGGAGCTGCCGCCCGAGGACGGTATGGTGTGGCCGGACGAGCTCGCCTCCGCCGTGGACCGGATGTCCCGCCGCGACCTGTCCCCGCTGGCCGCCGTGGAGCCGGTCCGGGAGGTGCTCGAGGCCGTCTCCGTGGACCGGCCCGGCGAGGCACAGCCGGTGATGCCGCTGGCGACGATCTCGGTCACCGAGGACATGGCCACCGCAATGCGTCTGCACGGCCTGGGCTGGCGCAGCGTCTACCACCACGAGGTCCTCGCCCACGGCCTGGCCCCCGAGGACCTCAAGACCATGCTCACCCAGCGCCTGCGCTGGGCGCAGGGCACCGTGCAGGTGCTGCTCCGGGAGAACCCGCTGCTGCAGCGCCGGCTCGGATGGGGCCAGCGGCTCATGTACTTCGCCACGATGTGGAGCTACCTGTCCGGCTTCGCGGCCGTCGTCTACTTCGCCGCGCCCATCGTGTACCTGGTGCTGGGGATCCTCCCGGTCACGAGCCTCAGCTGGGACTTCTTCGTCCGGTTCATCCCCTTCATGGTGGTGAACCAGCTGCTGTTCCTCGTGGTGGGGCGGGGCATCCCCACGTGGCGCGGGCAGCAGTACAGTCTCGCCCTGTTCCCCATCTGGATCAGGGCGTGCACCACGGCCGCGCGCAACGTGTGGTTCGGCCGTCCCCTCGGGTTCGCGGTCACGCCGAAGGTGCGGCAGGACTCCGGCCCCGCCTGGCACCTCATCCGTCCGCAGCTGGTGGTGATGGGGCTGCTGGCCGCGGCCCTCGTGGTGGGGACCGTCCGGCTGGCGGTGGGGCTGAACGAACCGGTGGGCACCCTGGTCAACGTGGCCTGGGTCGCCTTCGACCTGGTGGTGCTGAGCGTGCTCGTCACCGCCGCCAGATACACGGGCTTCGAGCCCGAGGAGAGGAGTGCCGATGCAGTTCACGATTGAGCAGAAGCCGGGGTTCGCCCAGATCACAGGCACCGGACGGCTCAACATGGTGGGGGCGCCCAAGCTCCGGGAAATCGTGGCGAAGGTCGTCGACGGAGGCAGCAACCACGTGGTGGTCGACCTCGGCGGCACCGAGTTCATGGACTCCTCCGGCTTGGGCGCCCTCATCGGGTGCCTCAAGCTGGCCCGCCAGGCCGGCGGGGACCTGCGGATCGCGAACGTCCGCCCCCAGGTGCGCATGGTCCTGGAGCTCACCAGCATGCACCGCGTCCTGACCCCCTACGACACCGCCGACGCGGCCTTCGCCGATGACTGAGCCCACCGCCCGCCGTTCGCGCCGGGGCCCGGCCACCGCCCTGACGGTGGACGCCCTGCACGAGGACCTGGACGCCCTGTGGTCGGAGGCCGCGTTCGTGCCCGAGACCGACCGGATGGCCTTCACGCTCGCTGTCGTGGAGGCGGCCGGCAACGTGGTGGTCCACGCGGTGCCGGCGGCGGAGGAGCCGATCGAGCTCTCGGTGGACCTGGCCGCGGGCCCGCACCGGCTGGAGGCGAGGATCTACGAGATCGGCGCCGCACCGGCGCAGGTGGACCTCGCGGGGACCATGGCGCAGGAGCACCACGAGTCCGGGCGCGGGCTCGCCCTGATCCAGGCGCTGGTGAGCCGGGTCGTGTTCGAGCGGCACGGGGACACGAACGTGTGGAAGCTGTGCCGGGAGTGCGGCCGGGACGAGGCGTAGCACCCCGAGGACCCGCCGAACCCCTGTGCCGCCCGGGCGGACGTCCCCTGATTTGCGGATGTAAACTGTCTGCCGCGGTGCCTAGACTTCGGTGCAGGACAACACGTCAGGGGGCTCACGTTGTCACCGAGAACATCTGTTCAGGGGCCGGTCGCGCTCCGCGCCGCAGGAGGACGTCAGCGGCGGGGCGCGTGCCGGGCACGCCGGGAGACGTCGTCATGATCGCCGCGATCATTCCCGCCCACGACGAGGCGTCCCGCGTCGAGCACGCGGTCGCCTCCCTCCACCGTCAGACGCGCCCGCCGGAGCGCATCCTCGTGATGTCGGACGACTCCACCGACGCCACCGTCGAGGTCGCCCTGCACGCCGGCGCCGAGGTCCTGCTCACCGTCGACAACCGGCACCACCGGGCCGGGGCGCTGAACCAGGCCCTGGACAGCGTGCGAATGGACCCGGACGACCTGGTGCTGGTCCTCGACCCGGGCGTCCGGCTGCCACCGGGCTTCCTGGCCCGCGCCCTGGCCGCCTTCCAGGACCGCAACGTGGGCGCCGTCTCCGCCCGGCCCGCCGCCGTCGGCGGGGCGGCGGCGCTGATCCGCCGGCGGGCGCTCGAGGACGTCCACCGGTCGTTCGGCCGCTACTGCGACGAGGGCGCCGTGACCGGTCAGATGCGTCTCGCCCTGGACCTCGAGGCCGTCGGCTGGCGCCTGTGCCCGCCCCTGGAGGCCGAGGAGGACGCGTCCGGCCCGGTCGAGCACATCACGCCCGCTCCCCGCGGGTACGGTCCGGTCGAGGTCCTCCGGCCGGAGCCGGCGGCCGCGTAAGCCGCCGGCCGGCCCGCCCGGTCGTTCAGCCGCGGGCAGCGCGCCCTGCGAGGACCGCTGCCGCGCCCGCGAGGACCGTGGTGGTCAGGCACCCGATGGGCAGGGGCAGGCAGCAACCGCCCACCGTGACGTTCGTGCCGCGGCGGGTCCGGGTCGAGTAGCCGGGGAAGGGGAGCATCCGGAAGCCGGAACGGCGCCCGTACGCCCCGCCCCGCCGGCCGGGCAGGTCGTAGCCCGGGCCGAAGCGGCCGGGGCCCCCGCGGCCGGGACGGCCCAGGGGTGAGCGGGACCAGCGGGCGTCGAACTCGTCGTCGGCCGCGCGGTAGTCGAATCCGGAGGCGTTCATGCCGCCCATCAAACCATCAGCAGGCTGTCGGGTCCACCCCGCTGTCGGCGGGACCGGGGTCAGCCGCGCTGCAGCAGCTCCCCCGCGCGCTCCACGTGCTCCCGCACCGCCTCGGCCCGGCGGACGACCGCGTCCAGCCGGTGGGCCGAGGACTCCTCCTCGGCGCGCACGAACCGGGCCATGGTGAGGGCCTCCGCCGCCTGGGCCATCGCGTTGCCGGCGCGGGAGAGCTCGCGGTGGACGTCGTTGAGGTAGCCGCCCGGGGAGGCCGGGATGTCGTGGCTGGTGCTCGGCGCCGTGCGCTGCGCCGCGGCGCACACGGCCCGCACCTCGGGCAGCAGATCGGCGAGCGCGTTGGCGGTGGGCACCACGGACTGCGCGAGCGTCTTGTCCGGAAGGCTCTCGAGGATCTGGTGGAAGCGGTCCAGTCCCCGGCGGAACCGGTCGTGGGCGCGGCGCCACACGCCCAGGCCGAGCTCGGCCTCGTCACGGCGAGCGGCGCGGTAGTCGCGCAGGAATGCCACGGGCGGTCCTTTCGAGTGGAGACAGTCCATCCTACGGCGCGCCGGAGCGCCCGCCGCGCGCACGGACGGCGGGCGGGACGGCGGACCGGGCCGGGAGCGGGGCCGCGCCGGCCGGTGCGCTCAGGGGACGAGCAGGAGCTTGCCGATGTGCGTGCCGGAGTCGAAGTACTCGTGGGCCCGCGCGACCTCGTCCAGGGGGAAGGCACGGTCGACGACCGGGCGGACGGCCCCGGACTCGACGTGCGGCCACACGTGCTCCTGCACGGCGGCCATGATGCGGGTCTTCTCCGCCACGGGCCGCGGGCGCAGCGTGGTGCCGATCACGGCGGCCCGCTTGGCCATGAGCTTGCCGAGGTCCAGCTCCCCCGTCCGCCCGCCCTGGGTGGCGATGACCGCGATGCGGCCGTTGGTGGCCAGCGCGTCGAGGTTGCGCCCCAGGTAGGACCCGCCCACGACGTCGAGCACGATGTCGGCGCCGTGCCCGTCCGTGAGCTCCCGCACGCGCTCGACGAAGTCCTCCTGCCGGTAGTCGATCGCCTCGGCGCCGAGCCGGCGTGCGGCGTCGGCCTTCTGCGCGCTGCCGACCGTGGTCAGCACGCGCAGTCCGAGCGCCCGGCACATCTGGACGGCATTGGTGCCGATCCCGCCCGTGCCGCCGTGCACCAGGACCGTCTCGCCCTCGCGGGCGGCGGCGGCCATGAAGACGTTGGAGAACACCGTGGCGCACACCTCCGGCAGCCCGGCGGCGGCGGCGAGGTCCACCCCGGCGGGTGCGGGCAGGACCTGTCCGGCCGGGGCCACGACCTCCTCGGCGTAGCCGCCGGAGTCCAGGAGGGCGACGACCTCGTCGCCGACCGCGAGACCGGGGGGCACCGCGGGGCCGAGCTCCTGGACCGTTCCCGAGACCTCGAGACCGAAGACGGCCGACGCGCCGGGCGGGACCGGGTACCTGCCCTGCCGCTGCATGACGTCGGCCCGGTTGATCCCGGCGGCCCGGACCCGGATCCGCACGCCGTCGGGCGTGAGCTCCGGGGCCGGGACCTCGGTGACGGCCAGGACCTCCGGTCCGCCGGGAGTGGTCTCGAGCACTGCGCGCATGGTGGGGCCTTCCGGTCGGGGACGACGTGCGCTCCCATTGTGTCGCGGGGCGGGGAGCCGGGCACCCGGCGTCGGCCCCTGGCGAACAGGGCTGCGCCGGGGCCGGGCTCAGCGGATCGAGGCGTAGGCGTCGAGGGCCCGCGCACGGCTGGCCGGCAGGTCCACGACCGGCTCGGGATAGCCCACCGACGGGCCGAGCAGGCCGGGCTCGTGCGGGTCCACGGCCTCGTCCCCGGCCAGCTCGGGGATCCAGCGGCGGATGTAGCGGGCGTCGGGGTCGAACTTCCGGCCCTGGGTCAGCGGATTGAAGATCCGGAAGAACGGGCTCGCGTCCGCGCCGGAGCCGGCGACCCACTGCCAGTTCCCGGGCCCGCTCGCGGGCTCGGCGTCCACGAGGGTCTCCCAGAACCACTGCTCCCCGGCCCGCCAGTCGACCAGCAGGTTCTTGGTGAGCAGGGAGCCGGCGACCATCCGGACCCGGTTGTGCATCCACCCCGTGCTCCGCAGCTGCCGCATGCCCGCGTCCACGAGCGGGAACCCGGTGCGCCCCTCCTGCCAGGCCCGGACGTCGGCGGCGGCCTCCGCCGGGTCCCGCCACGGGAACGCGTCGAAGGCCGGGCGGACGTGGCGCACGTGCAGGTCCGGCACCTGGTGGAGCAGGTGCCAGTTGAACTCCCGCCAGCCCAGCTCCGCCAGGAACTTCTCCAGGCCCGGGCTGCTCCCCTGCTCGGACCGGTGCCGGACGGCCGCGTCCCACACCGCGAACGGGCTGATCTCGCCCCACCGCAGGTGCGGGGAGAGCCGGCTGGTGCCGTCCCGGTCGGGCCGGTCGTGGCCCTCGTCGTAGTCCTCGACGCGGTCCAGGAAGTCGTCCAGCCGCTCCCACGCGGCCGCCTCCCCGCGTGTCCACGCCGCCTCCAGCCCGGCCGCGCCCGCCGGGGACGGCACGAGGACCCACCCGTCCTGGTCCTCGGTGCCGGTGACCGCCGTGACCGCCGCGGCGGCACCGCGCCCCGGACCGGGCACGGGCAGCGGCTGCCGGATCTCCAGTGCCCGGAGCGCCTTCCAGAAGGGGGTGAACACCTTGTACGGGCCGCCGGCGCCGGTGCGCAGGGTCCACGGCTCGTGCAGCAGCGCGGCCTGGAACGAGTGCGCCTCCACCCCGTGCGCGGCGCACCACTGCTTCACCCCGGCGTCCACGGCGAGCTCGGGACCGCCGTAGCGGCGGTTCCACGTGACGCCGCCCGCGCCCGTGCGCTCGAGGACCTCGGGGAGCACGACCCCCGCGGGGCCGCGGCGCAGCACGAGGGGGATGCCCAGTTCGCGGAGGGACTCCCGCAGGGACCGCAAGGAACCGTCCAGCCACCACTTCGCGGCCGCGCCGAGGGGCCGGACGCCTTCGGACTGCTGGTCCAGGACGTAGAGGGCCAGCACCGCGCCGCGCCGGCACGCCGCGTCGAGGGCGGGGTGGTCGGTGACGCGCAGATCGTCCCGGAACCACACGATCGTCGTCGTCCCGCGGTCGGGGCTCCCGGGTGCATCCACGCGCTCACCCTAGCCGGGGCTTTGGCGGCGTTCCAGGCGCCGTGGAAGAATGGGCGACGCGCTCCGCCGCCCCTCCGGGGAACGGGCGAGCGCGGGGAAGGTTGTCCGAGCGGCCTAAGGAGCCGGTCTTGAAAACCGGTGTGCGGTGACCCCGTACCAAGGGTTCAAATCCCTTACCTTCCGCCCCGCACGGGGCCCCCACCGCGCACCGGCCGGTGGGGGCCCCGGCGCGTCCCGGGCAGGGGCCGCGGGTCAGCGCGCGGCGGGGGCGGGCTGCGGGTCCAGCACCGCCGCGGCGATGCGGTCGGCGTCGCCCAGGGTCCGGGCGCCCAGTTCCGCGGACGCGCCGGCCTCCGCGGCGATCGCCACGCCCCACTGGACGGCCGAGAGCTGCAGGCCGAGCACGAGCACACCGGGCTCCACGCCGCCGTCCACGCGCACGGCCCGGTACGGAGGGCGGCTCACGTCCAGCCCGGTGCCGGGCACGGTCGCGACGCCGTCCCGGGTCTCCATCGCCCGGACCCGCACCAGTCCCTCCCGGTGCATCGCGGACAGCAGCGGGGAGATGTTGCGCCGGACGTCGTTGGGCGGGGACATGGCCTCCACGAGGTGCTCGGCGTGGAACGGCTCGTCCTTGACCCACGGCGAGCTCGCCACGAAGCGGCCCTCCTCCTCGTCCACGAGGAACTGCGGGTCCGGGCCCAGGAAGCGGACCACGCCGGCCCGGGCCAGCGCCGCCAACTGCCGGTTCCGCAGCACCGGCGGCCCGGAGGCGAGCCCCTCCACGAACGGCTCGAACGCACGCCGCAGCTCGTCGGTCCAGGAGGCGTCGCTGATCCCGATGTCCGCGAGCACGGCCTTGAGCACGGTGCGCGCGGCGTTGAGGGAGGCGACGGCCATCTGCAGCGGGTCGTCCTCGCCGGCCAGCGCACCGTGCACGTCCCGGTCCAGGTGGTGGACCAGGGCGGCCGCGTACTCGTCGTGGGAGCCGAAGCTGAGCCCCTCGAACGGGCGGGCGAGCCGGAGGGCGTTGAGCTGCCGGCCCGGGACCACCGCGGACGCGATCAGCCGCTCTGCCCGGGTCGTCCACGGCCCCTCGGGGTGGTCGTCGCCGGCGCGGAGCACGGCGTCGAAGCGCTCCAGGAACTCCTGCGGATCGGTCTCGAAGGCGTCCGGGGCGGTCCGCGCCAGGACCGTGTAGTAGTTCCACTGGGCGTCCTTGCGGATCAGCGGGTAGAGGTCGGTCTCGAAGGACAGCGGTCCCTCCGCCCGCGCCGCGAGCGCCCGCACGGCGCCGAGGGTGAAGAACCGGGTGACGAGGGAGTCCGCGTAGTAGCCCTCGAGCACCGCCTTGGAGCGGTACGGGGCGCCGCGGCGGGAACCGGCCACGATCACGGGCTCCCGCCCGGAGGGGTGGTACACGTAGCGCTCCCCGTCCTGGGTGTAGATCCCGCCCCGGCCCTCGGTGACCTGGGCCAGGACGTCGCAGAAGTTCAGGCCCATGCCGCGCACCAGCACCGTGCGCCCGGCGGGCAGGTCGTCCCAGTGCACGTCGGCGGGCACGGCGGGCGGCCAGTAGGTCAGCCCGAACTCGGCGGCGCCGTCCACGAGCTCCCGCTGGTCGGGGCGCAGGTCGGCGTCGAGATGGCCCAGGGCGAGCACCACGGCGTCCGCCGGGAGGTTCTGCCCGCCGCTGATCTCCACGTCGTAGCGGTGCCGGGCCTGCTCCCGCACGTGCACGCCCACGGCCTCGGCGCGGTGCACGGCCAGCTGCACGGTGGCCGGCAGGGCGTCGTGCAGCGTGCGGAAGATCCAGGAGAGGTAGACGCCGTACATCCTCCGGGAGGGATAGGACTGCGGCGTCATCCGGGTCAGGTGCGCGGCGTCGTCGGGGTCCACGGCGATGGTCCCCGCCACGGCGGCGAGCCGCCAGTGCTCGAAGCTCATGTTCCGCAGCGGCTCGAGCGGGTCCACGGGCAGCACCCCGTCGTCGGCGATCACCGTGGGGAACACCGAGGGCGTGTTCATGAGGTACAGCGGGGACTGGTTGGTCCGCCACACGTGCCCGGGACCCGGCGGGAAGGGGTCGACGACGTCGATGCGCACCCGGGCGCCCGAGGCCGCCGCGCGGGCCGCGAGCCGCTCCACCACCGACAGACCGCGGGGGCCCGCCCCGACCACCGTGACTCGTCGTTCGGAACCTGTCCTGCCCGTTGCGCTCATGACCCTCAGGGTATCGACCCGGGCCGCGGGCCCGGAGGTGGGCCTACGATGGCGGACATGACCGAGACCGCGCAGACCGCCGCCCGCCCGACCGCCGAGCAGCCGCACGACGAGAACCTGTGGCTGGAGGAGATCACGGGGGCCGCGCCCCTGGAGTGGGTCGCCGGGCAGAACGCCCGCGCCCTGGCGGCGCTCGAGAGCCCTCGGCTGCGCCGTCTCGAGGCCGACGTGCTCGCGGTCATGGACTCGACCGAGCGGATCCCCATGGTCTCCAAGCACGGGCCGCACTACTACAACTTCTGGCGCGACGCCGAGCACCCGCGCGGCGTCTTCCGCCGCACCACGTGGGAGTCCTGGCTCGGCGAGGACACCGAGTGGGAGGTCCTGCTCGACGTCGACGCGCTGGCGGCCGCGGAGGGCGTCGACTGGGTCTGGGGCGGGGCCCGGCTGCTGCGCCCGCAGTACACCGGCGGGCGGCACCGGCGGGCGCTGTTCAGCCTCTCCCCCGACGGCGGCGACGCGAAGCGGGTGCGCGAGTTCGACCTCGACGAACGCCGGTTCGTGCCCGGCGGCTTCGACGTCCCCACGGCCAAGTCCTCCGTGACCTGGGTGGACGCCGACACCCTGCACGTGGGCACCGACTTCGGCCCCGGCTCGATGACCACGTCCTCCTATCCCCGCACGGTCCGCGTGCTGCGCCGCGGCCAGGACCTCGCCGAGGCCCGGCAGGCGTTCGAGGTGGCCGAGGACCACGTCCAGGCGGTGCTCGTGCGCGACCACACCCCGGGCTTCGTCCGGGACGTGGCCGTGGACGTGGTCGACTTCTTCGCCTCCCGCACCCACCTGGTGCGGGAGGGAGAGCTCGTGCACGTCGAGGTCCCCGACTCGGTGACGGTGGACCTGCACCGGCAGTGGCTGCTGCTGCGCCCGCAGGAGGAGCTCGAGCTGGACGGGGCCGTGCACCCGGCCGGGTCCCTGCTGGTGGCCGAGCTCGAGGCGTTCCTGGCCGGGGACCGCTCCGTGACCGCCGTGTTCGTCCCGGACGCACGCACCTCGCTGCAGTCCTGGTCCTGGACGGCCGACCGGCTGCTCCTCAACCTGCTGCGGGACGTGTCCTCGGTGGTGCAGGTCGCCGAGCCGGGCCCGTGGACCACCGCGGAGCTGCCCGGGGCGCCGGCGCTGTCCAGCGTGGACGCCTACGCCGTCGACGACGAGGACCCGGAGGCGGGCAACGACTACTGGCTGGTGGCCACCGGCTTCCTCACCCCCACCACCGTGTCCCGCGGCACCCTCCCGGCCGGCGGCGCGACGGCGGCCCCGCCGCGCGTGGCGAGGACCGCACCGGCGTTCTTCGACACCGCCGGACTCTCGGTCGAGCAGCACTTCGCGGTCTCCGCGGACGGCACCCGGGTGCCGTACTTCCAGGTGGGGCCGGCCGAGCCGGTCCTCGACGGGGCGAACCCCACGCTGCTCTCCGGCTACGGGGGCTTCGAGGTCTCCCGGACCCCTGCCTACTCCGGGGCCCTCGGACGGTCCTGGCTGACCCGCACCGACGACGCCGGGCGGTCCGGGGTGTACGTCCTCGCCAACATCCGCGGCGGCGGGGAGTACGGTCCGGCGTGGCACCGGGCCGCGCTGCAGGGCAACCGGCACCGGGCGTACGAGGACTTCGCGGCCGTCGCCGCGGACCTGCAGGCCCGCGGGGTGTGCTCCCGGAGGACGCTCGCGTGCTCGGGCGGGTCCAACGGCGGGCTGCTCGTGGGCAACATGCTCACCGGCTACCCCGAGCTGTTCGGGGCGGTCTCCTGCGGGGTGCCCCTGCTGGACATGCGCCGCTACACGAAGCTGTCCGCGGGCTACTCCTGGATCGCCGAGTACGGCGACCCGGACGACCCCGAGCAGTGGGAGTCCGTGCGCACGTTCTCCCCGTACCACCTGCTGGAGGAGGGCCGGGACTACCCGGACGTCCTGTTCTGGACCGCCACCAGCGACGACCGGGTGGGTCCCGTCCAGGCGCGCAAGGCGGCCGCCCGGATGCTCGGCATGGGCTACGAGAACGTGTGGTTCTACGAGGCCACCGAGGGCGGGCACGCGGGCGCGGGCGACAACAAGCAGGCGGCCCGTCTGCACGCGCTCTCCCACGAGTTCCTCTGGACCGCGCTGCACCGGGGCTGAGCCCCGGCGCGGGTCAGCCCCGCCCGCGGTCGGGGACGATCCAGCCCATCACGAGGGAGACCGCACCGATGATCAGGGTGGCGAGCACTGCCGTCCAGAGGAAGGAGTCGATCTCGAGCCGCAGCGGCGTGAAGGAGCTCAGCCAGGACGTCAGCCACAGCATCGCCGCGTTGACCACGACGGCGAACAGCCCCAGCGTGAGGCAGGTGATCGGCAGGGACAGGATCGTCAGCACCGGGCGCACGACCGCGTTGACGACGCCGAAGAGGAGGCCGGTGAACAGGTAGGCCAGCACCGACGCCGCGGTCTCGCCGCCGACGGCCGAGACGACGGACGGGTCCGCCGCGATGCCCATCCCGGGCAGGATCCAGGCGGCCACCCAGATGGCGAGCGCGTTGACGAGGACACGGAGCAGGAACGACATGGTGCCATCCTGTCAGGCGCGGCGGGCGGGGTCGCTTCAGGCGCGGCGGGTGACGGCGGCCCAGCCCACGACCGTGGCCGCGCCGCACAGCGCCAGGCCCAGGGCGAGGGCGATCCGGCCCGCGTCCACGGCGGGCCGCCACGTGACGCAGTCCCCCCGGACCACGTAGGCCCCGGCCGGCTCGGCGTGCACGCCGTAGCCCACGCCCGATCCGCTGCCCGAGCTGTCCTTCTCCTCGCCGGAGCCCCCGCCGCCGCCGCCCCAGCCCCTGACGCGGGCGACCGGCACGACCGTGGTGCCGTTCACCTCGTACGCCTCGCCGAAGACCCGGCGCACCGTCACGGCGTCGACGGCCTGCTCGAGGACGGAGCGGTCCGTGAGCCCCGGACGCCAGGCGGGGGCGGAACGGGATGCGGCGGACGTGGCGGACGGGGTCCCCGGACGGTCCTGCTCCGGCATGGTGCCTCCCTGCTCCCGGGCGCCGGCGGCGCGCTGACCCTCAGTCTAGGAAGCGGACGGTCCACGGTCACGGGGGCGGCCGCAGATGACGGGCGGCGCGGGTCCTGGCAACGCGAAACACCCCCGGACCGGTGGGTCCGGGGGTGTTTCCGACGTCCTAAGACGTCGAGAGCGCGGAGACGGGGGGATTTGAACCCCCGGTCGGGTTTAACCCCGACCCTTCATTAGCAGTGAAGTCCATTCGGCCGCTCTGGCACGTCTCCCTCCGTGGCCCACCACGCGGGTGGACAACACGGGCCAGCTTAAGGGAGGACCGGGCGCCGGGTCAAAGCCGGCGGCGCCCGTGCCGCCCGGCGAGCACGGAGCGGTAGAGCCGGTCGAGGTCCGCGGCGATCCGCTCGGAGCCGTAGACGGAGCGGATCTCCTCCGCCATGGCCTCTGGGCCGAGCAGGCCGGGGTCGGCCACGACGTCGAGCACGGCGCGGCCGAAGGCCTCGGGGGTGCGCTCGGCCACGAGGCGCCCGTTGCCCGGGTGCACGAAGTCCCCCTGCCCGCCGAGGGCGCCCATGACCACCGGCCGGCCCGCGGCGAGGGCCTCGGCCGCCGCCACGCAGAACGTCTCGGAGCGGGTGGGCAGCAGGAACACGTCGGCGGCCGCCAGGCGCCGCTGCACCTCGTCGGCGCCGACGCCGCCCGGGAGCCGCACGCGCTCCCCGACCCCGAGCCGGTGCGCGCGGTCCCGGACGTCCTGCTCGAGGCCGCCGGAGCCGCACCAGGTGAGGCGGACGTCGTGACCGGCGTCGCGCAGCCACGCCACGGTGTCCACCGCCAGGAGGGGGTCCTTGATCTCCCGCAGGGCGCCGACCGCGACGAGCTCGAGGGTGCGCCCGCGCGGCGGGGCCGTGACGTGCTCGGCGTGGTCCACCACGTTGCCGATCCGCTCGACCCGCTCGGCCGGCGCGAAGCGGCGCAGCACGTCGCACATCATGGTGCTCACGCCGGTGACGCGGTCCGGGACGCGCAGGATCCGGCGGATCCCGGCGAGGCGCCGCCACACGGGACCGTTCTGCTCGGGGGTGAGCACCCCGTTCCAGTGCTCCGTGTGCACCCACGGGCGGCGGCCCGCGAAGGGCAGGCAGACGAGCGCCGCCGAGAAGGGCATGGTGTGCAGGACGTCGGCGCCGGCCAGGTGGCGGTGCAGCGCGGTGTAGGCCCGCAGCAGCGTGACCGGGTGCCGGGGGTGGAACGGGAGCCGGAGCACGGGCACCCCGTCCCGCTCCTCCTGGACGGCCGGCCCGGTGCGCAGCAGCCGCAGGTGCAGCACCCGGACGTCGTGGTGACGGGCGGCGGCGCGGACGTGCCGGGGGACGAACGGGGTCTCCCCGGGCCGCTCCGCGGACGGGTACCAGGTGCTGACGACGAGCACGCGCACGGCGCTCAGCCCCTGTCCGCGCGGCCGGGGGCGTCGCCGGGCGCGGTGCTGGACGGGGTGCGGGGAGCCGGGCTGGACGGGGTGGGGGCGGCGATCATGGTGCCACCCTATCGGCGGGTCACGGCCGAGGCGGTCCGGGGACGCCGCCGGGGCGCGAGTAGACTCGGGCGCGATGACCAGCCCAGCCCCCGGGTCGGCCGCGTGATGTCCCGGCTGCGCTCGATCCTCTTCCCCCCGCCCAACCACGCGAACACCGACAACCCCCTGGGGTCGGCGTTCGCGCTCACGGTGGTGGCCGTGTTCGTCCAGGGGCTGTCCCGCTTCGGCTACAGCGTCCTGGTGGGCAACCTGCTGGGACAGGAGGCGCTCGCCGAGGTCAACCTGACGATCTCGCTGGCCCTGTTCCTCGTCCTGCTGTGGCCCCAGGCCTCCGGCACGGGGGCCGCCAAGTTCATCGCGATGGCCCGGGGCCGCCAGGACCCGGAAGGGCAGGCGGCGACGGCCTCCTTCACCGCGACCAGCGCGTCCGCGGGCATGGCGCTCCTGTCCGTCTCGGCAGTGCTCTACGCCGCGTTCGCGCTCGAGCTCTCCTGGGGCTTCGCGGCCTCGGCGGGGCTGCTCGTGCTCTCCCTGTCGGCCTACAACTTCGTGCGCGGCGTCCGCACGGGCAACAACCAGTTCGTGACGACGACGGCGTGGGACACCATCAGCTCGTTCCTCACCCTCACCCTGCTGCTGCTGGTCCTGCTCGCCGGCTGGCACTGGGTCCTGCTGCTGCCCCTGATCCTCGGCTACTCGGTCTACGCGCTGCCCTCCTGGCCGCGCCGCACCGGGGCGCGCCTCGACCCGGCGGTGCGCCGGGAGATCCTCGTCTTCACCGCCTGGGGATCGGCCCACCTGCTGGCGGCGAGCGGACTGATGCAGCTGTCCCTGGTGATCGGCGACAGCTTCGCCACGAAGGCCGAGGTCGGCCTCTACGCCGCCGCGGTGTCCCTCGCGACCCCCGCCAGCATGCTGTCCGGGGCCATGCTCACCGCACTGTCCCCCAGCGTGGCCCGCATGTACGCCGCGGGGGACACCGCGGGCCTGACCCGCCAGGTGGACACGATCCTGCGCACGATGGTCACGGTGTTCCTGCCGGTCTTCGGCGTGGGGGCCCTGTGGGCGGAGCCCGTTCTCCGGCTGGTCTATTTCGCGGACCCCGAGTTCGTCGATGCCGAGCCGCTGCTGGTCGTGCTGTTCCTGGCGGTCTCGGCGACCAGCTTCAACGCCGCGAACGCCCGGCTCAACGGCACCGAGCCCTGGGGGGTCAAGGTGCTGGCCGCCGCCAACGGCCTCGGCCTGGTGGTGGGCGTGCTGACGATGCTGCTGCTGGGCCCCCAGCTGGGGATCATGGCCTCCGCGGTCGGCTACCTCGTGGGCTCGCTCCTGAGCGCGGTGCTGCCGCTGCTCGTGGTCTGGCGGCTCGACCGGATGCGGTGGGGCACGGTGCTGCTGCGGATCGTGGCCGGCTACGCGATGGTCCTGGGCGCTCTCCAGGTGCTGGGCCCCGACTTCAGGGTGCTGCCGGCGCTCGGGGTGACCGCCGTGTTCCTCGCGGTCTGGGCCGGGCTCAGCGCCCGGGACCTGCGGCCCGCGCTGCGGGCCGCGCGGACCCGGCTCCGGCGCTGAGCCGGCTGCCGCTCACCCGCCGGGCAGCGGCCGGGCCCGCTGCCCGAACTGCCGGTCGAACTGCTCGGCGAAGGCCGGGACCATCGTGACCACGTAGTCGCGGGGCATGTGGTTGTCGTCCATGTAGACCCAGCGGTTGCCGATCCGGGACGGGCACGTGCCGTCGGGGCAGATCCAGTCGCTCATGTCGACGCTGACGAAGTTCCTGTGCCGCCCCGTGAGCGCGTCGGCCGGGTTGCGCGGGGCGAGCTTCTGCGCCCGAGGCGGGTTGCAGCGCTCGGCGTCCGGGCCGTCCTGGTCGATGCAGGCGACCATGTTGAAGGAGAACCGCGGGTTGTCCCGGATCCCGACCACCGTGATGCCCCGCTCGCCGAGGTCGTCCAGGACCTGCGCGAAGCCCGGGGCGACCTGCTCGCCGGGCCCCTCGTCGGCGGTGACGGTGGACGTGGTGAGCACGACGTCGATCCCGTGGTCCTCGATGTACTGGTCGGTGAGCTCGATCAGCTCCTGGCACTCGGTGTTGTCGGTGGTCTCCACGGGCTGGAACCGGCAGGCACCCCGGATGACGGAGACCAGGTTCCAGCCGCGGTCCTCGGCGACGCGCTGGAACGCCGGCAGCCACTGCTCGGCGTGGGAGTTGCCGACCACCATGGCGTCGACCTCGGCGTCCGGGTCGACCGGCAGGGTCGAGCAGGCCACCTTGTAGCCGTCGAACCACTCCTCGGTCGCGGCGTCGCAGGGCTCCGGCAGCTCCGACCACTGCCCCTCGCGGACCAGCGGGTCGGGGATCGTGGGAACCTGCGGGTCCCGCTCCCAGGTCGGGTCCCCGGTCAGCACCGCGGCGCCCGGGTTCTCGAGCACGGCCCGCTCCGCGGCCTCCTGGGCGTGCCGGTCCAGGACCACCCGCGCCCCGGCGGCGGGGACCAGCACGAGGGCCACGCACAGCACCACGAGCCCGAGCTGGTGCAGGCTCGCGCGGGGCCCGGTGCGGGGCCGCAGGGGCCGTTCGACGAGCCGGTGCACCAGCACGCCCAGGACGATGCTCCCCAGGAGGATGAGCAGCCCGTGCAGCAGCGTGGCCTTGGCGCGGTCCGTGACCACCAGGTAGGTGACGAGCACGGGCCAGTGCACCAGGTAGACGGCGTAGGACGCCTCGCCCAGGACCAGCAGGGGCCGGCGGCTGAGCAGGGCGTCGGCCCCGCGGGGGTCGCCGGTGTGCCCGGCGAGGATCACCAGGGCCGCTCCGGTCAGCGGCCACAGGGCGGCCCAGCCCGGGAAGGAGCCCTGGACGTCGAGGACGAGCCCGCACACGGCGATGGCCACGAGCCCGGTCCAGCCCAGGAGGAGGCGCAGCGCGCCCGGCAGGGTGACGCCGCGCAGCACGGCCAGGGCGAGCAGCGACCCGAGGGCGAACTCCCACAGCCGGGCGCGGGTGTCGAAGTAGGCGAAGGCCTGCTCACTGCCCGTGGAAACCACCGAGAAGGCGAAGGAGGCCAGGAAGACGGTGCCGAACACGCCGGTGGCCGCCGTGGCCACGGACCACCGGGTGCGGCGGGCGATCAGCCCGCACAGGGCGAGCAGCAGGGGCCACAGCAGGAACACCTGTCCCTGCACGGACAGGGACCAGAAGTGCTGGAACGGGCTGGCCCGGGAGGTGTCCGCGGCGTAGTAGTCGACCGCGTTGAACGCCAGCACCCAGTTCTGGGAGTACAGCACCGTGGCCGCCGCCTCCTCGATCGCGGCGTACCACCGGTCGGACGGGAACAGCATCCGCACCAGGACGAGGGTGCCCAGGACCGTGACGACGACGGGGGGCAGCAGCCGCGAGAAGGTCCTGGTCCAGTAGCGGCCCAGCTGCGGCCCCTTCCCGGCTTCCAGCCTCCGGACGAAGGAGAGCGTCATGAGGAACGCCGAGATGAACAGGAAGACGTCCACTCCACCCGAGACCCCGCCGATCCACACGTGGTAGACGGCGACCAGGAGGACGGCCACGGTGCGCAGCCCTTGGACCTCCGGGCGGAAGCGGTGGGCGGGCTCGGCCGCGCCCGCCGGGGGCACGGTGCTGCTCGCGACCCGGGGGGAAGGGTCGGCGGGGAGGAGGCGGCTCATGGAGTTCTCTCGTCGGGCGGGGGGTCGGACGACTGGCTCGGCCCCCATTGTTCCACCGAAGGGCCGCGCCTTCCGGTCAGACCAGCAGGGACGCGGCCATGAACCGCAGCGGGGCCTCGCGGTGCAGGACCCTGCGCAGGTCCCGGGTGAGCAGCGTGGTGGGCCGGCCGAAGCGACGGCGAGCGTTGTCCACCCGGAGGATGGCCCCGGCCGTCGCCCCCGGCCGGACGGCGAGGTCCAGGACCTCGCCGTCCGCGCGGGAGAGCACGGTGAGCGCCTGCGGTGCGCGCGAGTCGACCAGCTCGAGCAGGCTGCGCACCCGGTGCGCGTCCTCCGGGGACCACCGTCCGGCCGCGGTCCGGCGGCGGACCGCGCCGAACACCTGGACCCGGAGGATCTTGGCGGCGATCGCCGTCCGCTGCTCCGGGGCCAGCCCGGCGTACCAGGGACCGGCGAGCAGCTCGGTCGCCGCGGCGAGGTCCTCCGTCAGGGGGCGGGGCTCCGCACTGATCCGGTCGGCCGCTCCCGCGCGCAGGAGGTAGCGGGCGCCGCGGGGCGCGAGGTCGATCCGCCCCTCCCCGAACCAGGCGCGGGCCACCAGCTCCTGGTCCTCCCCGGTGGCGTAGCGGCCGTTGAAGCGGACCCCGCGCTCCACCAGGAGCTCCCGGCGGAGCAGCCCGAAGACGTGGGTGCGGTAGGCGAGCCGGTCCTTGACCGGGTCGAGGTCCGCGCGGCGGAAGGGCCGCGGCACGGGGGTGCGCACCGGCCGACCGGAGTCCTTGACCAGGCGCGGGAGCACCGCCGCCGAGCCGTGGCGTTCGGCGGTCGCCGTCCAGGCCGCGAGAGCGCCCGGGGCGAGGGTGTCGTCGCTGTCCACGAAGGACACGTACCGGGCGCGGGAGCGCTCCAGGGCCAGGTTGCGGGGCCCTGCCGGGTTGCCGGTGCCGTCGGAGCACTCCACGAGCTCGACGAGCGGCCGGTGCTCGGCGGCGAGGCGGTCGCGGATCAGCGCGGCCCCGACGTTGTGGCACACCACCGTGATGTGCACCCCGCCGTGGTCGTCGACCGGGAGCCCGCCGGCCACCACGGAGCCCACGGCCCGGTCGACGGGCCGGGCGGTGGTGTGCACCGGGATGATGACGTCGACGAGCGGCGCGGGGGCAGGAGACACGCAGGCCAGCGTACAAGACCTCGCCGGGGCCCGCGCCCCGGCGCGGTCCGCGCCTCAGCCCTGGGAGGCCAGGACGAACGGCAGCACCGGCCCGGAGCCGGCCCGGCGCAGCGCGCGGGCGGCCACGGCGAGCGTCCAGCGGCTGTCCACGAGGTCGTCGACCAGCAGCACCGGGCGCCCGCCGAGACGGTCCAGCCCCTCGGCGAGCTCGGGGGGCACCCGGAACTTGTCCCACAGGGCCGCGAGCCGGTACGCGCTGTTGCCGCCGTGCCCGCCGGACGGGAAGCCCTCGGGAACGTCGAGCTCCCCGAGATAGGGCAGGTGCCCGACCCCGGCCATGCCCTCCGCCAGGGAGCGCACCAGCCGGGGACGCGAGCGGGACGGGACCGAGACGACGGCCGCGGGCCGGTCCGCCCAGCGCCACTCGGCGAGCACCTGGACGCACGCCCGGCCGAGGGCGGGGTCCACCGGTCCATCGACCGGCGCGCCCTCCTCGTCGGTGCGGAACACCTCGCGCAGCCGGTTGCCCCAGCCGAGGTCCGTGAGCCGGGCGAGCGCCCGGCCCTCGGCGCAGCGCTCCTCCTCCGGGATGCGGCCCTTGACCTCGACCCCGAGGCGGGGCATCCCGGTGGGCCACTGGGCGCGCGGCTCCACCACGACGCCCACCCGGGTCAGGGCGGCACCCGCGGAGTCGGTGGCGGCCTCGTCGACGTCCGTGGGGTACCAGGGGCCGGCGCAGCTGTCGCAGCGCCCGCAGGGCTCGGCCGTGGCGTCGTCGAGCTGCCGGGCGAGGAACTCCATGCGGCAGCCGGTGGTGCGCTCGTACTCGAGCATGGCGTCCTGCTCCGCCACCCGCGCCGCGGCGATCCGGCCGTAGCGCTCGGCGTCGTAGCGCCACGGCACGCCCGTGCTCCGCCAGCCGCCCTGCACGCGCTCCACGGCGCCCTCGACGGCGAGGACCTTCAGGAGCAGCTCGAGCGGGCTGCGCCGGACGTCCACACGGGACTCCAGCACGGCCACGGACAGGGCTCCGCCCGCGGTCTCCAGCTCGCCGAGCACGGCAGCGGCCTTCTGCTCGGTGGGCATCGACGAGGTGGCGAAGTACTCCCAGATCCGGCGGTCCTCGGTGCCCGGCAGCAGCAGGACGTCGGCGTTGTCCGTGGCGCGGCCCGCACGGCCCACCTGCTGGTAGTAGGCCACCGGTGAGGACGGCGCCCCCAGGTGGACCACGAAGCCGAGGTCCGGCTTGTCGAAGCCCATGCCCAGCGCGGAGGTGGCCACCAGGGCCTTGACCCGGTTCTCCTTGAGGGCGGCCTCGAGCTCCTCGCGCTCGCCCTGGTCCGTGCGCCCGGTGTAGGCGCGCACCGGGATCCCGGCGTCGGCGAGCGCCTGAGCGGTGTCCTCGGCGGCCCCCACGGTCAGCGCGTAGATGATCCCGCTGCCCGGGAGGGACTCGACGTGCTCGAGCAGCCAGGCCAGGCGCGCCGTGGCCGAGGGCAGGTTCAGCACGCCGAGGCGCAGGGACGCCCGGGAGAGCGGGCCGCGGAGGGTGAAGACCTCCCCCGTGCTGCTGCCGCCGGGCCGCACGCCCAGCTGCTCCTCGACGTCGGCGACCACGCGCTCGTTCGCGGTGGCGGTCGTGGCCAGGACGGGGACCTGCTCCGGGAGCCGTGCGATGAGGTCGCGGATGCGCCGGTAGTCGGGGCGGAAGTCGTGGCCCCAGTCGGAGATGCAGTGGGCCTCGTCCACGACGAGCAGCCCGAGCCGGGCCACCAGCTGCGGCAGCTGCTGCTCCCGGAACACCGGGTTGTTGAGCCGCTCGGGGGAGACGAGCAGGACGTCGAGCTCGTCGGCCTCGAGCTGCGCGGCGATCTGCCCCCACTCGGTGGCGTTGGCGGAGTTGATGGCCGCCGCCCGCACGCCCGCGCGGGCGGCGGCGGTGACCTGGTCCCGCATGAGGGCCAGCAGCGGCGAGACGATCAGGGTGGGTCCGCGCCCCCGGGCGCGCAGCAGCAGGGCGGAGAGGAAGTAGACGGCGGACTTGCCCCACCCGGTCCGCTGCACCACCAGGGCCCGCCGGCCGCGCCCCACGAGGGCCTCGACCGCCTCGAACTGCCCGGGGTGGAAGGCGGCGTCCGCCCGGCCGGTGAGCGCGCGCAGCAGGCGGAGCGCGTCCTCGTGCAGGGCCGGGTCCGGCGCGGTGTCGTGGGCGGCGATGTCGTGGGCCGGGGAGGTCGTCATGGCCCCAGTCTTCCAGGGCCCCCCGACGCCGCCCCACCGGAGGGCGGGACGTGCCGTGCCGGCAGGGCCCGGACAGAGCGATGCGCCCGCTGCCCATCCGTCGAACGGATGGCCCCCGCAGCGGGCGCATCGACCGGCCTGACGGCCGGTGGCGAGCAGAGACTCGCCTGGCGGGAGTACCGCCCCCCAGCGGTGCTCCCATTCGGTTCACCCCCCGATGAACCGGTCGCACCGGCACCCCCCGATGCCTGCGTGCACACGGCCCATCCCCCGATGAACCGCTGTTGACCCGCCCCCCGGCGGATCGGTTGGTTCTGCCCCATCGGGTGAACCAATTGCCACCATGGTGGCAGGGTTTCTGTGACCTGTCACGGGTGGCGAAGTCACATTCGACGTGGGGGACACGACGACAGATTCATTCGTTTGCACTGGTCAATGACGGGTTCGGCGACGACTTCACGCTCCCGGTCGGCATGGCGCGGCGGCCGGCGTGGCACGAAGTGGGGACACCCCGCCCGCCGGGTGTCCCCCGTTGGGCGCACGGTCGGCGCTGTGCATTACGTCACGTTGCGGGTCCCTGCCCCGTGCCCCGGGCCCCGTGCCCGGGCGCTCAGCCGCGCAGCCCCGGGAAGTCGGCCTCCGTGTACTCGACGCCGTACCCGTCACCCCCGGGGGTCGAGGTGCCGGAGCGGTCCGCGGCCTGCTCCCGCTCGCGCAGCACCACCCGGCGGATCTTGCCGGAGATCGTCTTCGGCAGGTCCGTGAACTCGACCCGGCGCACCCGCTTGTAGGGGGCGAGGTTCTCCCGGGCGAAGCGCAGGATCTCCCCCGCGAGCTCCCGGGTGGGCTCGGCGCCGGCGGCGAGCACCAGGTAGGCCTTCGGCACGGCGTGCCGGACCGGGTCCGGCGCCGGGACCACCGCGGCCTCGGCCACTGCGGGGTGCTCGATGAGCACGGACTCCAGCTCGAACGGGGAGATGCGGTAGTCGGAGGCCTTGAAGACGTCGTCGGTGCGGCCCACGTAGGTGTAGACGCCGTGCTCGTCCCGGCGGGCGATGTCGCGGGTGTGGTACCAGCCGTCCTTGACGACCTCGGCCGTGCGCTCGGGCTCGTCGATGTAGCCCGCCATGATCCCGGGTGGGTCGTCGTCGACCTTCAGGCAGATCTCGCCCTCCTCGGCGGGCGCGCCCGTCTGCGGGTCGAAGAGGTCCACGACGAACCCCGGCAGGGGCCGGCCCATGGCCCCCGGCACCACCGGCTGTCCGGGGGTGTTGGCGATCTGCAGCGTGGTCTCGGTCTGGCCGTAGCCGTCCCGGATGGTCACGCCCCACGCGTCCTGCACCCGGCGGATCACCTCGGGGTTGAGCGGTTCGCCGGCGGAGACGGCGGACGTGGGCGGGTCCTGCACGCGGTGCAGGTCGGCCTGGATGAGCATCCGCCACACGGTGGGCGGGGCGCAGAAACTGGTGACCCCGGCCCGGCCCATCTGCTCCAGGAGCCCGGCCGCGTCGAAGCGGGCCTGGTTGTGGATGAACACGGTGGCCTCCGCGATCCACGGGGCGAAGAAGTTGGACCACGAGTGCTTGCCCCACCCCGGCGAGGCGATGTTCAGGTGGACGTCCCCGGGGCGCAGGCCCATCCAGTAGACGGTGGACAGGTGCCCGAAGGAGTAGGAGTAGTGGGTGTGCTCCACGAGCTTCGCCTGGGACGTGGTGCCGGAGGTGAAGTACAGCAGCAGGGCGTCCCGGGAGCGCGTGGCGCCGTCCGGGACAAAGACGGGGTCCGCGGCCGCGGCCTCCGCATACGGGTGCACGGGACGGCCGGGCAGCTGCGGGCGCACCGCCTCGACCTCCGCACCGGCGCCGACCACGACGAGCTCGTAGTCCCCGTCGACGCCCGCGAACTTGGGCGCGTTGGCGGTGTCCGTGACGACCCAGGAGACCTTGCCCCGCTGCACGCGGTCCAGCAGATCGGCGGGCGGCATCATGACGGCGGTCGGGATCAGCGGCGCGCCGAGCTTCATGCCGGCGAGCTGGGTCTCCCACAGCTCGAGCTGGTTGCCGAGCATGAGCAGCACGCGGTCGCCGCGCCGCACCCCCAGGCCCCGCAGCCAGTTCGCAGCGCGGGACGAGGCCTCGGCGAGCTCCCGGAAGGTCCGCCGGATCTCCGTGCCGTCCTCCTCGACGATCCACAGCGCGTCCCGGGCCCCGCGCTCCGGGTCCCGGGCGACGTGGTCGAACCAGTCCAGGGCGTAGTTGAAGTGCTCCATCCGGGGCCAGCGGAACTCCGCACGGGCCCGGTCGTAGTCCTCGCGCAGCTCCAGGACCCGGTCCCGTGCCGCCTCGTACTGCTCGGAGACGCCGGGGGCGGCGTCGGACATCGCGCTCGTGGGGACCGGCTCGGACATCGGGGACCTCCATCTTTCCGCTGCGGGCCGGGCGGAACCGTCCGGCGGGCCATCCCGAGCAGTCTAGTGCGGTGTCTGCCGCCCGCACGGGCCCGGGGCCGGCTCTGGAAGGATGGGTGCCGCACCCCCCTCGGAAGGAGCCCGTCCCGCCATGCTGTCCCCGGCACCCGACGTCCCGGTCCGAGCCGGCGCCCGCGAGTGGGCCGCCCTCGTGGTCCTGATCCTGCCGGTGCTGCTGATCTCCGTGGACAACACGGTGCTGAACTTCGCCCTGCCGGAGATCTCCCGCGAGCTGTCCCCCACCGGCACGCAGCTGCTGTGGATGGTGGACGCCTATCCGCTGGTGCTCGCCGGGCTGCTCGTGCCCATGGGCTCCCTCGGGGACCGGGTGGGGCGCCGCCGGCTGCTGCTGGTGGGCAGCACCGGCTTCGCGGCCGTGTCCGCGCTCGCCGCGTTCGCCCCGACCGGGGAGGTGCTCGTCGCCGCCCGGGCGCTGCTGGGCCTCTTCGGGTCGATGCTGATGCCCGCCACCCTGTCCCTGCTGCGGAACCTCTTCCACGACCCCACGCAGCGGCGTGCGGCCATCGCGGTGTGGGCCACGGGCTTCTCGGCGGGCGGGGTCCTGGGGCCGGTCGTGGGCGGGCTCCTGCTCCAGCACTTCTGGTGGGGGTCCGTGTTCCTCCTGGCGGTCCCGGTGCTGCTGCCGCTGCTGGCCCTGGCCCCGGTGCTGGTGCCCGAGTCCCGCAACCCGGCCCCGGGTCCGGTGGACGTGCCCAGCGCGGCGCTGATCATGACCGCCATGGTGGCGCTGGTCTACGGCCTCAAGGAGCTCGGCGGGCACGGCCCGTCCCCCGGCGTGCTGGCCGCCGGGGTCGTGTCCGTGGCCGCCGGGGTGCTGTTCGTGCGCCGCCAGCTGCGCAGCCCGGTGCCGATGCTGGACCTGCGGCTGTTCCGCCACGCCCCGTTCACCGGCGGGCTGCTCAACAACCTGGTGGTCTCCACCACCTTCATCGGCTTCCTGTTCTTCGTCTCCCAGCACCTGCAGCTCGTGGAGGGCATGCCGCCCCTGGAGGCGGGTCTGGCGCTCATGCCGGGCGCGGTCGTCACGATCGTCTCGGGGTTGCTGGTGGTGCACGTGGTCGGCTTCGTGCCCCCGGCGCTCGTGCTCGGCGGAGGGCTGCTGGTCATGGCCTCGGGCTTCCTGCTCGTCCTGCTCGGGGACCTCTCCGGCGGGCTGGTGCTCGTGGTCGCCCTCATGGTCGTCGGGCTGGGCTCGGGCGCGGCCCAGACGATCGCCGGGGACCTGATCCTGACCGAGGTGGCCCCCGAGCAGGCCGGCGCCGCCTCGGCGATCTCGGAGACCGCCTACGAGCTCGGCGCCGGGCTGGGCGTGGCGGTCCTGGGCACGGCCGTGACCGCGACCTACGCCCGGCGGGTGACCGTGCCGCCCGGGCTGGAGCCCGAGCAGGCCGCCACCGCGTCCGAGACCCTCGGCGGGGCGGTCGACGTCGCCGCCGTCCTCGGCCCGGACGCCGCCGGGCCGCTCCTGGCCTCGTCCGTCGCGGCCTTCGAGGCCGGCGTGCACCTCTCCGCCGGGATCGGCGCCGCCCTGCTGGCCGGGACCGCCGTGGTGGTGGGCCTGCTGCTGCGCCGGGTCCCGCGGCTCCGGCGCCGGTAGCGGCTGCGCTCAGCCGGCCGAGCGCAGCCGGACGTGCTGCTCCACCCGGGCGACGTCCCGGGGGTGCGGTGCGCTGTCCCGGAACCGCTCGAGCAGGACGTCGACGTGCTCGCGCACCTGCCGCTGCACGGACGGGTGGACGCTCGCCGCCCCGATGCGGGCGGCGAGGTCCACGAGGGCGAGCAGGGCGCTCACGTGCCCGGTGGCGTGCGGGCCGATCTGGTCGAACGGCATGTCCACGATCTCCTCGATCCCCACCGTCCCGTAGCGGAGCCGGTGCACGCCGTCGACCACCATCGTGTTGCCGGGCAGCGGGCGCGAGACGGCCGCGACGATCCCGGGCGCGACCTCCTCGATCGCGTTGACCGCGGTGTAGGGGTCGTTGGTGCTCGGGGAGAGGGCGCGGACGGCGAGCTCCACCACCTGCTGCTCCGCGAAACGGACGTCCTGGAGCGCCGAGCGCGAGTCGCCCAGCCGGACGCAGCGCCGCAGCCGGCCCGCCAGCTCCTCGGCCCGGTGCTCGGGCCACACCCGGACCAGCGGCTCCGCCGCCAGGACGTGGTCGCCCACCCGCGGGACGAGCTCGACGACGACGTCACCGGCCTCGGCGTGGTCCCGGAGCCGCTCGAGGTCGACGCCGACGACGTAGCCCGCACCGTCCGCCCGGACCTCTCCCCCGCCGCTGCGGCGCCCCGCGGTCCGGATCAGCTCCTCCGGCGTCGCCTCCGGGTGCCACCGCTCGATCACGTCCAGCAGGCGCCGGCGCGCCCCGTGGACGAGGGTGTCCACCTGCACGGAGTCCGCGATGTGGTGGATGAAGTAGACGATCAGGGCGACGTCGGCGACCGCCATCAGCACGGCGAGGTTGACCGCCAGGTGCGGGACGAAGGGCTGCGCGAGGTCGTCGGAGGCCGAGCGGATCGTGCGCAGGACCAGCAGGCTGTAGATGAAGGTGGAGACCAGCACGCCCAGCACCACCTGGTTGCCGCGGTCCGCCATGAAGTTGCGCACCAGCCGGGGCCCGTAGGTGGAGCTGGCCGTGGCGATCACCGAGATGGTGATGGAGAAGGCGGTGGCCGCCACCGCGAGCATCGACCCGCCGATCGCGGAGAGCATCGACCGGGACCCGTCGATGCCCACGGCGTAGACCCACGCGATCCACGGGGAGCTCAGGTCCTCGGGCAGCCACCGGTCGACCGCCACCACGGACTGGGCCAGGACGACGGCGGCGAGCACGCACGCGGCGGGCACGCACCAGAACCTGTCCAGCACCCGGTGCCAGAAGCCGGAGAGCTTGTTCATGGGGCCACCCTAGACCGGCGCCCCGCGCCGGTGGCGGCAGGCTGGGCACCCGGACCCGCTCGCCGGCGGCTGAGTCCGGCCCCGGCTGCGACCTACACGGGATCGTCGGGGCCGGTGTCGTCCGGGCGCCGGTCCCGCCGGGCGAAGCGGACCACCCGCACGGCGATCACCGCGGCCCAGAGCAGCAGCAGGACGAACACGAAGGCGCTGAACACCCCGTCCTCCGAGGACCAGGTCAGCACCTGGCCCGCGAGCAGCAGCACAGCGGTCGCGGACAGGAGGACGAGGGCGGTGCGCTCACTGCTGCGCTCGGACATGGCGGCTCCTGCCGATCGGCGTCCTGGTCCCCGGATCCTCGCACATCCCGGGGAGGTGCGTCCTGCCGGCGGCCCGGCCGACTTCTCGACCTGCCCCCGGAACGGCGGCCCGCCGGATACCGTGGAGTGGTCCCCGACAGAGAGGCTCCCCGATGCGCCGCACACTACCCGCCGTGGCCCTGCTCGCGCTGACCCTGACCGGGTGCGACGACCGGCCGCAGGAGGTGGAGAGCACCCCCGGCGTCTCCCCCACGTCCTTCAGCCCCCCTCCCCCGGTCACCGTCACGCCGACCCCCACGCCGGACGGTCTGCCGACGGATCCCGAAACCGGGTCCGCGGCTCCCGCGCCGGACCAGCCGGGCCCCGAGTCGGTCCCCACGCCCTCCGAGCAGCTCGACGGGCCGTAGGCCGGCCCCGACGGGCCGGCGTCGTCGTCCGGCCGGACAAAAGTGCAGACGACGCCGACGGACGTCTACACCTCGATCCCTCGGCGACACGCGCGGGTCACACGCGCCCCCGGGCCCTCGCATGCATAAACATGGACATGCCCCCTCTCCCCGGAAGGTCCCCCATGTACGAGAACACCGCTCTCGTCCCCCGCCCCCGCTGGGCGACCCGTCAGGAGCTGACCGACCCCGAGACGGTCACCAACTCGCGGGAGCTGCCCGCCCGGTCCCTCGCCGGCCCCTCACCGGTCGCCCTCCTGGAGACCTGGGAGGTCATCACCACCGCGGACGGCTCCTACGCCCACCGCGACGGCTTCGTCCTGCACATCGGCCACGAGGCGTGGACCGTGGAGCAGGCCCGGGCCCTGCGCGACCGCATCGGTGAAGCCCTCGCCCTGCTCGACCAGTAGCACCACCAGCACTGCCGCGCGCGCCGGGAAACCTACTGCGGGCGAGCAAAGAACCCCACCGGCCCCGGACGCACCGGGAGTGGTGGGGTTCTGTCGCTGGTGGGCCCCGTGGGGCTCGAACCCACGACCCATGGATTAAAAGTCCACTGCTCTACCAACTGAGCTAGAGGCCCGTGCTCTACCGGCAGGCACGGGGCGCGGCCGGTCCGGAGCGGGCACCACTCTACCGCACGGTCCCCACCGGGGGCCGGTGCCCGCCCCGGGAGGAGATCCGCCCCGGATTCGCACAGCCGCCTGACGGTTAGAGTGGTGGGCAGTCCCGAGCCACCCACGCCGACCCGACCGGAGGACCGACCGTGCCGCAGCCGAGCACCGAGGAACAAGCACGCGCGGAGACGGGCCTCTTCGGTCCCTCGGCCGTCACCGAGTACCTCGAGCAGGTGGTGGAGCAGCTGCGGGACGTCCGCGGCGGCGAGCCCAGCCCGTCCGTCCCCGCCCTGGCCGGAGCCGACACGGAGCGCTTCGGCATCGTCATCGCCACCGCGGACGGCCACGTGTACGAGGCCGGCAGCACACGGGACGAGTTCAGCATCCAGTCGATCTCCAAGGCGTTCACCTACGCGCTCGCCCTCTCCGACCTCGGGGCGGAGGCGGTGCACGCGAAGATGGACGTGGAGCCGAGCGGGGACGCGTACAACGAGATCTCCCTCCAGCCGGGCTCCGGGCGCCCCGCCAATCCCATGATCAACGCCGGCGCGATCGCCTCGACGTGGCTCGTCCCGGACAGCGACCGCGACCTGCGCCGGGACCGGATCCGCGAGGCCTACTCGCGGTGCGCGGGCCGCGACCTGGCGATCAGCCCCGAGGTCCTCGCCCAGGAGCACGACGCCGGGGACCGCAACCGCGCCCTCGGCTACCTCCTGGCCTCCGCCGGCATCATCGAGGGGGACCCGACCCAGGCCCTCGAGGACTACTTCGCCCAGTGCTCGGTGCTGATCACGTGCCGCGACCTCGCCCTGATGGGCGCGACCCTCGCCAACGCCGGCACGAACCCGCTGACCGGGGAGCAGGTCTTCGACGTCGACACCGTCTCCCGGGTGCTCTCCGTCATGAGCTCCTGCGGGATGTACGACGACGCCGGTGAGTGGATGGTCCGGGTGGGCCTGCCCGCGAAGTCCGGGGTGGGCGGCGGCATCATCGCCGTCCTGCCCGGGGAGCTGGCGGTGGCCACCTTCTCGCCGGCGCTGGACCGGCACGGCAACAGCGTGCGCGGGGTGCTCGCCTGCGAGCGGCTCTCCCAGGACCTCGACCTGCACTTCACGCACACCGCACGGGTGGCCCGCTCCACGGTGCGCGCCAGCTACCCCATCGACCAGTCCCCCTCGCTCGTGCGCCGCAACGCCGAGGCGGAGGAGGTGCTGGCCGAGCACGGCAAGGACGCCGTCGTCGTGGAGCTCCAGGGGGACCTGCTGTTCACGGGCACGGAGACCGCGATCCGCACGGTCCGCGACATTGCCTACGACGCCTCGTACGTGGTGGTGGACATGCGCCGGGTGGACGTGATCGCCGAGTACGCGATGCCGCTCCTGGCCAAGACCCGGGCCGAGCTGCACGCGGCCGGCCGCACCGTGGTGGCGGTCGCCACCGACCCGGGCTTCGCCGGCTCCTTCGAGGGCGATCCGCCGCTCGAGGTGTTCCCCAGCCGGGCCAAGGCCATCAAGTGGGTCGAGGACCGGCTGCTCGAGGAGCACGGCGGACCGGAGTGCACCCCGTCCCGGGTGAAGCCCGTGGAGTCCGAGCTGTTCTCCCGCCTGGACCCCGACGACGCCCGCGAGCTCCGCACGCGGACCGTCGAGCGGACGTGGGCTGCCGGGGAGAACATCCTGCGCACGGGGCAGAACTTCGCCGGGATCCACCTCATCGTGAGCGGGAGCGTGTCGATGTCCCTGCGCACGCCCACCGGCGAGCGCGTCGAGCTGCAGGTCCTCGGCCCGGGGATGAGCTTCGGGGAGCTCGCCCTGGGCACCGGGGACAAGCAGCACGTGACCCTGAGCGCCGTCACCGACGTCACCGCGCGGGTGCTGCCCCCGCAGGCGCTCGCGGAGCTCGAGCAGGAGCAGCCCGCGCTGGGGCTGCGGCTGTGGAAGGCGCTGGCCCGGGACGGCTTCGAACGCGCCGACCAGCAGTGGCGGGACGCGGCCGTGCACGCCTCGGCCAGCGACTGGTGAGCACTCCGTGGCCCGCCGCGGGGGGCCGCGGCCGTACGCTGGACGCATGAGCGAAGCGCCCCGCCACCACAAGCCGGTGAAGTTCTCCCCGGAGCAGTTCGCAGCGCACGAGGGCGGCCCCGACCCGGCCCGCGTCTCCGAGGCGGCCCACCTCGCCGCCCACGCCCTGGTCTCCCGCGGGCGCGCCAGCGACGACCCCGAGATCAGCCGGCGGCTCATCGAGCTGACCGACGAGCAGGGCCTCGAGGGCATCGCCGAGATGTGGGCGGAGGCCCCGGCCGTGTCCCTGCCCGGGGCCCTGTGGCGGCTCTACGCCCTGCGGGCGGGGGTGCGGAAGGACCCGGTCCGGATGGGCCGCTACTTCGCGGCGGGGCGGGGCACCGCGCAGGTCTCGCACGTGGTGGCCGGCGTCGCGGAGCCCCCCGGGGCGGACGAGATCACCTCCATGGCGGACGCGATCCTCTCCGGCGCGTTCAACGGGGAGTTCGACGTCGCCCTGGATCGGTTCGCGGCCTTCTGCCGCGTGATCGCCCTCGGCCGGATCCGGCTGGCGGACACCGGGCAGGTGCCGGTCGTGGACCCGGACGCGGCCCGGGCGCCGAGCACCGTGGCCCTCACCCAGCGGCTCGAGCGGACCGCGGAGGAGCTCGAGGCCGCGGCGCACCAGTGGCGCCGCGGCCACCTCGACTGATCCCCGGCGGCTGCGTGCCCGGCCGTGCCGGAGGCCACAGCCGCAGGACTTGGCCCCGCGCGCACGTCGACTACCATGGAACGCAGGTGCCGGGCCGCGGCAGCCCCGGGCTCCATCACATAGCCGCCACGAGCGGCCTTCCGCCGAGAGGCGCTCCCGGTCCGGCACCGCCCCCCATCTTCCGGGACCACTGGCTGCCCACGGGCCGTTCGACGGCCCCATGTACAGTGAGACCCGCCGTGCTCCGCGGCGCAGGTCCCGACGCCCAGGACGGTCAGCACATGGCGCTTCGCATCTTCCCGGAGGACGAGCAGGTCCTGGATCTGCTGGCGGAGATGTCGGGACAGGTGACGGAGAGCGTGCGACTCCTGTCCGAGCTGATGGGCTCCCCCGAGGTCGACGTCGCGGCCCTCGACGCGATCCGCGAGTGCGAGGCCCGCTCCACGGACCTGTACTTCTCCGTGATGACCACCGTGCGCTCCACGTTCGTGATCCCCGTTCCCCGGCAGGACGTCTACATCCTGGGACACTGGCTCAACAAGGCCGCGGAGGAGCTGCTCGCGGTCGCGGAGGCCCACGTCGCCTACGCCCTCGCCCGGCCGCCCTCGTACGCCACCGACCAGCTCGGGGTGATCGAGCGGATGTCCGAGCTGACCACCCGGGCGATGCGCGACCTCGGCAGCCTCCAGGGCCTGGACGACTACTGGTACGAGATGCTGCGGCTGGGCAAGCAGTCCGAGCGCATCTTCCAGTTGCACATGGCGCACCTGCTCGAGAACCACAAGGCGATCCCGGCGATGCGGCGCGAGCGCGTCGTCCGACGCTTCGCAGAGGTCGCACGCACACTGGTGCGGGTCTCCACCGAGGTGGGCCGGATCGTCGTGGCGGAGTCGTGACCCCGTGCTGACCACCCTGACCGTCCTCGGGGTCGTCCTGGCCGTGGTCCACACCTTCGTCAACGGCTTCCACGACGCCCCCAACGCCCTCGCCCTGCCCGTGCGCTTCCGCGCCCTGACCCCGCGGGTGGGCCTCGTGTTCACCGCGCTGGTCAACGTCGCGGGCGTCTGGGCCGCCGGATACCTGCTCGCGGACTGGGTCATCCGGGGCGTCCCGGTGCCGCACGACGTGGTGGGCTCCGCGACGATCGTCTGTGCCCTGCTGACGACGGTGGGCTGGAACGTGCTCACCTGGTGGTGGGGCATGCCCAGCTCCTCGACCACGGCGTTGGCCGGCGGGCTGTTCGGGGCCCTGCTGGGCGCCCGCGCCGTGGATCTGGTGGCGGAGAACCCGCTCACGACCTCGGTCTTCTACCAGCTCGTCGTCCCCCTCGCGCTGGCGCCCCTGGCCGCCTACACCGCGGCCTGGGCACTCGTGATCCCACTGCTGCACCTGCTGCGGCACTCCGAACCGGACGCCACCACGTTCCGCTCCCGGCTCGCCCTGGCCATCGGCGCGTCGGCCGTGGCCTTCGGGCACGGCGTCCACCATGGCCGCCGCGCCACGTGGGTCTTCGCGACGCTGCTGCTGTGCGCCGGCCTGCAGGACCCCCTGGCGGGCGGCCCCGCCCCCTGGCTGCTCCTGGTCGTCGCGGCCGGGCTCGGCTCGGGCACCCTGTTCGGGGCCTGGCGGATCGCCTACACCCTGTCCTCCAGGATGATCACGATCGACCCGTTCCGCGGCGCGGTGGCCCAAGGGGTGGCGGGCGCCCTGCTGTTCCTGGGCGGGACGCTGATCCCGGTGCCGATGTCCACGTCCCAGACCACGGCCGCAGCGATCCTGGGCGCGGGACGGCAGCAGCGCTTCCACACGGTCAACGCCGGGGTGGTGCGGCGTGTCCTCCTCGTGTGGGCCCTCACCATCCCGGTGTGCGGAATGGTCTCCGGCACGCTCCTGCTCGCCCTCTCGCCGTTGCTCTAGAGGTGCCGCGGGCGGGCCGGGGCACCCCTGCGGCACGCTGTGTCGCAGGTCCCGCGCCGAGGACCGGAGCGCCGACGACGACGGGCGCAGGCCCCCCTCGCGAGGTGACCGGCGCCCGTCGTCGTCACCGGACGAGCCGGCTCAGCCGAATCGGCCGGAGACGTAGTCCTCCGTCTGCTGCTGCTTCGGGTTGCTGAAGATCTCCGAGGTGGGACCGTACTCGATGAGCTTGCCCGGTTTGCCCGTGCCCTGGATGTTGAAGAAGGCCGTCCGGTCCGAGATGCGGGAGGCCTGCTGCATGTTGTGGGTCACGATCACCACGGTGTAGTCCTGCTTGAGCTCGTTGATCAGGTCCTCGATCGCCAGCGTGGAGATCGGGTCGAGCGCGGACGCCGGCTCGTCCATGAGGATCACCTCGGGCTTCACCGCGATCGCCCGCGCGATGCACAGGCGCTGCTGCTGACCGCCGGACAGGCTCGAGCCCGGCCTGTCGAGGCGGTCCTTCACCTCGTTCCAGAGGTTCGCGCCCTGGAGGGAGTCCTCCACGAGGGCGTCGGCGTCGGACCGGGAGATCCGCTTGCTGTTGAGCTTCACCCCCGCGAGCACGTTGTCGCGGATGGACATCGTGGGGAACGGGTTGGGTCGCTGGAAGACCATGCCGATCATGGAGCGCACCACGACCGGGTCCACGCCGGGGCCGTAGAGGTCCTCGCCGTCCAGAAGCACCTTGCCCTCGGCCCGGGCACCGGGAATCACCTCGTGCATGCGGTTGAGGGTTCGCAGGAAGGTGGACTTGCCGCAGCCGGACGGGCCGATGAACGCGGTCACCGAGCGGGCGTCGATCCCCATGGCGACGTCCTCGACGGCCAGGAAGTCGCCGTAGTAGACATTGAGGTTCTCGACGTCGATTCGCTTGGACATGTGTGTTCCTTGCTTCTTTCTCGCGGAGGTGCGTGCGGGAGCTCGGGCAGAGCCGGGACGGCGCGGGTCAGCGGCCGGCGGCCTTGGGGGCGAAAGCCCTCGCGACGAGACGGGCGAGGAGGTTGAGCAACATCACGATCAGGATCAGGATCAGGGCTGCCGCCCACGCGCGCTGCTGCGAGGGGTCCGGATTGGTGGGTGAGGTGGGAGTGAGGATCTGGTAGTAGATGAACGTCGGCAGCGTGGTCATCCACCCGGAGAACGAGTTCCAGTTGATCGCGGTGGCGAAGCCCGCGGTGACGAGCAGCGGAGCGGTCTCCCCGATCACGCGGGCGATCGCCAGGGTCACGCCGGAGGCGATGCCGGAGATCGCGGTGGGGATCACGACCTTGAGGATCGTCCGCCACTTGCGCACGCCCAGGGCGTAGGCGGCCTCGCGCAGCTCGTTCGGGACGATCTTCAGCATCTCCTCGGTGTTCTTCACGACCGTGGGGATCATCAGCACGGTCAGCGCGACCGCCGCGACGAAGCCGAACCGTGTGGACGGACCGAACAGGAGGCCGAAGAGGGCCGCGGCGAACAGGCCGGCCACGATCGAGGGGATGCCCGTCATGACGTCCACGAAGAAAGTGATCCACCTCCCGAGCCAGCCGCCCTTCGAGTACTCCACGAGGTAGATGGCCGTGAGCAGACCGATGGGGACCGACATGAGCGTGGCCCAGAAGGTGATGGACACCGTGCCCACGATCGCGTGGTAGGCGCCGCCCAGCACCGGGGCATCCCCCGCCGCCGCGGCGTTGTCGGTGGCGCCCGTGACCCCGTTCATGGAGGTCAGCAGCAGATTGGAGGTCAATCCGGGAAGACCGTTGGCGAGCACCGTCCAGATCACGGAGACCAGCGGCACCACCGCCAGGATGAACGCCGCGTGGACCAGGTAGGTCACCAGGGAGTCGGCTCCCTTCCGCCCGCCCTCGACGGCGGTCACGGCGACCGGGGCGGCCACGAGGAAGAGCACGGCGGCGAAAACGGCCCACACGACCGTGGAGAATCCCACCACGGCAGCGAGTGCCGCTCCCACCACGACGGCGGCGACCGCGATCACCGGGATCAGCCACTTCGGTTTCTGGTTGCGCGTCAGGGTGGGCCGGCGGCCCGCAGGGCTGGGCGACGAGGTCGGCTGACGGAGGGATGCGGTCGACATCAGTTGGCTCCCGAGAATTCCTTGTAGCGGGCGATGATGGCGCGGGCGATCATGTTCACGATCAGGGTGATGAGGAACAGGATCAGACCGGCCGCGATGAGCTCGGACAACCGCAGCCCGTAGGCCTCCGGGAAGTTGAGCGCGATCTCGGCCGCGATGGTCTGGTTCCCCGACCGTACGAGCGAGGCCGTCAGCGGACCGCCCGAGAGTACGAGGGCCACGGCCATGGTCTCGCCGAGGGCCCGACCGAGGGCCAGCATCACCGAGGAGATGATGCCGGGGCGGGCGAACGGCAGCACGGTCATCCGGATCATCTCCCAGCGGGTGGCACCGAGGGCCAGGGCCGCCTCCTCGTGCAGCTTGGGCGTCTGGATGAAGATCTCCCGGGACATCGCCGTGATGATCGGCAGGATCATGATGGCCAGCACGATGCCGACCGTGAGCATGGTCTTGCCGGTCTGCGAGGCGGGACCGGAGAACATCGGGATGAAGCCCAGGTTCGCGGTGAGCCAGGCGAAGAAGGGCACGAGCGCGGACGCGAGGACCGTGGTGCCCCACGCGCCGTAGATGACGGACGGGATCGCGGCCAGCAGGTCGATGATGTAGCCGACCGGCTTCGCGATCCGCGCGGGTGCGTAGTGGGAGATGTACAGAGCCACCAGCACGCCGATCGGGGTCGCGATCACCAGGGCGATGACGGCCGCGATCACCGTGCCGATGATCAGGGGCCAGATGTAGGACCAGAAGCCGGCCCCGCCGGTGATGTTCTCGGCGGGTGCCTGGAAGGTGGGCAGAGCCTCCAGGAAGAGGAACAGTGCCACGGCTGCCAGGGACGCGAGGATCAGGATGCCCGCGCCGAGGCTGAACCCCGCGAAGACCGAGTCGCCGGTCCGGCCGCCGTCCGCCTCCTCCTCGACGAGGGCGGTGGGCTCCTTGGTGGTGAGGGTGGTGGACATGTCGTGCGCCCCTTCGGTGGCCTGGAACGAGCTGCGCCGGACGGGATCGGTCCCGGCGCCGGGATCCGGTGAGGCGCCTCACGTCGAGGACGCCTCACACAGAAACGTCCCGTTCGGCGCGGGCCCGGGCGCGAAGGCCCGGCCCGCGCCGAACGGGATCAGCGGAACAGGATCAGCCGGCGACCGTGATCTGGTCGAGGGCCTCCTGGGCCTGCGTGCGGAGGCTCTCCGACATCGGGGCGGACCCGGCGGCGTCGGCGGCCGTCTGCTGCCCGTCCTCGCTGATGACGTACTCGCCGAAGGCCTTGGCGAGGTCGGCGGTCTCCTGGGAGTCGTACTGCGAGCAGAACAGGTGGTAGGAGACGAGCACGATCGGGTAGGCACCCGACGCCGTGGTGTCGCGCTCGAGGTTCATCGCCATGTCGTACTCGGCGCGGCCCTCGACGGGGGTGGAGGACTCGACGGCGGTCGAGGCCGCCTCCGGGGAATAGTTCACGAACTCCTCGCCGACACCCACGGCCACGGTGCCGAGGTCGCCCACGGCGGAGGCGTCCGCGTAGGTGATGGCGCCCTCGGTGGCGTTGGTGGACTGGACCACGCCGGCGGTGCCCTTGTTGTTCTCCGCGGCCCACTGGGACGGCCAGTTGCCGGAGACCTCTTCGGTCCACACCTCGGGGGCGGCCGCGGCCAGGTACTCCTGGAAGTTCTCGGTGGTGCCGGACTCGTCGTTGCGGTGAACCACGGTGATGGCGGTGTCCGGCAGGTCGGCGTCCGGGTTGAGCTCGGCGATGGCCGGGTCGTTCCACTCGGTGATCTCGCCGGTGAAGACCTGGGCGATGGTCTCGCCGTCCATGTTGACGGTGTCGACGCCGGGCAGGTTGAAGGCCACCGCGATCGGGGAGATGTAGGCCGGGATGTGGAAGCCGCCGTCGGGACCACAGACCTCCTGGGACGCCTCGTACTCCTCGTCGTCGAGGTAGGCGTCGGTGCCGGCGAAGTCCGCGCCGCCGGCGGTGAAGGCCTCGCGCCCGGCGCCGGAGCCGTCCGGGGAGTACTGCACCTGGGCCTCGGGGTTGGCGCCCTGGAAACCGTTCTGCCAGGCCGTCATCGCGGCCTGCTGCGAGGACGCACCGATCCCGGTCAGCGTGCCGGAGACCCCGGCACCGGCGGCCGAGGTCTCGGCGGAACCGGACCCTTCGCCCGTGGCGTTGTCCGAACCGCACGCGGTGAGTGCGAGCGAACCGATGGCCAGAACGGCTGCAGAACGGCCGAGGTGGGAAACCTTCACTTGAATAGCCCCTTCAGATCACGGTGGTGCCCCGTCGAGGGGCCGTCGTTCGATGTGGCACCGGAAGAGTTCCGGACCATGGCGAGAGGGGGATCTGCGGTGCGACCGCGGACCTCTCACCCAGAGACGCTAGGGAGCGCAGATGGCCAGAGTGACCCGTGAAGGTGAACGGAGGGTGAACACAGGCCCTGGGAGCGCGGTCGAGTTGCGCATCTCACACTGCAGCCGTCCGGTCCCAGGACCGGTCCAGCGGGATCCTCCGGCACGCCGGGCGGCCCCGTGCCGCTCGCCTAGGATGGCCCCATGCAGCCAGGCAACCGTGCGCGAGCCGTCGCCCGCGCGGTGCGCAGCCGCACCCGGGTCGGTCTCACCCGGGTCCGGACGGGCGTGCTCCAGAGCTTCCAGATCACGGTCGCCAGCGTCGGGGCCTACGTGATCGCCGAGCAGCTGCTGGGCCACTCCGGGCCCATCTTCGCGGCCACCGCGGCCCTCGTGGCCCTGGGCTTCGCGAAGGACGGGCTGCGCTACCGGCGGGTCCTCGAGGTCTCGATCGGCTGCACCCTCGGCATCGCCGTGGGCGACACGCTGATCCACGTCCTGGGCACGGGCGTGTGGCAGGCCGGGGTGGTCCTCATGACCTCGATCCTGCTGGCCCGCTTCCTGGACAACGGCACGCTGTTCACCACGCAGATGGGGCTGCAGTCCGTGCTCGTGGTCCTGCTGCCGCCCTCCGAGGACGGGGTCTTCGCCCGCTCCACGGACGCGGTCGTGGGTGGGCTGTGCGCCCTGGCCATGGCCTACTTCGTGCCCACGGACCCGCGCAACCAGCCGCGCCAGGGCCTGCGGGCGCTCGTCGACGAGTTCTCCGGGGTGCTCCGGGAGGCGAGCCGGGCCACGGAGGACTACGACGCCACCGCCGCCTGGCACGCTCTCGTGCGTGCCCGGCAGACCCAGCCGCTGGTGGACTCGGTGACGTCCGGGCTGAGGTCCGCCCTCGAGATCGCCACGGCCTCACCGCTCTACCGCGGCCGCCGGGCCGAGATCGTGGGGATCGCCCACTCCATCCGCTACCTGGACCTCGCCGTGCGCAACGCCCGGGTCCTCGCCCGCCGGCTGGCCTCCGTGCTCAACCACGTGACGCTCTCGGACGAGGCCGTGGCGGCCATCAGCAGTGCCCTCGAGGACCTCGCGGACGCGGTCGTCACCCTGGGCAACGCGCTCGCGGTGGCCTCCCCCGGGTCCCGGGAGAGCTACCTGCGCCAGGCCCGCAACGAGCTGGCGAACGTGGCGGGGCGCCTGGACCCCGGACGGATGGGGGTGCGCACCATGGAGGGCGAGACCCTGGTGCTGGACATGCGCCCCATGGTCGTGGACCTGCTGGAGGCGGCCGGGATGACGCACGACGAGGCGCGGGACCAGCTGCCCCGGCTCGAGGGCTGGGACCGCGCCTGAGCACGGCCTCGTCGGTGCGGACCGCGGGGATCTGCGCGCTCACGGCGACGCCCTCCCCGGCCGTGGCCGCCGCCGGCGGCGGAGCAGGCCGGGGCGCCTGTGCCGTCCGACGCGGCGGCTAGCCTGGACGCCATGAGCACCCGCACCCGCCGCAACTCCCCCGCCTACCGCTGCACCGAGTGCGGCTGGAGCACGGCCAAGTGGGTGGGCCGGTGCGGGGAGTGCCAGGCCTGGGGCACGGTCGAGGAGATCGGCGAGCACAAGGCCCGCACCACCGCCGCCCGGTCGATCGCCGAGCCCGCCCGCCCCATCGCCCAGGTGGACGCCACCGTGGCGACCTCGGCGCCCACCGGGGTGCCCGAGCTGGACCGGGTCCTGGGCGGTGGGCTGGTCCCGGGCGCGGTCGTGCTCATGGCGGGCGAGCCCGGGGTCGGGAAGTCGACCCTGCTGCTCGACGTCGCCGCGCGCTTCGCGGAGGGCACGGGCCAGGGCACCCGCGACGTCCTCTACGTCACGGGCGAGGAGTCCGCGGCGCAGGTGAAGCTGCGCGCGGACCGGATCGACGCCGTGGCGCCCACCCTGTACCTCACCGCCGAGACGGACCTGGCCACGGCACTGGGCCACATCGAGAAGATCTCCCCCCGCCTGCTCGTGGTCGACTCCGTGCAGACCCTGGCCAGCGCCGAGGTCGAGGGCTCCGCCGGCGGGGTGACGCAGGTGCGCGAGGTCGCCGCCTCCCTGATCGCCGCGGCCAAGCAGCGGAACATGACCACGCTGCTCGTCGGTCACGTGACCAAGGACGGCTCCATCGCCGGACCGCGGCTGCTCGAGCACCTGGTGGACGTGGTGTGCCAGTTCGAGGGCGAGAAGCACTCCCGGATCCGGCTGCTGCGGGCGGTGAAGAACCGCTACGGCCCCACGGACGAGGTCGGCTGCTTCGACCTCACCGAGACCGGGATCACGAGCGTCGAGGACCCCTCGGGCCTGTTCGTCTCCCGCACGGCCCTGCCGGTGTCCGGCACGTGCCTCACGGTGACCCTCGAGGGCCGCCGGCCCCTCCTCGCCGAGGTGCAGGCGCTGCTGGACCGCTCGTCCACCGCCCAGCCCCGGCGGGCCACCGCCGGCCTGGACTCCTCGAGGGTCGCGATGCTGCTCGCCGTCCTGCAGCGGCGGGCCGGGGTGAACCTGGCCGGGCTGGACTGCTACGTCTCCACGGTCGGCGGTGTGAAGCTCACCGAACCGTCCACCGACCTCGCCGTGGCCATGGCGCTGGCCTCGGCCGCTCAGGACCGGCCCCTGCCGCAGCGCCTGGTGTGCTTCGGGGAGGTGGGCCTGGCCGGGGAGGTGCGGCCCGTCCCGGGCATCGGGCGCCGCATCCAGGAGGTGGCCCGGCTGGGCTTCACCCACGCGGTCGTGCCCGCGAGTTCCACCGGTCCGGGCCCGGTCCCGGCAGGTTTCACCGTGCGGGAGGTGACCACCATCAGCGACGCCATGGAGCTGCTCTTCCCCCGGTCCGGCGCCGCTCCTGCCCGGAACCGGCAGACCGCCGCGGCCGTATGATGTGACCGTGGCGAAGACCCCTGAGAACGCACTGCGCAAGACGCTGGCCCGCATCGCGCCCGGCACCGAGCTGCGCACCGGTCTCGAGCGGATCCTGCGCGGGCGCACGGGAGGGCTGCTGGTGCTCGGCTTCGACCGATCGGTCGAGGCCATCTGCTCCGGCGGCTTCGACATCGACACCGACTGCACCGCGCCCAAGCTTCGGGAGCTGGCCAAGATGGACGGCGCCATCATCTGCGACCGGGACGCCACCCGCATCCTCAAGGCCGGGGTCCAGCTCGTGCCCGACCCCTCGATCGGCACCACGGAGTCCGGCACCCGGCACCGCTCCGCGGAGCGCACCGCCAAGGAGACCGGGGTGCCGGTGATCTCCGTGAGCCAGTCCATGAGCGTCATCACCATCTACGTGGGCGAGACCCGCTACGCCATCGAGGGCTCGCAGTCGATCATGGCCCGCGCCAACCAGGCCCTCCAGACGCTCGAGCACTACAGCCACCGGATGGAACAGGTGCTCGGCAGCCTCTCCTCGCTCGAGATCGAGGCGTCCGTGACGGTGCGGGACGTGGCCCTGACCCTTCAGCGCATGGAGATGGTCCGACGGATCTCCTCGGAGATCGGCTGGTACGTGCTCGAGCTGGGCGTGGACGGGCGGCTCATCGCCCTGCAGCTCGAGGAGCTCACGGCCGGCACCGGCCCGGGTCCGGACGTGGTGCTGCGCGACTACCTGCCCGACGACACCCCCGCGGCGGGGATCGAGGCGGGGCTGGAGCGTCTCGCCGAGCTCACCCCCGCGGAGCTCATCGACCTGCAGCGGATCGCGGTGTCGGTGGGCCTCGTCGAGCCGCAGGGCAGCCTCGAGACGGACCTGCACCCGCACGGCTACCGGCTGCTGGAGGGCATCAAGTCGATGCCGCGGGCGGTGGCCAACCGGCTCGTGCGCCAGTTCGACGGCCTGCAGTCCCTGATGGCCGCCAACCTCGAGGACCTGAAGGCCGTCGAGGGCATCGGCGAGCAGCGGGCCCGCACGGTGCGCGAGTCCCTCTCCCGGATGGCCGAGACCAGCCTGCTCGAACGCTTCATGTGAGCCCCGCGCGGCACGCTCACTCCAGGACGAACGGCACGGGCTCCGCGGTGCGCTCCCCCAGGGAGGTCACCAGGCGGTAGTAGCCCGCCCGGGCCTCGCCCCCCGCCTCCGCGCAGCCCTCGGCGGTGCGCAGGCGGTTCCACGTCAGCCGGGCGCTCTCCTCCTGTCCGGGTTCGAGCGTCACCTCCGCGTCCTCGGAGCCGGCCTGGCAGTGCCTGCTGTCGAAGACGGTGTCCGCCCCCGAGGTCACCTCGTAGACCATCCGGGACGTGCCCGCGTTGACGCGGCAGGAGTCCTCTCCCGTGTTCTCCAGGGTCAGCACGAGGACCGGTTCGACGTCCCCGGGATAGCTCTCCCGGTCCGTGGCCGCCCGCACGGCCAGGTCGGGGCCGCACTCCTCGACCGGCCCCGCCGTGGCGGCCCCGGTCACCGGCGCGGACGCCGACGCCGACGCGCTCTCGTCCGGCCGCGGCGTGAAGTCCGCGAAGGGCTCCTCCGAGGCGGCGGCGGCCGACGCCGTGGCCGCCTCCGGGGCCGGGACGTCCTCCGTCTCCGCGGGGCCCAGCATGCCCGCGACGGCCGAGACCAGCCCCACGGCCACGAGCACGAGCAGCACGCTCGCCGCGAGGGCCGCCAGGAGCCGGCGGCGCCGGTACACCTCGGGGCGCTCGCGCCGGGATCCGGGGTCGCGAGGTGCTCGTCCGTCGTCGTCGTGACCGTTCCCCGACCGTCCGTGGGGGGTGCTCCCGGGTCCCTTCTGCGCCATGCTCCCAGGCTACAGTGGACTCCGATGAGCTCTCCGCACACCGTCCCGACCGCCGCCCCGGATCCCGGCCTGCCGGGCCTGCACCGGGCCGTGACCGACTGGTTCGACGACGCCGCCCGGGACCTGCCCTGGCGGGACCCGTCCTGCTCCCCGTGGGGGGTCATGGTCAGCGAGTTCATGCTCCAGCAGACGCCCGTGGTGCGCGTGCTGCCCGTGTGGCGGGCGTGGATGCAGCGCTGGCCCCGGCCCGCGGACCTCGCGGCCGAGAGCGCTGGGGAGGCCGTGCGCGCCTGGGGCCGGCTCGGCTATCCGCGGCGGGCCCTGCGGCTGCACGCGGCCGCCGTCGAGATCACCGAACGGCACGGGGGCCGGGTGCCGGCCGCGCACGAGCTGCTGCTGGCCCTGCCCGGCGTCGGCGCCTACACGGCCGCCGCGATCGCGGTCTTCGCCTTCGGGGACCGGCAGACCGTGGTGGACACGAACATCCGCCGCGTGCACGCCCGGGTCGTCTCGGGCCGGGCCCTGCCGGCGCGGTCCCTGACGGCCGCGGAGCTGCGGCTCGCCGAGGAGCTGATGCCCGCCGACGACGACCTGGCCGTGCGCTGGAACCAGGCGGTGATGGAGCTCGGCGCCCTCGTCTGCACGGCCCGCTCACCCCGGTGCGAGCAGTGCCCGGTGCGGGAGGCGTGCGCGTGGGTCGCCGCGGGACGGCCCGAGCCCGTCGAGGCGCCGCGGGGTCAGCGCTGGCACGGCACGGACCGCCAGGTCCGCGGGGCGATCATGGCGGTGCTGCGGGCCGGGTCCGCACCGGTGCCGGCCCGCCGGCTCACGGGGCCCGTGGACCTCGCCACGGGCGCGGGCCTGCCACCGGAGTCCCTGCGGGCCCTGGACGCCCTGCACGGGCTGGCCGCCCCGGAGGAGCAGCGCGTGCGCGCCCTGGACGGGCTGCTGCGGGACGGGCTGGCCGTCGCGGGACCGGCCGGGGTCAGTCTTCCGGGCTGAGCTCGAGCAGCATCCGGGTGTTGCCGAGGGTGTTGGGCTTCACGCGGGCCAGGTCCAGGTACTCGGCCACGCCCTCGTCGTGCGAGCGCAGCAGCTCGGCGAACACGTCGGGGTCCACCTGGTTCTGGTTGGGCATGACCTCGAAGCCGTACCGGCTGAAGAAGTCGACCTCGAATGTCAGGCAGAACACGCGCGAGACCCCCACGGCGCGGGCCCGCTCGATCAGCCCGGCCAGCAGCGTGCGCCCCACCCCGCGGCCCCGCCACGCGTCGGAGGTGGCGAGGGTCCGGACCTCGCCCAGGTCCTCCCACATCACGTGCAGGGCCCCGCAGCCGATGAGGCCGGTCTGCTCGTCGCCGACCGCCTCCACCACCAGGAACTCCTGGATGCCCTCGTAGTAGGCGACCGTGTCCTTGTTGATCAGCACCCCGGCGCGCGCCAGCGGGGCCACGAGGTCCTTGATGGCGGGGACGTCGGAGGTGCGGGCGGGTCGCAGGCGAAGCTCGGTCACGCCCCAAGTGTACGCTTGCGAACTCTGCCGCCCCGCGGAGGCTGCCCCCCGCCCCGTCCCCACTTGGGCGGACGCCGAGGGGCCCG
>NZ_BAAAOA010000024.1:75841-96739 GCF_039530085.1 Kocuria aegyptia
GCCCCTCGGCGTCCGTCAGGCCGGCTCAGCCGTCGGAACGGTTCTCGCCACCGTCGCCGCGGGCGACGTCCAGGTCCTCCAGCCCGCCCATCGGGTCGACCATGCCGTCGCCCGTGAGGTCGGACATCGGGGTGGAGGAGAAGACCAGCTTCTGCGCGTCGCCCTCCCCCTCGGTGCCCACGAAGATCTTCTCCCCGGTGCTGATCTCCCCGAAGAGGATCTTCTCGGAGAGCTGGTCCTCGATCTCCCGCTGCATGGTGCGGCGCAGCGGGCGGGCGCCCATGGACGGGTCGTAGCCCTTGCGGCTGACCCACCGCTTCGCGGAGTCGGAGAGCTCGATCGACATCCCCTGGTCGCGCAGCCGCTCCTGCAGCCGGGCCACGAACAGGTCCACGATCTGCACGATCTCGGTCTCGGTGAGCTGCGGGAAGACGATGGTCTCGTCCACGCGGTTGAGGAACTCGGGCCGGAAGTGCTCCTTGAGCTCGTCCTGGACCTTCGCCTGCATGCGCTCGTAGTTGGACGCGGGGTCCACGCCGGTCTGGAACCCGACGGGGACGGCACGGGAGATGTCCTTGGTACCCAGGTTCGTGGTCATGATGATCACGGTGTTCTTGAAGTCCACCACGCGGCCCTGCGAGTCGGTCAGGCGGCCGTCCTCGAGGATCTGCAGCAGCGAGTTGAACAGGTCCTGGTGCGCCTTCTCGACCTCATCGAAGAGCACCACCGAGAACGGCTTGCGCCGCACCTTCTCGGTGAGCTGGCCGCCCTCCTCGTAGCCCACGTAGCCCGGGGGGGCACCGAAGAGCCGGGAGACGGTGTGCTTCTCCTGGTACTCGGACATGTCCAGGGTGATGAGGGCGTCCTCGTCCCCGAACAGGAACTCCGCCAGCGCCTTCGCGAGCTCGGTCTTGCCCACGCCCGTGGGCCCGGCGAAGATGAACGACCCGCCCGGCCGCTTGGGGTCCTTCAGGCCCGCGCGGGTGCGGCGCATCGACCGGGAGAGCGCCTTGATGGCGTCGTCCTGGCCGATGATGCGCTTGTGCAGCTCGTCCTCCATGTGCAGGAGACGGCCCGTCTCCTCCTCGGTGAGCTTGTAGACGGGCACGCCCGTGGAGGCGGAGAGGACGTCGGAGATCACCTCGGGGGTCACCTCGGCGAGCTCGTCGCCGCCCTCGCGCCAGGCACGGTCCTTGTCGTCCCGCTCCGCGATGAGCTTCTGCTCCGTGTCGCGCAGCGAGGCGGCCTTCTCGTAGTCCTGGCCGTCGATCGCGGCCTCCTTGAGCCGCTTCACCTCGATGATGCGGTCGTCGAGCTCCTTGATCTCCGGCGGGGCGGTCATCCGCTTGATGCGCAGGCGCGCGCCGGCCTCGTCGATCAGGTCGATCGCCTTGTCCGGCAGGAACCGGTCGGAGACGTACCGGGCGCCGAGGTGCACCGCGGCCTCGAGGGCGTCGTCCGAGATGGAGACGCGGTGGTGCGCCTCGTACTTGTCGCGCAGGCCCTTGAGGATCTCTACGGCGTGCGCCTCGGAGGGCTCGTCCACCTGGATCGGCTGGAAGCGGCGCTCGAGGGCCGCGTCCTTCTCGATGTGCTTGCGGTACTCGTCGAGGGTCGTGGCGCCGATCGTCTGCAGCTCGCCCCGGGCCAGCATGGGCTTCAGGATCGAGGCGGCGTCGATCGCGCCCTCGGCCGCGCCGGCGCCCACGAGGGTGTGGATCTCGTCGATGAACAGGATGATGTCCCCGCGGGTGCGGATCTCCTTGAGCACCTTCTTGAGCCGCTCCTCGAAGTCGCCGCGGTAGCGGGAGCCCGCCACGAGGGACCCGAGGTCGAGGGTGTAGAGGTGCTTGTCCTTGAGCGTCTCCGGGACGTCGCCGCGCACGATGGCCTGGGCGAGGCCCTCGACCACCGCGGTCTTGCCCACGCCGGGCTCGCCGATCAGCACGGGGTTGTTCTTGGTGCGCCGGGAGAGGATCTGCATGACCCGCTCCATCTCGCGGAACCGCCCGATGACGGGGTCCAGCTTGCCCTCGCGGGCGGCCGCGGTGAGGTTGCGGCCGAACTGGTCCAGCACCGCCGAACCGGCGGGGGTGCCCTCGGACTGCCCGGCCGAGCGCACGCCGGCGCCCTCCTTCTCGGGGGTCCCTCCGCCCTGGTAGCCGGAGATGAGCTCCAGCACGGTGGAGCGCACCTTCTGCGGCTCCGCGCCGAGCTTGGTCAGCACCTGCGCGGCCACGCCCTCGCCCGCGCGGATGATGCCCAGCAGGATGTGCTCGGTGCCGATGTAGTTGTGGCCGAGCTGCAGGGCCTCGCGCAGGGAGAGCTCGAGGACCTTCTTGGCGCGCGGCGTGAAGGGGATGTGCCCGGACGGGGCCTGCTGGCCCGGGCCGATGATGTCCTGGACCTGCTCGCGAGCGCCGGTGAGGGTGATGCCCATCGAGTCGAGCGCCTTCGCGGCCACTCCCTCGCCCTCGTGGATCAGCCCGAGCAGCAGATGCTCGGTGCCGATGTAGTTGTGGTTGAGCATCCTGGCCTCTTCCTGGGCCAGCACCACGACCCGGCGGGCGCGGTCGGTGAAGCGTTCGAACATGGATACTCCTCAGTCGATGTCTGCAGACGATGCTACGCACCCGGGAGCCCGATCGGGGGGCTGTTCGCCACCGGCGAGAAGACCGGGACGCCGGGGCGCGGACCGCCCCCGGAGCGGCGCGCGACTATTGCTGCTGTTCGCATCCGCACCGACAAAGGCGCAGGTCACCAAAAGAATGACAGGTGAATTCCCCCGTGGACCCGCCGGCGGGCATTAGGGGACGTCCCCGGCGGGCGGCAAAGAAAAGGAGGGACCGGTGCACCGGTCCCTCCTCTATTGCGCGGAGCGCGAAGTGCGCGCGCCTATTTGTGCGCGTCGTAGTACGCCTTCTGCACGTCCTGATGAATACGTCCGCGGTCGGAGACCTGGTGGCCGTTCTCCCGGGCCCACTGCCGGATGGCGGCGGTGTCCGGGTTGGACTTCCCGGTGGGACGGGCCTGCTTGGGCGTCTGCTTGCTCTGGGCCCGCCGCGCCTTGGCGATGAACGGCCGCACGGCCTCGCGCAGCTTGGCGGCGTTCTCCTCGGAGAGGTCGATCTCGTACTGTGCGCCGTCGAGGCCGAACCGCACGGTCTCCTCCGCGGGCCCGCCGTCGAGGTCGTCCTCGAGAATGATCTGCACGGTCTGTGCCATAACTGGAACTTCCCTCTGCCTTTCGGCGCTCGTCTTTCCCCGGCCGTGCCGAGAGCGGCGCGGCCCGAGTCGGTGCTGATTCCCCCGTGTCCTACCGGATGATCCGGATCGTGAATTCCGGCGAACTCCGGGAACCCGCGTTCCCGGCGTCGTCGAGTTTATCCTACAATTCTGCAGGCGGAATTCAACAGCACGAATAGGCGGACAATCAGGGCGTCAATTCCAATTCATCGGGAGGACCGGGGACGCGGGCGGAGGGAGCTCAGCGCTCCGTCCCGGGGCCGCGGCGCGGCGGACGGCCGAACGGCAGGTCGTCGCCGTCGCGCCGCTTGAGCTCCTCGTACCAGCGCTCGGCGTCCTCCTGCGAACGGGACTCGGCGGCGCGCTCCGTGCGGTCCCCGCGGAAGATCCAGCGGAGGATGAACCAGAAGATGATGCCGATGCTGATCGAGGGCAGCAGGACAGCGATGTATTCCATGCGTGCGATTCTCCCGGGGAGTTCTGGGCGGAGGCTGAGGACGGCGCGGGGCCGCGGCACGGCCGCGGCCCCGGCTCAGTCCTGCTCCGGCTTCATGAGGGGGAACAGGATGGTCTCCCGGATCCCCAGGTCGGTGAAGAGCATGATGAGCCGGTCCAGGCCCAGGCCCAGCCCGCCCATGGGCGGGGCGCCGTGCTCGAGGGCGCGCAGGAAGTCCTCGTCCAGCCGCATGGCCTCGTCATCGCCGGCCGCGGCCCGGTGGGACTGCTCGGTGAGCCGCTCGCGCTGGACCACGGGGTCGATCAGCTCGGAGAACGCCGTGCCGCGCTCCATCCCGCCGATGATCAGGTCCCAGGCCTCGATCAGGCCGTGCTCGGAGCGGTGCTGCCGGGCCAGCGGCTGCGCCGAGGGCGGGTAGTCGCACACGAAGGTCGGCTGGATCAGGGTGGGCTCCACGATCTCGCCGAACAGCTCCAGCACGTACTTCTCCGCGTCCCACAGCGGGTCGACGGGGACCTCGTGCTCCTCGGCGATCCGGTGCAGGGTCGCCACGGGCGTCTCCGGGGTGATCCGCTGCCCCACGGCCTCGGACAGGGCCGGGTAGACGGACAGCCAGCGCCACTGCCCGCGCAGGTCGATCGTGCCCTTCTCCGTCTCGATGGTGTCGACGCCCAGGGCGTCGGCGCACGCGAGGATGATCTCCTGGATCCGCTCGGCCATCGTGAACTGGTCGGCGTAGGCCTCGTAGGCCTCCAGGGTGGTGAACTCGGGGCTGTGCGAGGAGTCGACGCCCTCGTTGCGGAAGACCCGGCCGATCTCGAAGACCCGCTCGATCCCGCCGACCACGGCGCGCTTGAGGTAGAGCTCCGTGGCGATGCGCAGGGTCATCTCCTGGTCGAACGCGTTGAGGTGGGTCTCGAACGGCCGGGCCGTGGCGCCGCCGTGCACGAGCTGCAGGATCGGGGTCTCGATCTCCACGTAGCCGCGGGCGACCAGGACGTTGCGCACCGTCTGGATGATGCGCGCCCGCTTGACGACGACGTCGCGGGCCTCGGGCCGGACGATGAGGTCGAGGTAGCGCCGGCGCACCCGGGTCTCCTCGTTGAGCTCGTTGTGCAGCGTGGGCAGCGGCCGGATCGCCTTCGAGGCCATGGACCAGGCGTCGGCCATCACCGACAGCTCGCCGCGGCGGGAGGCGATCACCTCGCCGTGCACGGCCACGAAGTCGCCGAGGTCCACGAGGGACTTCCACTCCCCCAGGGACTCCTCGCCCACCACGGCGCGGGAGAGCATGACCTGCAAGCGGGTGCCGTCCCCCTCCTGGAGGGTGGCGAAGCACAGCTTGCCGGTGTTGCGTACGAAGACCACGCGCCCGGCCACGCCGACGAACTGCCCGGTCTCCTCGCCGGGCTCGAGGTGGCCGTGGGCCTCTCGCACCTCGGCGAGGGTGTGCGTGCGCTCCACGCCCACGGGGTAGGCCTCCCGGCCCGACTCGAGGAGCCGGGCGCGCTTGGCGAGCCGGAACTGCATCTGGTCCGAGAGCTCGGCCTGCTCGGCCTCGTCCTGGGCGGTCGGGGAGGTGTTCTGCGCGTTGGTCACAGTTGTCCAGGATAACGGGGAGGGTCAAATCCCGGCCGGGCGCTCAGAGCACGAGGTTGTCGATCAGCCGGGTGCTGCCCACGTGGGCGGCCACGAGGGCGAGGGCGCCGGGCGCCGGCTCGACCGGGACCAGGGTGCGGGGGTCGACCACGACGAGGTGGTCGAGCCGGACCCCGTCCTCGGCGTCGATCCGCCGCCGGGCGGCCCCGAGATCCAGCTCCCCGGCGGCGAGCGCTCGCAGGGTGCGCGGGAGCACGAGCGCGGACCGGCGCTGCGCGGCGTCGAGGTAGCGGTTGCGGGAGGACAGGGCCAGCCCGTCGTCGTCGCGCACGATGGGCACGGGCCGCACGTCGACGGGCAGGGCGAAGTCGGCGACCATCCGGCGCACCAGGAGCAGCTGCTGGGCGTCCTTCTCGCCGAAGTACGCCCGGAACGCGGCCGGCACCGGCGGGGCGGTGATGTTGAGGAGCTTGTTGACCACCGTCAGGGCGCCGTCGAAGTGTCCGGGGCGGCTCGCGCCGTCGAGCACGGAGCCGAGCCGGCCGGAGGTGACGCGCACCAGCGGCTCCCCGCCGGGGTACATCTCCGCCACCGACGGGGCGAACACGAGGTCGGCCCCGAACCGGGCGAGCAGCTCGACGTCGGACTCGAGGGTGCGCGGATAGCGCTCGAAGTCCTCGCCCGGGCCGAACTGCAGCGGATTGACGAAGACCGATACGGCGACCACCGTGTTCTCCTGGCGGGCGAGGCGCACCAGGTGGCCGTGCCCCTCGTGCAGGGCGCCCATGGTGGGCACGAGGCCCAGCGACGCCGGCCCCGGGGACGCCTGCCCCTGGGACACCTGCTGCCGGGACGTCTGCTCCTGGGGCGCCCGTTCCGGCGCCGCGCCGAGCCGGTCGGCGAGGGCGGCCCGGAACTCGTCGATGCCCCGGCACACGCGCGGGGCGCCGGCCGGGGTACTCACGGGGTCTCCTCTCCGCCGGTGCCGCCGGTGCCGTCGGTGAGCTCGAGGGCGGCGAGCACGGCGTCGTAGCGCGGGCGGTCGAGCAGGCCGCGGTCCAGGGCCCGGCGTGCGGTGACGCGGGCGAGGTCCAGGTAGGCCAGGAGGACGTCATCGCCGCCGTGGCCGTGGGCGTACTCGTCGAGGGCGTCCCGGTGGGCGGCCACGGTCCCCGCGTCGCCGCGGGCCACGGGGCCGGTGAGCGCCGACTCCCCCGCGGCCAGGGCGTTGTCCAGGGTCGCCCGCAGCAGGGGCCCGACCATGCGGTCGGGCCGCTCCACCCCGATGTCGCGGAGCACCTGCATGGACTGCCCCGCGACGGTCATCAGGTGGTTGGCGCCGTGGGCGAGGGCCGCGTGGTACAGCGGGCGGTCGGCCTCCGCGACCACCACGGGCTCGGCGCCCATCTCGACCACCAGTGCCTGGGCGATGGGCAGCACGGGGGCCGGGGCCGTGATCCCGAACGAACAGTCGCTCAGCCGGGCCAGGTCGAGGCTCATGCCCGTGAAGGTCATGGCCGGGTGGACCGCGAGCGGGATCGCCCCGAGCCGGCGGGCCGGGTCCAGGACGCCGGTGCCCCAGCGGCCCGCGGTGTGCACCACGAGCTGGCCGGCCTGCCACAGCCCGGCGTCGGCGAGGCCCTGCACGAGCCCGGGCAGCTCGTCGTCGGGCACGGCGAGCAGCACGAGTTCGGCGCGCTCGAGCACGGACGGGACCTCGAGGACGGGCACTCCCGGCAGGAGTGCCTCGGCCCGGTCCCGGCTCGCCTCGGAGACGGCGTTGACGCCGACGACGGCGTGGCCGGCGGCGCGCAGGGCGGCGCCCAGGACGGCGCCCACCTTCCCGGCGCTGACGACCCCGACCCCGAGGCGTCCCGGGCGGTCGGACGGGTGGGTCATGGGCTCTCCTGCCGGGGGGTCTGGGGGTGGCTCGGGCCGTCGGCCAGTCTACGGGCACCGGCCGCGTGCACCGCCTGTGCCGCGGCGAGCGCCCGGGCGTCCCCGGTGTCCAGGTGCGGGACAGCCACGGTCACGGGGCCGGGGGTGGAGTGCAGGTGGACGTCGGCGAGCCCCAGGGCCCGCTCCAGCGGGCCCTGGCTCACGGCCACCGACTGGGTCTTCTCGTGGGGCAGCACGGCGGTGTGCCGGCTCAGCCGCCCGGACCGGACCGCGAGGACGTCGCCGGTCGCCGCGAAGCCGGTCCGGCGGTGCACGAGGGGGTCGAGCCATCGGGCCCGCCGTGGGGAGATGGTGAACCGGCCCTGCGCGCCCAGCCCGTGCAGGCCCTCCCGCAGCAGCGCGGCGAGGTCACCGTCCCGGGCGCCGGGCAGCGCGAGGTGCAGGACCTGGTGCACCTGGGGCAGGGTGCCGACGGGCAGCAGGGTGGAGCGCATGGCGTCGCTCTCCCCCGCCGCGGGACCGTAGCCCGCCACGTTGACCCGCACCCGGTACCAGCCGAAGGGCCGCCAGAGCATCGGCTGGTCCACGCCCACCGCCTGGATTCGGCCGGCCGGGACGGTCTGGGAGCGGACGCTGAACAGGCCGTAGCGCACGCGCAGGCCCTCGGGGACGCGTAGCAGCCGGAAGTGGTAGCCCTGCTCGACCCGGCGGTAGGAGACGGCCCCGAAGCTGACCAGCCCGGGGAGCCACGCCGCGAGCATCGCCGGCCCGGTGCGGGGATCCACCAGCAGGGCCACCGGCGCGGCGGCCAGCAGCACGGCCAGGGCGACCGCGGAGCCCGAGGCGAGCACGGAGCCGATCAGCCGCGGCACCGGCACCCCGAGCACCGGCCGCTCCTGGTCCCCGGTCACCGCCCAGGGCGCCGGCCGCCGCACGGGTGCGCCCGCCGCCGCGCCGGGCACCGGGGCGGCGGGGCCCCGGTCCGGGGCGGCCAGGCCGAGCCGGCCCAGCAGCTCCCCGCGCAGCACGCGGGCCTGGGCGTGGGTGAGGTAGGACAGGGACACCGCGGACTGCCCGGCGTCGGCCACCTCGAACTTCAGCTCGGCCAGCCCCAGCAGCCGGGGCAGGAACGGGCGGTGGATGTCGATGGCCTGCACCCGGTCCAGCCGGGCCTGGCGCTCCTGCCGGAACAGCACTCCCGAGCGGATCCGCACGTGCTCGGGGGTCACCTGGTAGCGGGTGAACCACCACGAGACCAGCACGGCCGCCGCGAACACGAGGAGCACGACCACCAGGAGCCCGGCCAGCGCCCACCAGAAGGCGGCCCCCATCCGGGCCGGGTCGAAGTCCTGGGGCGGCACGGCGTCCCCCCGGCCGAGGTAGGCGTTGAGGAAGTCGTCGAGGAGGATGTTGACGACGGCGCCGGCGATCACGAGCATCGCGAGCCACCCCCTGACCACCGGGGTCAGCGGGTGGACACGGTGCCACTGCGGACCCGCCGCGGGGGCGGTCCCAGCGCTCACAGGCCCGCCAGGAGGGCCTCGCCGCGCGCGGTGAGCCGCTCGCGCAGCCGGGACGCCTCGGCGTGCTCCACCCCGGGGATCTCGGCGTGGCTGCCCACGGCCGCGGTGTGCAGCTTCACGGTGGCCAGGCCGAAGCTGCGCTGCAGCGGGGAGACCGACACGTCCACGTACTGCATCCGCCCGTAGGGGATGACCGTGACCCGCTGGTAGAGCAGGCCGCGCCGCACGAGCAGGTCCTCACCGCGCTCGGCGTAGCCGATCGCCCGGACCCGCCGCGGGGCCAGGAGCACGGAGAGCAGGCCGGCCGCCAGGACGGCCGCGGGCGGCAGCAGCAGCAGGCGCAGGGGGGCGCCGGGCCAGACGCCCGTGGCCGCCAGCACCGCGGGCCAGCCCAGGGCCGCGAGCCAGAACAGGGTGCTGAGAAGAGTGGAGAGCACCACCACGGTGAGGTGCCGGGGGGAGACCCGGGTCCAGGCCAGGCCCTCGGGGTCGATCGCGGGGTTGCTCAGGGGCACCCGGTCACCGGGCGTCCCGGCCGCGGGGCCGCCGGTGGGCTCGCGGGCGGATCTCTCGGGCATAACCACCTTCTCCCTCGGGGAGCTCCTTCTGCCGTCCCCTACGGTACTCGGCGCCCTCCTCCGCGTCGGGATCGTCCGGCGGCAGTTTGCAGAAGCTTTCCACGATCCAGCCCACCACGACGAGGACGAGCCCGGCCCCGGCGTGCACCAGGCTGGCCCACAGCGGGCCCTGGTCGGAGCGCACGGGAACGAGGGCGAGCTGCTCGACGGCGACGGCGGCGTGCCAGCCGGTGAGCATCGCCCCCGCCCAGGCCACTGCCTGGGCGCCGGCCGCGGTGCGGGCCGCGACGAGCGGGTCGAAGCGCTCCGGGCGCGCCCCGTCCTGGTGGCGCTTGACGCGCACGCCCAGCACCAGCAGGGCGGCGGCCACGGCGGCGAGGGCCGCGAGCGAGGCCCACGGCAGGATCAGCAGCGGCCCGCCCGCCCCCGTGGAGAGCCGGTTGGCGGTCCAGCCGACGGCGCCGGCGGCGGCGGCGCACATCAGCAGCGCCGGGACCGTGAGCACGTGCACGGGGGCTCCTCCTCAGTCCGCGTCCCCGCCGGGGGCGGGGTCCTCGGTCAGCAGCGGGATCGTGTCCGGTCCCAGGCCGCCGAGGTCCGCCGCCCGGCGGGCCAGCTCTGCGACGCTGTGCCCCTCGAGGGTCGCGCCGGGGTCCATCAGGGCCCAGGGCACGAGCACGAACGCGCGGGTGCCGGCGCGCAGATGGGGCACGGTGAGCTCGGGCTCGTCGAGGCGCAGGTCCCCGTAGACGATGATGTCGACGTCGAGGGTGCGCGGGCCCCAGCGCAGGCTCCGGGTCCGGTGGTGGCGCTCCTCCACCTCCTGGCACGCCCGGAGCAGCCCGAAGGGGCTCAGGTCGGTCTCCACCTCGACGACGGCGTTGAGGTAGTCCCCCTGGCCGCCCGGTCCGCCGACCGGCTTGGAGCGCACGATGGGCGACGCGCGGGTCAGCGTGATCCGCGGGTGGGCGGCGAGCTCGAGCGCGGCGCGGCGCAGGGTGGCCTCCCGGTCGCCGAGGTTGGCGCCGAGGGCGAGGACGGCCCGGGTGCCCATGTCAGCGCTCCCGGTAGATCGTGACGGACACGTCCGAGAACGTCACCTCGATCGGCGCCTTGGGCTTGTGCACCGTGACCTCCACCGCGTCGAGCGGGAAGCGCTCGAGCAGCCGCCGGGCGACCTGGTCGGCGAGGGTCTCGATCAGGTTGACGCTGGGACCGATGACGATGTCCCGCACCTCCTCGGCGACCTCGCCGTAGTGGGCGGTCAGGGCGACGTCGTCCGAGGCCCCCGCCGCGGCCAGGTCCAGGTACATGACGAGGTCCACGAAGAAGGGCTGACCGCTGCGCTTCTCCTGGTCGAAGACCCCGTGGTAGCCCACCGCGCCGATGCCCAGGAGGTTGATCCGGTCCCGGCGGTCGGGGGACCGCGTGGTGGACACCGGGACGTGCTGGCGGCCGGCCCGGTCCCCGGCGCGCATGCGGGCGGCGTCCGTCTCCTCGCGCGGCACCCGGTTCACCGGACCGCTCCGGGGGACGCCGCCGGCAGCACGCCGGGGACCGGGCCGGGGCGCAGCAGGGCCGGCTCCACGCCGCGCCAGGCGTGCGCGGCGGCCACGGCGTCGACGCTCGGACGCACGGCGTGGACGCGCACGCACCACGCGCCCGCGTGGGCGGACAGCGCGCTGACCGCGGCCGTCGCCGCGTCCCGTCCTGCCGCCGGGCGCGGGGTGCCGTCCTGCTCGAGCAGGGTGCCCAGGAAGCGCTTGCGGGACGCCGCCACGAGCACCTTGTGGCCGGTGGCCGTGAAGCGCGGCAGCGCCCGGAGCAGCTCCCAGTTCTGCGCCCCGCGCTTGTCGAAGCCCAGACCGGGGTCCAGGACCAGCTTCTCCGGGGCCAGGCCCGCGGCCAGGCAGCGCTCCCGCAGCCCCTGGAGCTCGCCGAGCACCTCCCCGGCGACGTCGTCGTAGACGGCCCGGGAGTCCTGCACGTCTGGCAGGCCCCGGGCGTGCATGAGGATGTAGGGCGCCTGCCGCTCGGCGGCCAGGTCGATCATGTCCCGGGTCGCGCCCAGGCCCGAGACGTCGTTGACGATGTGCGCCCCGGCGTCCAGGGCGGCCTCCGCGGTCCCGGCGTGGAGCGTGTCGACGCTGAGCACCGCACCCGCGGCGGCGAGCGCCTCGACCACGGGCAGGATCCGGCGCCGCTCCTCGGCGGGGTCGACCCGCTCGGACCCGGGGCGGGTGGACTCCCCCCCGACGTCCACGATGTCGGCGCCCTCGGCCAGCATGCGCAGCCCGTGCGCGATCGCGGCCTCATGCCCGGCGTGCTCGCCGCCGTCGCTGAAGGAGTCGGGGGTGACGTTGAGGACGCCCATGACCAGCGTGCGCCCGGTGGGCAGGTTCTCGAAGGAGCCCCAGCCGGAGGGCCGGTGCTCGGGGTCGGTGCGTCGGGGGGTCGTCACGGGCTCAGCGCCCCAGGATGAGGCTCATCGCCTCGGAGCGGGTCGCGGGCTCGCGCAGCTGCCCGCGCACGGCCGAGGTCACGGTCTTGGCGCCGGGCTTGCGCACCCCCCGCATGGACATGCACAGGTGCTCGCACTCGACCACCACGATCACCCCGGCCGGGGCGAGGTGCTCCACGATGGCCTCCACGATCTGGGTGGTCAGCCGCTCCTGGACCTGGGGCCGGCGGGCGAAGAGGTCCACGAGCCGGGCGAGCTTGCTCAGGCCGGTGACCATTCCGTCGTGGCCGGGGATGTAGCCCACGTGGGCGTGCCCGTGGAACGGGACGAGGTGGTGCTCGCAGGTCGAGTAGAAGGGGATGTCCTTGACGAGGACCATCTCGGAGTGGCCGATGTCGAAGGTCGTTCCAAGCACCTCGGCGGGGTCCTGGTGCAGGCCCGCGAACATCTCCGCGTACGCCCGCGCCACGCGCCCCGGGGTGCCCTGCAGGCCGTCCCGGTCGGGGTCCTCCCCGATCGCCAGCAGCAGCTCCCGCACGGCCGCCGCGACGCGCGGCTGGTCGACCGCCCCGGCGCCGGCCTCGAGCGCGGGGGCGGGGTCCGGGTACGGCGGGGCGAACGCCTCCGCGCTCGGGTCGTACGCGTTCGTCTGCTTCGTGCGGGCCTCGTGGGGCAACGCGCCCTCCTTCGGGATCTGCCGGCTCTGCCGGGTCTGCCGGGTCTGCCGGACGGAACGGGAGTCGGCGGACGCGACCGGCTGTCGCTCCATCCTAGGCCCGGCTCAGGCCGAGCCGGGTCCCGGGGTGCTCTGCGTCGTGGTCCCCGTGCCGGACCCCGCGGTGCTCGAGGAGCCCGCCCCCTCCCCCGGCGGCACCGAGTGCCCGCGCTCCGGGACCTCGAGGGGGTGCTCCGGCTTCGCGGCGGCCGCCTGGTCCTGCGGGGCCAGGGTCGCGGGGTCCTGGGCGTGGATCCGCCGGGCCTCCTCGCGCTCGGCTTGCGTGACCACGGGCGGGTCCTCCGAGAGGGGCCGAGTGTCCTTGGACAGCCACACGGGCCGCAGGTCCCGCTTGCGGATGTCGTGGAAGATGTCCGCGATCTGGGCCTCGTTGAGCGTCTCCTTCTCGAGCAGCTCGAGGGCGAGCCGGTCGAGGACGGGACGGTTGTCCATCAGGATCTCGTGCGCCTCGTCGTGGGCCTGGTCGAGCAGGGCTCGCACCTCCTCGTCCACGATCGCGGCGGTGCGCTCGGAGTACTCCCGGCCCGAGCCGGCGGCGTCCCGGCCGAGGAACGGCTCGGAGCTGTCCCCGCCCAGCTTGATCGAGCCCACGCGGGCGCTCATGCCGTACTGGGTGACCATCTTGCGGGCCGTGTCGGTGGCCTTCTGGATGTCGTTGGACGCGCCCGTGGACGGGTCCCGGAACACGATCTCCTCCGCCGCGCGCCCGCCCATGGCGTAGGCCATCTGGTCGAGCAGCTCGTTGCGGGTGGTCGAGTACTTGTCGTCCATGGGCATGACCATGGTGTAGCCCAGGGCCCGGCCGCGGGGCAGGATGGTGATCTTCGTGACCGGGTCCGTGTTGCGCAGGGCGGCGGCCACGAGCGCGTGCCCGCCCTCGTGGTAGGCGGTGACCTTGCGCTCCAGCTCCTTCATGATCCGGCTGCGCTTCTGCGGGCCGGCGATGACCCGGTCGATCGCCTCGTCCACGGCGCGGTCGTCGATGAGCTGGGCGTGGGAGCGGGCGGTCAGCAGCGCCGCCTCGTTCATCACGTTGGCCAGCTCCGCGCCCGTGAAGCCGGGGGTGCGCTTGGCCACGGCGGCGAGGTCCACGTTGTCCGCGAGCGGCTTGCCCTGGGAGTGCACCCGGAGGATCTGCAGACGGCCCTTCATGTCGGGGGCCTCCACGCCGATCTGGCGGTCGAAGCGGCCCGGGCGCAGCAGCGCCGGGTCCAGGACGTCGGGGCGGTTGGTCGCGGCGATCAGGATGACGTTGGTGGTGGCGTCGAAGCCGTCCATCTCGACGAGCAGCTGGTTGAGGGTCTGCTCGCGCTCGTCGTTGCCGCCGCCCATGCCCGCGCCGCGCTGGCGGCCCACGGCGTCGATCTCGTCCACGAAGATGATGGCCGGCGCGTTCTCCTTGGCCTGCTGGAACAGGTCGCGGACCCGCGAGGCGCCCACGCCCACGAACATCTCGACGAAGTCGGAGCCGGAGATCGAGAAGAAGGGGACGCCGGCCTCACCGGCCACCGCCCGCGCGAGCAGGGTCTTGCCGGTGCCGGGCGGGCCGTAGAGCAGCACGCCCTTGGGCACCTTGGCGCCGAGGGCGGTGAAGCGCTCGCGCTCCACCAGGAACTGCTTGATCTCGTCGAGCTCCTGCACGGCCTCGTCCGCGCCGGCGACGTCGGCGAAGGTCACCGTGGGGTTGTCCTTGTCGAACATCTTGGCCCGCGAGCGGCCGAAGCGCATGACCTGCGACCCGCCGCCCTGCATCCGGGAGAACACGAACCAGAAGATGGCCAGGATGATCAGGAACGGCAGCATGAAGCCGAGCAGGTTCGTGAACCAGTTCGACTCGACGGGCTGGTCCGTGAACCCTTCGAGGTCCGCCGCGTTCATCGCGTCGACGACCTCTTCCCCGCGCGGGGTGACGTAGTAGAACTCGACGCTGCGCCCGAGGTCCCGGCCGTCGAGGGAGAGGTCCTCCTCCAGCTGGAGTTCGACCTTCTGCTGGCCGTCGTAGATCTTTGCCTCGGAGACCTGGCCCTCGCGCAGCAGCTGCAGGCCGACGTTGGTGTCCACGCGCCCGGAGGAGCCCGTGGTGAGCGTGCCCACCAGGGGGAAGAGGATCAGAGCGGCCAGCAGGACCCAGAACCAGGGTCCCCTGAAGAAGTTGTTGGGTTTTTTCGCCGTGGCCAAGCCGCTGATCCTCCCGTGGATGGTTGTCCGGGCCCCCTCGAGCCCGGGCCCGCCCAGGGCCGGGGGTCCAGGGGACGCAGACCTACAATGTACAGCCCGGGATCCGGGTCCCGCCCCGGACGGGCCGGGAGTTCCCTGTCAGCGGACATCCGCCCGGCCGGCGGAGCGCCGGCTCACTCGTAGACGTGGGGCGCCAGGGTCGCGATGCAGTCGAGGTTGCGGTACTTCTCGGCGTAGTCGAGCCCGTAGCCCACCACGAACTCGTTGGGGATGTCCCAGCCCACGTACTTGACGTCGATGGAGGTCTTCGCCGCCTCCGGCTTGCGCAGCAGGGCGCAGATCTCCACCGAGGCCGTGCCGCGGGACTCGAGGTTGGCGCGCAGCCAGGACAGGGTCAGGCCCGAGTCGATGATGTCCTCGACGATGAGCACGTCCCGCCCGGTGAGGTCCGTGTCGAGGTCCTTCAGGATGCGGACCACGCCCGAGGACTTGGTCCCGGAGCCGTAGGAGGACACGGCCATCCAGTCCATGGGGTACTGGCCCTGGAGCGCCCGGCACAGGTCGGCCATGACCATCACCGCGCCCTTGAGCACGCCCACGAGCAGGACGTCTCGGCCCCGGTAGTCGGCGTCCACGGCCGCCGCCAGCTCGGCGATCCTCGTGTCGATGTCTTCCTTGGTGTACAGGACCTCGGTGAGATCCCCCTGGACGTCCTCAGCCTTCACGGCGCTCCTCGTGTGATGCGGATGCGGGTCGGGTGGCGCCCGCGGGCCGCGGGCGGACCAGCTCCAGGTGCCCCGGGCCACGGGTGCCCGCCGTCGGGCGGCGGCGCCACACCGACACCTTACCCGCCATCTGCACGGGCCCCGCGGCGCCGTGCCCCGCGGCGAACTCGTCCAGGGCGCCGAGCCGCTCGTAGGCCGGGGTCTGCCCGCCGGCGGCGACCACGGCCGCCGACAGGGCGCGGCGGCGCAGCGCGGGGTGGGCCGCCCGCACCGTGGCGAGGTCGAGGACCAGGGAGCCCGGCAGCTCCGGGGCGGCGGCGCGGGCGCGCTCGAGCAGCTCCGCCGCGGCGCTGTCCAGGTAGTCCGCGTCCGGGCCGAGGATCGCCGCGGACCGGGCGAGGGCGCGGGCCAGGCCGGGGCCGAGCTCGTCCTCGAGCAGCGGGAGCACGCGGTGGCGGACCCTGGAGCGCATCAGGGTGGTATCCCGGTTCGTGGGGTCGTGCCAGGGCTCGAGCTGCTCGGCGGCGCAGATCTGCAGGGTCTGCTCGCGGGAGAGGTCCAGGAACGGGCGGAGGTAGGTGACACCGTCCAGCTCGCGCACGGGCGGCATCCCGGCCAGCGAGCGGGTGCCGGAGCCGCGGGCGAGGCCCAGCAGCACGGACTCGGCCTGGTCGTCCAGGGTGTGCCCGAGCAGGACGGCGTCGGCCCCCGTGCGCCCCACGACCTCCGCGATGCCCGCGTAGCGGGCGGTGCGGGCCGCCATCTCGGGCCCGCCCGCGTCGCGGCGCACGGTCACCGCGGTCACGACGACGGGCGCCAGCCCGGTCCGCTCGAGCGTGCGGGCGGCGCGGGCCGCGACCGCCGCGGAGTCCGCCTGCAGGCCGTGGTCGACCACCACGGCGCCCACGCGCAGGGTGCCGCGCCGGGCGAAGTGGGCCGCGACGGCGGCCAGCGCGAGGGAGTCGGGTCCGCCGCTGCAGGCCACCAGGACGAGCGGGGGCTCCGCGGAGACCCGGGGGACGTGCTGCCGGACGGAGTCGAGCACATGGCGCCGCCCCGCGGCGACGTCCGGGGACAGTCGGCCGCGGCGGGCGAACTGGGTCACCGGCGGGCGTCCTCGCGCTCGCTCGCGGCCTGCTGGTTCTGCGACTCCCGCACGGCGAGGCGCACGACCTTGGCGAGGGTCGGGGCGGTCTCGCCGAGCAGGCCCAGGGCGGCCTCGAGCTCCTGCCGCGGGACCACGTGCGCGAGGGCCGCCACGGCGTTGGTCTCGCTGTGGATGCCCGCCTGGATCTGCGTGGTGGACAGCACGGGCTGCGAGGCCTCGACCGCGGACAGGGTCTCCTCGACGTCCGGGGTGCCGATGCGCTGCTCCAGCATCACCAGGCGTTCGTAGACCGCCGGGTTGCCGATCTTGATCCGGCGGCCGCTGTTGAGCTGCGACAGCATGGGGGCGGAGAGGCCGAGGACCTCGGCCAGCCGCCGCTGCGTGATGCCGTAGGCCTGGACGACCGTGCCGAAGCGCTCCGACAGGGGCTGGCCGTACAGCTTGACCTGCTGTTCGATGTTCTCTGTGCTCACGTAAAGATTTTGTCACACAATGGTGATCCGGCCTACCGCGTGTCGCGCTGTGAACGACGACGACGGGACGGGGCGCCCGGCCATAATGTCTATGAATCTGCATGTCAAACCGGGGTGCGCGGCGCCTACCACATTCCGGGCGGCTCCGGGGCGGGAGGGGTGCTGCGGGGCGGCGCGCCCGGACCCAGGACCCGCGCGATCCAGCGCTCGGGGGCGTGGATCTCCGCCTCCGTGGGCAGGTGCTCCGGGGCCTCCCAGATCCGGTTGAACCGGTCCAGACCCACGGTGCCCACCACGGTCGAGACGAACCGCTGGCCGTCGCTGTACTGGCGCATCTTCGCGTCCATCCCGAGCAGCCTCCGGACGAAGCGGTCGAGGCTGCCCTGCAGCTCGGAGCGTCGCTCGAAGCGCCGCCGGATCGTCTTCACGGAGGGCACCACGGAGGCGTCCACCCCGTCCATCACGAAGTTCGCGTGTCCTTCGAGCAGGCTCATCACGGCGGTGAGGTGGGAGAGCACCTCGCGCTCCCGCCGTCCCATGAGCAGGCCCACCACGCCGAGGGAGGCCCTGGGCTCCGCAGCCCCCGAGCCGCGCCCGGGCAGGGAGCGGACCGCCTCGGTGAGCCGTGCCCCGAGGGTCTCGGCGTGGCCCATGAGGGAGTCGGCGAGCTCGTTGATCTGCTCGATCATGTGCTCGCGCAGCCACGGGGCGGCGGCGAACTGGACGCGGTGGGTCTGCTCGTGCAGGCAGACCCACAGCCGGAAGTCCTCCGGCTCCACGTTGAGCTCCCGCTCGACCGTGAGGATGTTGGGGGCGACGAGCATCAGCCGCCCGCCGGGGTGCCGCTGCGCGGCCACGGCGGAGACCATCCCGGCGTACGGGTCGTACTGGCCGAGGACCTTCGCGGACAGGAACCCCAGCACCGCGGCCATCTCCATCGCGGTGGCCGTGCCGCCGAGCGCGGTGGCCGCCGCGCCGAACTGCTCCGGTCGGCGCCGGCGAAGAGCCTCGACCGCCGGTTCCATGAGCACCTGGAAGGCCTGGGCGTTGGCCTTCGACCACCCCGCGCGGTCCACGACCAGCACGGTGGAGTCCCGCAGGTCCCGCGCGGCCTCGAGACCGGTGATCCGGTGGACGTGGTCCACCGACGCCTCGGCGTGGCGGCGCATGGAGTCCACGGCCGCCCGCATGGCCCGGGCGGACATCTTCGGGCCCGGCGGGGTGAGCCGGGCGGCGGCGGAGGCCGCGAGGTCCCACCGGACGATGCCGGGCGCCTCCGTCTCCGGCGGTCGTTGTGCTGCGCTCATGGCCTCATGCAACCACACGCGCCTGGGAGCTCCCGGCGCGGGCCGTCACAGTCGGGCCAGGGCCGCCACCGCCCGGTCCACGGCGTCCCGGGCGGCGGCCGGATCGGTGACGTCGTTGAGCACCACGGAAAACGTCAGCAGCCGCCCTCCGTCCGTGGTGACGTGGCCGCTGAGGGAGACCACGGAGTTCAGGGTGCCCGTCTTCGCCCGCGCCAGGCCCCGCCCGGGGAGCTCGGCGTCGTCGTCGAACCGGTCGGCGAGGGTCCCGCTGCCGCCGGCCACCGGAAGGGCCCGGGCGCCCGGGGTCAGCGCCCCCGTGGGGTCGGTGACCATGGCCCGCACGACGCGCTCGAGCGCGCGGGCGGAGATCCGGTTGCGCAGGGACATCCCCGACGCGTCGGAGAGCTCGGCGCCGGACGCGCCGACGCCGTGCGCCTCGAGCGCCGCGGCCGCGGCGGCACGTCCGCCGGCGATGCTCGCGGGCCGGTCCGCGGCCCGGGCCGCGAGCCGCGAGAGGACCTCGGCGAGGTGGTTGTCGGAGTCCCGCAGCATGAGCTCGGCCTGCTCCGCGAGGGTCGCGGACTCGACGGCGGCCAGCTCGGCCGCCCCCTCGGGCGCCCGGCCGGGCGCGACCGCGGGGACGGGCGCGGGCGCCCCGTCCGCGGCGAGCCGTGCGGCGAGCTCCGCCGCGAAGACCTCGGCCACGTCCTGCCCCGGGTCCCCGGGCCGCTGCGCCGACGGCCCCTCTTCCGCCGGCACGCGGTGGGACCAGAACGCCATCGGGGCGACGGGCCCGATCTGCCCCGCCGCGACGTCCCCCGCCGCCCAGTCCTCGTTCAGGGCCGGTCCGGGGAACAGGCTCGCGTCCCACCGCACGCCGGTGGGCCCGTCCGCCCCGCGCTCGGCGAGCGCCTCGGCCGTCGCCTCTGCCAGGGTGCGGATGCCGGCCCGGCCGAGCACGGCGTCCGGGTCGGAGCCGCCCGGGCTCAGCAGGGCGTCCCCGCCCGCCACCAGCACCACCGTGCCCGGCTCCCGGCCCTGGACCACCGTGGTGCGCAGCCGCTGACGGGGGTCGGCGTGGGTGAGCAGGGACAGGGCCGTGACGAGCTTCTGGTTGGATGCGGGGACCAGGGGCGCGTCCGGGTCCCGTTCGAGCAGCGGCGCGCCGGTGAGGGCGTCGGCCACGAGGACGGAGCGCCGCCCGGCGGGGACGCCGGCGAGCACGGGGTCCACGGCCGCGGCCACCTCGCCGGCGCCGGGCACGGGGGCTGCCGGGTCGGGGGGCACGGCCCCGGCGGGGGCGGGCGGCTCCGCGGGAAGGACGCGGGCCGCCGGCAGGTCGTCGCCGCCCAGGCCCAGCGCGGGGGCCCAGTGCGGGTGCAGCCAGCCCGCCACGCCCACGCAGCCGGCGGCGAGCAGCGCCGTCAGGGCGCGGCGGCCGCGGCCGGTGCGGGCCCGCGGCGGCCGCTGCCCGGCGGGGGGACCGTGGCGGCGGGAACGGCTCATGCCCCCATTGTGGCCCGCGCCGCGGCCGCCGGGCCGCTCCTGCACGGGCCCGGGAGCGGTGTCGGAGCGGTGTCGGAGCGGCGCCGTCGCGGCGCCGCGGCGGGCCGGACGGTTACCGCCGCCCGCGGGGCCGCCGCTATCGTGGGTGTCGGATCTGCCCCACCCCGCCCGGGTGGTGCGGCCGTGCCCGGCCGCTGTCAGCCCTTTCCGGCCCTTCCGGGCCCACCCAGCACGAGGAGAAGCACCATGGAGTTGGACGTCACCATCGAGATCCCCCGGGGATCGCGCGTCAAGTACGAGATCGACCACGAGACCGGCCGGCTGCGCCTGGACCGCGTGCTGTTCACGTCGATGCAGTACCCCGCGCACTACGGCTACTTCGAGGACAGCCTGGGCGAGGACGGCGATCCCCTGGACGCCCTCGTGCTCCTGGACTTCGAGATCGTCCCGGGCGTGCTCGTGGAGTCGCGGCCCATCGCCGTGTTCAACATGAACGACGAGGCCGGCGGGGACGCGAAGATCCTGTGCGTGTCCACGGACAAGCGCTACGACCACATCCAGGGCCTCGACGACATCGACGAGTTCAAGCTCAAGGAGATCCAGCACTTCTTCGAGCGCTACAAGGACCTCGAGCCCAACAAGTGGGTCAAGGGCGAGGGCTGGGAGGGCCGGGAGACCGCCGAGCGCCTCGTCGAGGAGGCCCGCGAGCGCTTCGAACAGTCCCACTACGAGTCGGCCGCCGAGGCCGAGGAGAAGGCCCCGTCCACCGACTGAGCGGAGGGGCGAGCCCGCGGGGGCCGGGGACCGGGCGGTCCCCGGCCCCCGCGCGTGCCGGGCCCCCGGGCCCGCCCGGTCCCGGGCGCGGCGGGCACCCTTCAGAGATTCCATGAATTTCGTTATATTGGGATCGGCCGGCTCAGCCGGCCCGACGGCCCCGTGATGCATCCCCCCATCGGCATCCGGGCCGCCGACCGGGATCGAGGTCGCCGGAGCGCACCCGCGAGGTGCCCGGTGGCGGCGGGGGTCCCCCCACCCGCGCCGCGTCGCATCGACCTCTCCCGGTCCATCCCGGCGGGCCGGCCACCGGCCCGCCGGGAGTCGG
>NZ_BAAAOA010000024.1:96749-116022 GCF_039530085.1 Kocuria aegyptia
GCAGGTCCGAGGACCTGCCGGCCGATCCCCGTCCTGCGCCGCCGGTCTCGCCCTGCTTGTGACGTCCGGTCCCTGTGGTTCGATGGACGCGGACCCGGGACGGCCCCGGTGCCGTGGGAAGGACGTACATGTTCCTGCTGGGCCCCGAGGCGGATCTCGTCTTCTCCGCGAGCGATCTCGTGCGCGCGGCCGAGTGCCCCTACGCGAGCCTGTGCGTCCTGGACGAGAAGCTGGGCCGGGCGCCCCGCCGGGCCCCGGAGCGGGATGCGATGCTCGCCCGCACGGCCGCGCTGGGCGACGCCCACGAGCACCGGGTCCTGGCCGCGCACCTGGCGGCGTTCGGCCCCTGGGACGCGGCGACCGGGCGGGGCGTGCACGAGGTCGAGCCGGTCCGGCGCATGGACCGGGACGAGCTGACCGCCAAGCACGCCGAGTCGCTGGGCGCCCTGCGCGCGGGGGCCGACGTGGTCTTCCAGGCCTCCTTCTTCGACGGCGGGTTCCACGGCCGCGCCGACTTCCTCGTCCGCCGCCCGGACGGCGCGTACGCGGTGCACGACACCAAGCTCGCCCGGCACGCCAAGGTCACCGCCCTGCTCCAGCTCGCGGCCTACGCCGACCAGCTGGAGCGCGCCGGGGTGGACGTGGCTCCCGACGTCACCCTGGTCCTCGGCGACCGGCGGGAGGCGGTCTTCCCCGTCTCCGAGCACCTGGCGGTCTACCGCGAGCGCCGGGAGCGGTTCGTCGCCGCCGCCACCGCCCACCGGGCGCGGACCGGGCCGGTGGACTGGCAGGAAGACGACGTCGCCCGCTGCGGCCGGTGCGAGCACTGCGCCCGGGCCGTCGCCGAGCACCAGGACCTGCTGCTGACGGCGGGCCTGTCCGTGCGGATGCGCCGTACGTTGCGCGACCGGCACGGGGTGCGCACCGTCGACGAGCTCGCAGTGCTGGAGGACGGGCAGCTCCCCGCCGCGGTGCGGCGGCTACGGGACCAGGCGGCCATGCAGACCGGCCGGGGCGGGGAGGACGGCGCGGTCGAGTACCCGGAGGACGGAGGCACCCGCCGGATCGCCTACCGGGTCACGGCCGCGGACCCGGTGCGGCGGCTGCCCGCCCCCGACGCCGGGGACGTGTTCTTCGACTTCGAGGGCGATCCGCTGTGGCAGGACCCCGAGGATCCGACGTCCTGGGGGCTCGAGTACCTGTTCGGCGTCGTCGAGCAGCCCCCCGGGCCCGGCGCCACCCCCGTCTTCCGGCCGTTCTGGGCGCACTCCCGCGCCCAGGAGCGGGACGCGCTGCGGGCGTTCCTGGACTACGTGGCCGAGCGGCGCCGGCACTTTCCCGGGATGCACGTGTACCACTACGCCAACTACGAGAAGGCGGCCCTGCGCCGGCTCTCCCTGGTGCACGCAGTGGGCGAGGACGCCGTGGACGAGCTGCTGCGCGAGAACGTCCTGGTGGACCTCTACGACACCGTGCGGGGGAGCCTGCGGCTGTCGGAGAGCTCGTACTCCATCAAGAAGCTGGAGCCGCTCTACATGGGCGAGCACCTGCGCACCGGGGACGTCGTGGACGCCGGGGCGTCGGTGGTCGCCTACGCCGACTGGTGCACGGCCCGGGCGGCCGGACGGGCGGACGCCGCGGAGCGGCTGCTGGCCGGGATCGCCGACTACAACGCGTACGACTGCCTCTCGACCCTGCGGCTGCGGGACTGGCTGCTGGGCCTCGCCGGGATCTCCCCGGATCCGGCGGACCACCCGCCGCGCCCCGCCCAGGAGCGGCTCGAGCTGCCCGAGGAGCTGCCGGACGCCGGGATGACGGGTGCCGAGCAGCGCCTGCACGAGCACCTGGACGACCCGGCGGCGCGGGACGCCCTGACGGAGGAGCAGCGCACGGCCGTCGCGATGGTCGCCTCGGCCACCGGCTACCACCGGCGCGAGCGCAAGCAGTACTGGTGGTCCCACTTCGACCGCCTCGAGGGCCCCGTGGAGGACTGGGAGGACACGCGCGACGTGTTCGTGGTCCGGCGCGCGGAGGTGCTCGAGGACTGGGCGAAGGACCCGGCCAAGCGCAGCAGCGCCGCACCCACCCGGCTCCTGCGCCTCGCGGGCCGGTTCGGCGAGGGCTCCACCCCGAAGCCGGGCACCGCCGGGCTGTTCCTGATGTACGGGGCCCCTGTCCCCGCGCACCTCGCCGAGGACGCCGCGCCGCGCGGCAGCGGACGCGCCGGGGACTGGACCGCCGTGCTGGAGGACCTCGAGGAGCACGAGGACGGCACGGCGGTGCTCACCGTGCGCGAACGGCTGAGGACACCGCGGGACGCCCCGGCCCCCGAGCCCTGGGCGGAGCTGCCGATCGCGCTGGGCCCGGCCCAGCCGATCGCCACGCGCTCCCTCGAGGAGTCCCTGCAGGCCCTCGCCGCGCGCACGGCCGACGCCCTGCCCGGGCTGCCCGGGCAGCCGGGCATCGAGCTGCTCCGGCGCCGCGCGCCGCGACCGGCGGACGGCGGCGCCCTGCCCCGCCCGCACGACGGTCCCGACGGCACGATCGACGCCGTGGTGCGGGCCCTGCGCTCCGTGGACCGCAGCTTCCTCGCCGTCCAGGGGCCTCCCGGCAGCGGCAAGACGTTCCTCGGCTCCCACGTGATCGGCCGGCTCGTGGCGTCCGGCTGGCGGATCGGCGTGGTCGCGCAGTCCCACGCCGTCGTCGAGAACCTCCTCACCGGGGTGCTCGAGAAGGGCGGGGTCGCCCCCGAGCGCGTCGGCAAGAAGCCGCCCTCCGGCCGACCCGCGGACCGGGAGGCGCCCTGGCGCGAGATCCCCGGGAAGGACTTCGCGGCGTTCCTGGCGGACGGCGGCGCCGTGGTGGGCGGCACCGCGTGGGACTTCTCCAACGCCAAGCACCTCGAGGACGAGGCCCTGGACCTGCTCGTCGTCGACGAGGCCGGACAGTACTCGCTGGCCAACACCCTGGCCGTGTCCCGCGCCGCGCGGCGCCTGCTGCTGCTGGGAGACCCGCAGCAGCTGCCGCAGGTCTCGCAGGGCACCCACCCCCTGCCCGTGGACGAGTCGGCGCTGGGCTGGCTCTCCCGCGGGGCGCCCACGCTGCCCGCCGAGCACGGCTACTTCCTGGACCGCACCTGGCGGATGCACCCGGAGCTGTGCGCACCGGTCTCCGAGCTCTCCTACGCGGGGCGGCTCGGGTCCGCCGCGGCCGCGAGCCGCCGTGAGCTCACCGGCGTGGCCCCGGGCCTGCACACCTGCTACGTCGAGCACACCGGCAACCGCACGGCCTCCCCCGAGGAGGCCGTGCGCGTCGTGGAGCTGGTCCACGGGTTCGTCGGCACGCCTTGGCGCGCCGGCCCGGGGGTCCCCCCGGTGGCACTGGCGCCCGAGGACGTGCTCGTGGTGGCCGCGTACAACGCCCAGGTCGAGCTCATCGGCCGGGAGCTCACCGCCGCGGGCCTGCGGGACGAGGACGGCGGCGGGGTCCGGGTGGGCACCGTCGACCGCTTCCAGGGTCAGGAGGCCCCCGTGGTGATCGTGTCCATGGCCGCCTCCGCCGCCGACGGCCCGCGCGGCATGGAGTTCCTGCTCTCCCCGCACCGGCTCAACGTGGCGGTCTCCCGGGGGCAGTGGTGCGCCGTGGTGGTGCGCTCCCCCGCCCTGACGGACTACCTGCCCGCCACGCCGGAGGCGCTGCAGGTGCTCGGCCGCTTCACGCGGCTGTGCCGCCGCGGACGGACCGCGGGGCTGCCGTGAGCCCGGAGCGCGTGCCCTACGTCCTGCACTTCGAGTCCAGGACGGTCGTGCTCGGTGAGCCCGCCCACCTGGAGGAGCTGGACGCCCTGTTGCGGCGCGCCGACGTCCCGACCCGCCCCACCTACTGGCACGGCATGCGGCAGGACGATCCCGGGGCGGCGCTCAACAGCGTGGGCACCGACCTCACCGCGGCGCAGTTCTGGGACCGTGTGGACGCCGGGGCGTTCGCCGGCGCCCGGTGGCCCGTGGACCTCGACGGCCCGCTCTACCTCCCGGCGCCACCCCCGTGGCTGCAGCGGGCCCGGGCGTGGGAGTACGACCCCCTGGCGCCGGCCCTGGGTGCGGCGGCACCGGGCGGGTGGCTGCGGACCCCGGGCTGGGCCGGCACCGAGAACAACGACGCCGGGGCGCCCGTAGGACTGCTCCAGCTGACCGACCCGGACTCCTTCTGGGTGCTCGGCTCCGACGCCGACCTGGCGGAGGTCGCCGCCACGGCCAAGGAGCTGGCACCGTTCCGGCAGGGCTTCGACCGGCTCACCGCCTACTTCGGCCCCGACGACCGCATCGGCTGCCTGCGCCTGCCCGTGGTGTGCCGGGAGCCCCTGGAGGACGAGCTCATCGTGCAGGGCGTCGACATCGAACCGCGGTTCTGGGAGTGAGCCCCCGCCGCGCCCCCGCTCCCCCGCGGCCCCCGTGCCCGATACTGGGACCGTGTACGTCGTGACCCTGGACCAGCGCCGCCGCGAGGCCGGCGACCTCGTGCCGGGCCTCCTGCGCCGCCTCGCGGAGCTCGAGACCGTGGTGCCGTTCCAGCGCGCCCGGGCCCACGCCGTCCAGGGCATCACCGCCGACCCCGGCGCCGCGGTCGCGGCCGCGCTCGCCGGGCTGCGCGGCGCGGCCTGGAGCGTGGGGATCGGGGTGGGACCGGTCCGGCTCGAGACGGCGACCGACTCCGAGGGCCGGACGGGCCTGCGCGCCGACGGCCCCGGGACGGCGCACGCGCGCCGAGCCGCCGAGGCCGCCGCCGGGCGGGCGCCGGTGCACGTGGCCGCCGACGACGCGCCGGCCGCGGCGCAGGCGCAGGCCGTGCTGCGGCTGCTGGGCCGGATCGTGGCGGAGCGCAGCGACGCGGAGTGGCGGGTGGTCGACCTGCTCGTGCCCGGGGCCCGCGGCCAGCAGAAGGTCGTGGCCGCCGAGCTCGGCATCTCCCCGCAGGCGGTCTCCAAGGCGGTGGCTCGCTCCCTGTGGCAGGAGGAGCAGGACGCCCGCCCCGCGGCGGCCCGGCTGCTGGGCCTGTGCGAGCCGGACCAGGACTGGTCTGCGGGCGGGGCTCACGGCTCCACGAGGAACCCCTCGGAGAGCATCCACTCGTAGGCGACGTCGGCCGGGTCCCGTCCCTCGACGTCCACCTGCCGGTTGAGCTCCTGCATGACGTCGTCGGTCAGCGCCGCGGCGACCGGTTCCAGGACCTGCTCGAGTTCGGGGAACTCGTCCAGCAGCTCGGTGTTGAAGACCGGGGCGGCGTTGTAGGCGGGGAAGAACTGCCGGTCGTCCTCGAGGACGGTGAGGTCGAGCGCCGGGATGCGGCCGTCCGTGGAGAAGACCTCGCCGATGTTGCACTCGCCGTCGTCCGTGGCCGAGTAGATGGCGCCGGTGTCGTAGATGCCGATGTTGCCCTCGGGCACCTCGCTGCCGCGGTCCAGGTCGTAGTGGGCGAGCAGGGGGGTGAGCCCGTCGCTGCGGGAGTTGAACTCCGACTCCACGCAGAACGTCCGCTCCGCCACCGGCAGGTTCGTGATGTCCGAGACCGTCTCCAGTCCGTTGGCCTCGGCGTACTCGGAACGCACGGCCATGGCGTAGGTGTTGTTGAGGGCCGCCGGGGCGCCCCACGTCAGCCCGTTGTCGAGGTCCGCGTCGTACACGGCCCGCCACTGCTCCTGCTGGTCCGGGATGCCGGTCTCCTCGCCCATGTACGTCAGCCACGCCGTGCCGGTGTACTCGAACGTGAGGTCGGCGTCCCCGGTGAGCATGAGCTCCCGCACGGGCTGGGAGCCGGGGACGTTGGTGATGTCCTCCGTCTCGAAGCCTGCCGCCTGCACGGCCAGCACCCCGACCTTGCCGAGGACGAGCTGTTCGGTGAAGTTCTTGGACGTCACCCGCACCTCCGTGCCTTCGGCGCCCGCGACCGGCTCGATGGAACCGGGCTCGGCGGCGGGCACGTACGCCGTGGAGGGCTCGAGTCCGCAGCCCGTCAGGAGCAGGCCGGCGCCGGCGATCAGCAGGGCGCCGCCGGCAGCACGGGAGGTCCTCATCGCAGTCCCTTCGGGCGCGCGACGTGCTCCACCACGCGGCCGATCCAGTCGATGGCGAGCGCGAGCAGCGCCACGAGGATCGAGCCGGCGATCAGCACCCGCACGAGGTTGAGGTTGACCCCGGTGGTGATCAGCAGACCGAGCCCGCCGCCGTTGACGAACGTGGCCAGGGTCGCGGTGCCGACCACGAGGATCAGGGCGGTGCGCACGCCGGCCAGCATGACCGGCACGGCCAGTGGCAGCTCCACGCGGAGCAGGACCGAGGCGGCGCTCATCCCCATGCCGCGCCCGGCCTCGACGAGGCTGCGGTCCACGCCGTCGAGACCGACCATGGTGTTCCTCAGGACGGGCAGGATCGCGTAGACGATCAGGGCGACCACGGCCGCCCGGAAGCCGAAGCCGAACCAGAAGGCGAACAGGACGATGAGGCCCACGGCGGGGGCCGCCTGGCCGATGTTCGCCAGCGCGATCACCGGGCCGGTGAGGAAGCGCAGTGGCTTCCGGGTCAGGAGGACGCCGACCGGGATCGCGATGAGCAGGACCACCACCGTGGCCACGACCGTCAGCTGCAGGTGCTGCACGGTGTAGTTCCACAGCGACGCGGGGCTCAGGGTCACGGCCTCCGTCTCGGTCAGCTCCGCCGTGGACAGCCACAGCACGAGCAGGCCCAGCGCCACGAGGATCGCCAGGGGCTGCAGGAGCAGGCCCTTCCAGGTGCGCTGGTCCGGTTCCGCCAGGGACGGGCGGGCCCGGGTGGCGTCACCGGTGTCGCCGGGGTCCTGCTCCGCGGCGGGTCGCTCGGTCTGCGTGCTCATCGGTCCCCGCCTCCCGGGCTCGCGCCCACCGCGGGCATCTCGCCCGTGTTGTGGCCGAGGGGCGAGTCCTCGGCGGCCACGGCCCGGCGGGCCTCGGTGATCGCGGCCATGACCGTCTCGACGTAGATGACGCCCTCGAACCGGTCCCGTGCCCCCACGACGAGCGCGGCCCCCGTGCTGGAGACGAGCATCGTGTCCAGCGCGTCGTTGAGCGTGGCGCCCGTGCCGACCAGGGGCAGGCGGTCGTTGCGCTCCCCGGGGACGGTCTCGAAGCGCTCGAGCTGCCGCAGGGAGGGCCAGGACAGCGGCCGGCCGCGGTCGTCGACGACGACGACGTCCCGGGTGCCCGCCTCGTCGATCCGCCCGAGCACCGTCCGGACGTCCTCTCCGGGGCGGGTGGTCACCGCGGGGACGAGGTCGACCTCCCGGACCCGGGTGAGGGTGAGCTGCTTGAGGCCCGCGCCCGAGCCGATGAAGTCCTCCACGAACTGGTCCGCCGGCTCGGCCAGGACGCGCTCCGGGGCGTCGTACTGGACGATCCGGGCGCCCTCGTCGAAGACCGCGATCCAGTCGCCGAGCTTGACCGCCTCGTCGAAATCGTGGGTCACGCACACGATGGTCTTCTGCAGCTCGTGCTGGATGTTGATGAGCTCGTCCTGGAGCCGCTGGCGGGTGATCGGGTCCACGGCCCCGAACGGCTCGTCCATGAGCAGCACGGGCGGGTCCGCGGCCAGGGCCCGGGCCACGCCGACGCGCTGCTGCTGTCCGCCGGAGAGCTCGCGGGGGTACCGGTCGCGGTAGACGGCGGGGTCGAGGGAGACGAGTTCGAGCAGCTCGTCCACGCGGTCGGCGATGAGCTTCTTGTCCCAGCCGAGCATCTTCGGGACCATGCCGATGTTGGTGGCCACGCTCATGTGCGGGAACAGCCCGCCCGCCTGGATGACGTAGCCGATGCCCCGGCGCAGCTCGTCGCCGTTCATCGAGGTCACGTCCTGGCCGCCGATGACGATCCGCCCGTCGGTGGGCTCGATGAGCCGGTTGATCATCTTCAGCGTGGTCGTCTTGCCGCAGCCGGAGGGGCCCACGAGCATGACGATGCTGCCCGCGGGGATCTCGAGCGTCAGGCCGTCCACCGCGGCCTTGGCCTGCCCGGGATAGCGCTTGGAGACGTTCTCGAGCAGGATCCGGGCCCCGGTGACGGAGGAGTCGGTACGGGGGGTGCTCACGGAGTCAGACACGGATACCTCGCGATGTGGTGAGTCGGCCGAGCAGCACGAGCAGCCCGTCCAGAATGAGTGCGACGACGACGACGGCGACCACGCCGGTGACGACCGACGCGAAGGAGTTGGCGCCCCCGAGTCGCGACAGACCGGAGAAGATGAACCCGCCCAGGCCCGGGCCGAGCACGTAGGCGGCGATGGCGGCCACGCCCATCACCATCTGCGCCGAGACCCGCATGCCGGCCTGGATGACCGGCCAGGCCATCGGCAGCTCCACACGCAGGAAGGTCGCCGCCCGGCTCATGCCGAGCCCGCGGGCTGCCTCGACGGTGGCCGGCGGGACCCCGGCGAGTCCGACGAGGGCGTTGCGCAACACGGGGAGGACGGCGAAGAAGGTGACCACGACGACCGCGGGGGTCACCCCGAAGCCCAGCGGGGCGATCAGCAGGCCGATGAGCGCGAAGGACGGGATGGTCAGCCCCACGGCCGAGACGTTGTCGGCCACGGTCGTGAGCCGGTGCGAGCGGTAGCACAGTGCCGCGAGCGCCACCGCGAGGACCGTGGCCAGGACCAGGCACTGGACCACCAGGGAGAAGTGCTGCCAGCTGGCGAAGAGGATCTGCTCCCACCGGTCGGACACGTACTCGATCACGGCACGCCTTTCGGTCGTCGTCGATGACGTGGTCACCCGGTCTGCCGACAAGGTTATCACTCCGCTTTCATGCAAGTGACGCAGCTCACATGCGCCGGAGCGCTGCCGGAGCCGTTGTCCGGCGGCGTGCGGGTTGGCAGACTCGGGCCATGACGGAGCCCCGGGACACGTACGACGTCGTGGTGATCGGCGGTGGACCCGTCGGCGAGAACGCGGTCGGCCGCGTGCTGCGGGGCGGACTGAGCGCCGTGCTCGTCGAGGCCGGGCTCGTCGGCGGGGAGTGCTCCTACTGGGCGTGCACGCCGTCGAAGGCGCTGCTGCGCCCGGGCGCGGCCGTCGGGGCCGCCCGCGCCGTGGCCGGGGCGGCGGAGGCTGTCACCGGCCCGCTGGACGCGGCAGCGGTGCTGCGCCGCCGCGACGGGTTCGCGGCCCACTGGGACGACACCGGCCAGGTCGACTGGCTGGCCGGGGTCGGCGCGGACCTGGTCCGGGGCCGGGGCGCTCTGGCCGGGCCCCGGCGGGTCCGGGTCACTGCCGGGGACGGCGGCGTCCGGATGCTGGAGGCCCGCCACGCCGTGGTGCTGGCCACGGGCTCGCGCCCCGTCGTGCCGCCGGTCCCGGGTCTGGCGGACGTGCCGTTCTGGGGCACGCGGGACGCCACCGCCGCGCAGGAGGTCCCCGGGTCCCTCGCGGTGCTCGGCGGGGGTGTGGCCGGCACCGAGCTCGCGCAGGCCTTCGCCCGGATGGGCTCCCGGGTCACGGTGGTCGCCCGCAGCCGGTTGCTGAGCTCCTTCCCGCCCCCGGCCGCGCGGCTGGTCCGCGAGGCCCTGGACGCCGAGGGGGTCACGCTCGTGGAGGGACGGGCCACGGAGCGGGTCCGGTCCGGCGCCGGCGGCGTCGAGCTCGTGCTCGAGGGCGGCGGGACCGTCTCCGCGCAGCGGCTGCTGGTGAGCACGGGGCGGCGGCCCGCCCTGGCGGGCCTGGGACTCGAGGAGCTCGGCCTGGACCCCGATGCGCTGCAGGTCGACCGCTCGGGCCTGGTGGCGGGCGCGGAGGGCGCCTGGCTCTACGCGGCCGGGGACGCGGCGGGCGGGCCGTTGCTGACCCACCAGGGGAAGTACCAGGCACGCGCCGTCGCGGACGCGGTCGTGGCCCGCGCGACCGGCCGGCTGACGGCGCCCCCGCCCCCGTGGTCCCCGTTCGCGTCCACGGCCGACGGGTGTGCCGTGCCGCAGGTCGTCTTCACCGACCCCGCGGTGGCCTCGGTGGGCCGTTCCGCCGAGCAGGCCCGCGAGGACGGCCTGGAGGTGGACGTCGTGGAGCACGCCATCGACGTGGCCGGGGCGTTCCTGCACCGCGACGACTACCGCGGCTGGGCCCAGCTGGTGGTCGACCGGCGGCGCCGGACCGTGGTGGGAGCGACCTTCGCCGGCCCGGACGTGACCGAGCTGCTGCACGCGGCGACCGTCGCCGTGGTCGGCGAGGTGCCGTTGGAGCGGCTGTGGCACGCGGTGCCCGTCTTCCCCACCGTCAGCGAGGTGTGGCTGCGGCTGCTCGAGGAGTACGGGCTGTGACCCGCGGTCCTCAGAGCAGCGAGCGCAGCACGCGGGCCACGCCGTCCTCGTAGACCGTGTGCGTCACCTCGTGGCACGCGGCCGCGACCTCGTCCGGGGACTGGCCCATGGCCACGCCGCGGGCGGCCCAGTCGAGCATCTCGATGTCGTTGCGGCCGTCCCCGACGGCGACCGTGTGGGACGGGTCCACGCCGAGCCGGCGCCGGATCTGCTCCAGGGCGCTGGCCTTGGAGACGCCGTTGGCGGCGATGTCCAGCCAGGCGCTCCAGCCCACGGAGTAGGTCACGCCGTGCAGCCCGGCCTCGTCGATCGCCAGGGCGAACTCCTCCGGGGTGTGCTCGGTGCTGTACACCACCATGCGCACGGCCTGCATCCGCGCCAGCTGGTGCAGGTCCACGCCGATCGCCTCGATGCCGAAGGACGCGTCCTGGAAGCGTTCCGTGGAGTAGAAGGACCCGTCCTCGGTCTCGAGGGCGAACTTCGCGGTGGGCAGGCGTTGCTCGAGGGCCTCGAGGGCCTGGCCCGGGTCGAAGGAGACGCACTCGAGCACCCGGTGGTACTCCGGCAGCTCCGGGTCCAGCTCGAGCGTCATGCCGCCGTTGGAGCACACGGCGTAGCCGCGCTCCTGGCCGATGAGCTCGACCACGGGCAGGGTCGCCCCCTTGGAGCGGCCGGTGGAGATGACCACGTGGTGACCGGCCTCGAGCACGGCGGCGGCGGCCTCGCGCACCGTCCGGGACATGTGGCCGTCGTGGTCGACGAGCGTTCCGTCGACGTCGAGGGCCACCAGGTACTGGACGCCCGCCTCCTTCTTCCACCCGTTCGAGCGGGGAGGCTGGACCTTGAGGGGGATCCGGACGTCCGCGGCGGAGCGCGCGGGCGCGGTGGTGCCGCCGGCCGTGTCGCTGAGGTCTTCCGAGTGCTCGACCTTCAGCGGGACGGTGGAGTTGATGCCGACGAGTTCGTGCTGGTCCTCGGTGCCAGCGGTCTTTTCTTTTGTCATGCGGGACATGGTGCCACATCACACCGACGAGATGGCCGGGATTTCGATGTGAGCTGAACGGGAGCCGAACGGCGCCGGGCGGCTCAGCGACGGACGGGGATGATCTCCTGGCCGCGCAGGTAGGGCCGCAGCGCCTCGGGGATGCGCACCGACCCGTCGGCCTGCTGGTGGGTCTCGAGGATGGCGGCCAGCCAGCGGGTGGTCGCCAGCGTGCCGTTGAGAGTGGCCACCGTGCGGGTGCCGCCCTTGCGGACCCGGCCGGCGGCGTCCGTGGTCTCGGGCAGCCGCTCCCGGATGTTGAGACGCCGCGCCTGGTAGGTGGTGCAGTTCGAGGTCGAGGTCAGCTCCCGGTACTTGCCCTGGGTGGGCACCCACGCCTCGCAGTCGAACTTGCGGGCCGCGGAGGTGCCGAGGTCCCCGGCGGCGGTGTCGATCACCCGGTAGGCGAGCTCGCACTTGGCGAGCATCTCCTCCTCCCACGCGAGCATCCGCGCGTGCTCCGCCTCCGCGTCCTCCGGGGAGCAGTAGACGAACATCTCGAGCTTGTTGAACTGGTGCACGCGGATGATGCCCCGGGTGTCCCTGCCCCCGGAACCGGCCTCGCGGCGGTAGCAGGAGGACCAGCCGGCGTAGCGCAGCGGGCCGTCCGAGAGGTCCAGGATCTCGTCGGCGTGGAACCCTGCGAGGGGCACCTCCGAGGTGCCCACGAGGTAGAGGTCGTCCTTGCCCACGTGGTAGATCTCGTCGGAGTGCGAGACGTCGAAGCCCGTGCCGCTCATGATCTCGGGGCGCACGAGGTTCGGGGTGGTCATGGGGACGAACCCGTTGTCCACGGCCTGGTCCTGGCCCATGAGCAGCAGGGCGGTCTCGAGCCGGGCGACGTCCCGCTTGAGGAAGTAGAAGCGCGCGCCGGAGACCTTGGAGCCGCGTTCCATGTCGATGCCGTCCACCAGCTCGCCGATCTCGAGGTGGTCCTTCGGCTCGAGCCCCTCGGCGGCGAAGTCGCGGGGCTCCCCGACGGTCCTGAGCAGGACGTAGTCGTCCTCACCGCCCGTGGGAACGCCGTCGAGGACGAGGTTGTCCACGACCGCGACGAGCTCGTCCTGCCGGGCCCGGGCGGCCTCCGACGCCGCCTGCGCCTCCTTGACCCGGGCCGCCAGCTCCTTGACCTGCGCGAGCAGCGCCTGCTTCTGCTCGCCCTGGGCCCGGGCCACCTGCTTGCCGAAGGCGTTCTGCTCGGCCCGCAGGGACTCGTACGCCGTGATCAGCTCGCGGCGTTCGACGTCCGCCTCCAGGATCCGGTCGATCAGGGAGGCGTCCGCTCCGCGGGCGCGCTGCGAGGCACGGAAGACGTCGGGGTTCTCACGGAGCTCGTTGATGTCGATCACCCTGACAGGGTACCCAAGTCCTCGGGACACGACCGGGTTAGGGTGGAGGCCCATCGCGATCCGCCCGGCGCCCCGGGCCCGCGGCGTCCTGCTGCGGGGCCACCGCCCCACCGCACGGTGCCACCGGTCCCCGGCGCCGCAGAACCGAGGAGTCCTTCCGTGACCGCCACTCCAGTGGCCCCGAAACGGGTCGCCGTCGTCATCAATCCGATCAAGGCCGACGCGGACGTCGCCCGCGACGCGATCACGATCGGGTGCCGCAAGGGCGGCTTCCCAGACCCCGTGTTCCTCGAGACGGCGGAGGACGACCCAGGTGCCGCCATGACCCGGGCAGCGCTCGAGCAGGACGTCGACCTGATCGTCGCCGCCGGCGGCGACGGCACCGTCCGGGCCGTGGCGGAGGCCCTCATCGGTCACGGCACCCCGCTGGGCCTCATCCCGCTGGGCACCGGCAACCTCCTGGCCCGCAACCTGGGCGCCGACCTGGGCGATCCGCACCGCAACGTGGACATCGCTCTCTTCGGCGCGGAGCGCGCCATCGACATGGCCACGTTCCGCGTGGAGCTCGAGGACGGGACGGTGCGCGACCACGCGTTCTGCGTCATGGGCGGGGCCGGCTTCGACGCCCAGATCATGACGGACACCCGGGACGAGCTGAAGAAGCTGGTGGGCTGGGCGGCCTACGGGGAGGCCGGGGTCCGGCACCTGTTCGCGCCCCCGCGGTGGGCCCGGTTCCGGATCGACGACGGCGAGTGGCAGAGCCGCCGGGTCCGCTCCGTGATGGCCGCCAACTGCGGGATCCTGACCGCGGGCATGATCCTGGTGCCGCAGGCGAAGATCAACGACGGCGTGCTGGACCTCGTGGTGATGTCCCCGCGCAGCACGCTGGAGTGGGCGTTGATGGCCGCCAAGGTCGTGTTCCGGCAACGGCGGGACCTGCCCGTGATCGAGTTCTTCGCCGCCAAGAAGGTGCGCGTGGAGTTCCACGAGCCCATCGAGTCCCAGATGGACGGGGACGGCACCGGGCTGATCAACGGGTTCGAGTCCGAGATCCTCCCGGGCGCGCTCTCCGTGCGGGTGCCGCCCTCCCAGGGCGACTGACCCGCGCCGGCGCCCCGGTCCCGGGTGCCGTTGGGCTCAGTCGGCGGCGTCGGGCCGGCGGCTCAGGCCCGCCACGAACGCGCCCACGAGGGCGAGCACGGCCAACCCCACGGCCACGAGCGGGCCCCGTCCGCGCTCCGCGAGCGCGGGGCCCGGCTCCTGGACGACGCGGGAGGCCGGCACGAGCTCGAGCGCGTCGGCGGCCCGCGGGTCGCCGACGACGGGGCTCGGGCCGCTCTCGACACGGGCCACCTGGGCGGGCTCGGGCGGCACGGCCACAGCGGCCGGCGGAGCGGCGAGCGCGCAGGCCAGGAGGGCCGGTGCGGCGGCGAGGGCGAGACGGCGGGCGGCGGGAGCAGGCATGGTGGCACCTCCGGTCGGGCTCGGTCCCGACCCGGGGGGTCGATCGACACCGGCTGAAGATCGCAGGCACGGACGCGCCCGCACTGCCCATGTTGCATGTATTCGCAACTGCTAACAAGCGGGGGTGCCGTGCGCGTCCTCCCGTTACGCGGGGCCCGCCGAGCCCGGTGCGGGCAGGGACTCCGGGGTCGGGCGGTGGTGTCCCTGCAGGGCCGCCACCCAGGCCTCGGCCTCGCGGAAGGCGCCGTCGGAGTGGTGCCGGGCGACGGTCGCCACCTTGTGGTCCGCCCGCGGATAGGAGCCCAGGAAACGCGTGCTGGGACAGACGCGGCGCAGCCCCTCGAGGGCGTCGGCCACCCGGGCGTCGAGGATGTGCCCGTCCACGTCCACGCTGAAGAAGTACTCCCCCAGGAAGTTGCCCGTGGGCCGGGACTCGATCCGAGAGAGGTTGACCCCGCGGGTCGCGAACTGCTCCAGGATCTCCATGAGGGCCCCGGCCCGGTCCTCCCACAGGGGGATGACGAGCGTGGTCCGGTCCGCTCCCGTGCGCGGCGGCAGGGGCGCCTCCGGCCGGGCCACGAGCACGAACCGGGTGACGGCGGCCCTGTTGTCCCCGATGTCCGCCGCCAGCACCTCGAGCTCGGGGTGCTGCTCGACGACCACCGGCGAGCAGACCGCCGCGTCGAAGCCGGTGCGGGACGCCGGCTCCTCGCGCTCCGTCCCGCCGGGGAGCAGCGCGAGCGCCGCGGCCGCCGTGGAGGACGCCGGGACGTAGTCCACACCCGGCAGCCGGTCGTCCATCCAGCCCCGCACCTGGGCCCAGGCGTGGGAGTGCGTGGAGACCCGCCGGACGTCGGCGAGCGTCGTGCCCGGCGCGGCCACGAGGACGAAGCTGATGGGCACCAGCGCCTCGCGGACGATGCGCAGCTCGCTGCCGGTGGCCACGGCGTCGAGGGTCGCGGTCACGCCGCCCTCCACGGAGTTCTCGATGGGCACCATGGCGGCGTCGACCTCCCCGGCACGGACGGCCGCGAGCGCCACGGGCACGGAGGACACGGGGCGGCGCTCGGCCCCCCGGGCACCCTCCACGCTCAGCAGAGCCGCCTCGGTGAAGGTGCCGGCGGGGCCCAGGTAGGCGTACCTCAACGGACGTTCGGGGTCTCGCCCGTCTCGGACACCATCGGCTTCTCGGCGTCCATCCACGCGCCCATGCCGCCCAGGACGTTGATGGGGTCGAAGCCGTACTGCTGGAGGTACGCCGTCGCCTTGAGGGACCGCCCGCCGGAGCGGCAGATGACGTACACGTCCTCGTCCACCGGCACCTCGCCGTAGCGCTCCGGGAGCTGCCGGAGCGGGATGTGCTGGGCGCCCTCGATGTGCCCGGCCTCCCACTCCTCGTCCTCGCGCACGTCCAGCACGCGCGCGCCCTCGGGGATCTCCTCCACCGAGGCGCTGGGCAGGTTGTCCAGGTTGTCCATCGTCCGGGTCCTCTCGTCGGGAACGGGTTCCTGCGGAACAGCCTAGTCCTCGGGCACGGGGGACGGCGCGTCGGCTCCGCGCCCGGCGACCGGCCCGGGGCTCCGCCGGCCACGACACGCTGCCGTGCGCGCCGTGGACGATCCGGGATGTCCAGGCGGCGCACAGGAACGAAACAATCCCTGTATAAATTGTGCCCTCACCGCCGGGAGTGCCGTGCGGCGGGTCCGACCTGGCACCTCGTCCCGGGGTCCTCGACAGAAGGAAGAACTCCCATGAGCACCACCGAACCCCGCAGCACGGGGCCCGACGCCCCGGACCGCGAGGACCACGGCTTCAAGAAGGTCCTCGGCCGCCTGGACGCGATCGCCCTCGGCTTCGGCGCGATGATCGGCTTCGGCTGGGTCATCCTCACCGGCGACTGGCTCGCCGAGGCCGGGACCATGGGCGCCGTGCTGGCCCTCGTCACCGGCGGGATCATCATGGCCGTGGTCGGCCTGGTCTACGGCGAGCTCGTCGCCGCGATGCCGTACGCGGGCGGGGAGCACAACTACCTCCTGCGCGGCATGGGCGCGCGCTGGGCGTTCGTGGGGTCCTGGGCCATCACCGGCGGCTACATCACCATCGTGGCGTTCGAGGCCGTCGCGGTGCCCCGCACCGCGCAGTACATCTTCCCGGGCCTGAGCCAGATCCCGCTGTGGACGGTGGCCGGCTTCGAGGTGAACCTGACCTGGGCGCTGGTGGGGTCGCTGACGGCCCTGCTCATCACCGGGATCAACATCCGCGGCGTCAAGCACGCCTCCATGGTGCAGATCTTCGTCATCCTCTTCCTGCTGATCGTGGGGCTCATGATGCTCTTCGGCGCCTTCACCGAGGGCTCCGCGGCCACCATGGAACCGTTCTTCACCCCCGGCACCGCGGGCTTCTTCCTCGTGCTCGTGACCGTCCCGTTCCTGTTCGTCGGCTTCGACGTCATCCCCCAGGTGTCGGAGGAGATGCACCTCCCGCCGAAGCAGCTCGGCGGCACCATCATCGTCTCCGTGCTGCTCGCCGCCGCCTGGTACGTGATGGTCGTGCTCACCACCTCCGCGTCCATGTCCGCCGAGGAGCTCTCCGGCGCGGACATCGCCGTGGCCGACGCCATGGGCTCCGCCTTCGACAGCACGCTCGTGGCCAACCTGCTCATCGCCGGCGGCCTCGCCGGCATCCTGACCTCCTGGAACTCCCTCCTCATGGGAGCCTCCCGCCTGCTGTGGGCGCTGGGCAACTCCCGGATGGTGCCGCAGTGGTTCGGCCGCCTGCACCCGAAGTACGGCACCCCGGCCAACGCCCTGCTCTTCGTGGGCGCCCTGTCCTTCGTCGCGCCGTTCTTCGGCGCGGAGATGCTCGGCTGGCTCGTCGACTCCGGCTCCCCGTCCATCGTGATCGCCTACGCCCTGGTCTCCGTGGTCTTCGTGCTCCTGCGCCGGCGCGAGCCGGGCATGGAGCGACCCTTCCGGATCGGCGGCCGCGGCCACGGCGGCACGGCGATCGGCGTGCTCTCGGTCGTGCTGTGCCTCGCCCTGATCAGCCTGTACCTGCCCGGGATGCCCGCCTTCCTGAGCACGCCCGCCTGGACGATCTTCGGGCTGTGGTGGCTGCTCGGGCTCGTGTTCCTGCTGCGCATCCCCACCGGGATCCGTCCGGGCCCGGACGCCGAGCACCGGCTCGTCGCCGAGGTCGAGCGCCGCAGGCAGCGCAGCTGAGGCCGCCGCCGCGCCGGGGACCGCTGCTCTAGGCTGTCCCCGGCGCGCCGAGAAGGAGGAGGACTGCCCATGGTCACGGTCGCGCAGGTGCTCGGCCTTCCCGGACTCGGGCTGGAGCCCGTCGTCGAGGCGGACACCGACCTGCCCGTGAGCTGGGTGGTGACCAGCGAGCTCGCCGACCCCACCCCGTACCTCGAGGGCGGTGAGATCCTCCTGCTGACCGGCATCCACGCCTCCGCCCGGGCGCACTCCTGGACCGAGTACGTCCGCCGGCTCACGGACCGGGGCGTGGTGGCACTGGGCCTGGGCGTGGGCGAGCAGCTGTCCTACCTCCACGTGCCGGACGCTCTCACCGCCGCGTGCCGGGACTCCGGGCTGACCCTGTTCAGGGTGCCCGAGCGCACGCCCTTCCTGGGCATCATCCGCGCCGCGGCCGAGATGCAGGCGGCCGAGGCACGCACCGCCCTCGAGGCGATGCTGTCGGAGCAGCGGCGCCTGACCCGGGCGGCCGTGGGCCGTGACGGCCCGGCCCGCGTGGTCCGCACGCTGGTGCCGGTGCTCGGCGGCGGCTGGGCGGGCGTCTGCACGGCGGACGCCCGGATCGTGGAGCGATCCGGCCCCGGACTGCCCCAGCTGCCCGCGGGCCGGACGCTCGCCGAGCTCCTCGACCGGCTGCGCCCGGCCGGGCTGCGCGGGTCCCTGAGCGAGTCCGGCCCGGCGGGCACGGTGGCCGTCCATCCCCTCGGGGTGGACGGCGTCCCCCAGAGCTACCTCGTGGTGGCCCTGCCCGGCCCGGCCGACCCCGTCCGGACCGGCGTGATCGCGACCGCCGTGGCCCTGCTCTCGCTGCACGCGGAGCGCGCCGCGGAGCAGGCGCTGTTCCGCCGCCGGGTCCGCGCCGGAGCCCTCGCCCTCCTGCTCAACGGCGAGGTGCGCTCTGCGGACGCGCTGCTGGGGGTGGCGGACGACACGACGTGGTCGACGGCGCCCCGGGTGCGGGTGGTCCGTCTGCGCGGTGGTGCCGCGGAGTTCCGAGACGGCGTGCGGCGCCTCGAGGCGCGCACCTCCTCCGGCACGAGACCCGTGCTCGTCGGGGCCCCGGCCACGGAGCCCGACGGCGAGCAGACCGCCGCGGTGCTGCTGGAGGACCTCCCGGAGCGGCTGGCCGAGGTGCGTGCCGCCGTCGAGGCCTCCGGACTGCGGGCCGGCATCGGCGGTCCGTCGGCCGTGCACGAGACGGAGGCGAGCGACCGGGAGGCCCGCGAGGCCCTGGACCGCACCACGGAGCGCCGGCGCGTCGGCACGTGGGACGACCTCGTGGCGGGCGGCGTCGCCGGTCTCCTGCCGCCCGAGACGGCCCGGGCCTGGGCCCGGCAGCTGCTGCGCCCTGTCGACCGGGCCGGGCGGCTGCCGCTGCTGCGCACGTTCCTCGCGCACAACGGCAACCGGAGCGGGACGGCCGGGGCCCTGGGCATCCACCGCAACACCCTCCAGCAGCGGCTGCAGGAGATCGAGGAGGCGCTCGGCCGGTCCGTGGACGACCCGCAGCTGCGCGCGGAGCTGTGGATCGCCCTGCGCCTGTCCGATCGGCCCGACCGGTCGGCGCCGTAGTCCGCCGTCACCCCCTGTGCACTGTGCACCAAAACTCCCTGAAGATTAAGCACCCTGCTGAGTCCTCCCGGCGCTAGCCTGGAGCAGTCGAGGGGCCGCGGCGGCCACTCGACATCGGCTCCGCCCCGGCTCGGCGTCCCACGGTGACGACGTCCCCGCGGAGGAGCTCGTCCGGAGTCCTACGATGGACGGGCGGGCGCGGTGCTGTTGCCCGCCCGTCCGACGAACCCCTTTCGACGCAGCACGGGGCCACCG
>NZ_BAAAOA010000025.1:0-604 GCF_039530085.1 Kocuria aegyptia
CCAGCTCCGGGGCGAGGAAGCACACGGATCCGGGCGAGTGGCCCGGGGTGTGCAGCACGGTCAGACGCACCCCGCCCACCGTGTAGACGTCGCCGTCACGGATGATGCGGTCGAAACGACGGGTGGGATGCACCTGCTCCCAGAGCATCGTGTCGTCCGGGTGGAGGTACACCGGAGCCCGCAGCTCCTCGGCGACCTCCACGACGGAGCGGATGTGGTCGTCGTGACCGTGGGTGAGCAGGATGGCTGCCACGGCGCGGCCGCCCACGGCGTCCACGACCTTCCGGTGGTCGTGGGCCGGGTCGATGACCAGGCACTGCTCGTCGTCGCCCACGATCCACACGTTGTTCTCGACGTCCCAGGTGCCTCCGTCCAGGGAGAACGTCCCTGCGGTCACCAGGTGCTCGACCCGGACCCGGCCCGAGGGGTCCGTGCGCGGCGCGGCGGCCTGCCGCGCGGTCATCGGGCCGCTCCGGCCGGTGCGGCCACGCCGGTCTCCGACTGCGCGGCGGCATCTGCCGCCGCGTCCGGGGCCGGGGTGATCTCCACGACGGAGCGCAGCACCTTGCCGGCCTTCATCTTCGCGAAGGCCTCCTCCACGTCC
>NZ_BAAAOA010000026.1:0-592 GCF_039530085.1 Kocuria aegyptia
CCAGCTCCGGGGCGAGGAAGCACACGGATCCGGGCGAGTGGCCCGGGGTGTGCAGCACGGTCAGGGTCGTCCCGGCCACGGCGAACTCCTGCCCGTCGGCGATCGGCGCGTCGAAGGGCGTCTTCGGATAGACCTGTTCCCACAGCACCGTGTCCTCCGGGTGCAGGTGGATGGTCCCGCTCACCTGTCCCGACACCTCCTTGACGGAGCGGATGTGGTCGTCGTGGGCGTGGGTGAGCAGGATCGCCGTCACCGTGCGCCCGGCGACGGCCTCCACCACCGCGGCGGGGTCGTGGGCCGGGTCGATCACGACGCACTCGTCGTCGTCGCCCACGATCCACACGTTGTTCTCGACCTCCCAGGTCCCGCCGTCGAGGGAGAACGTCCCGGACGTGACCATCCGGTCGATGCGGGCCCGGCCGGCGGCCCCGGCGTTCCGCACGGGCACGGCCCCGTGGTCGGCGGGACGGTCGCGCTCGTGGTCGGGCAGGACCTCGCCGTCGTGGCCGTCGGCGGCGCTCATCGGTCGATCTCCACGACGGAGCGCAGCACCTTGCCGGCCTTCATCTTCGCGAAGGCCTCCTCCACGTCC
>NZ_BAAAOA010000027.1:0-101943 GCF_039530085.1 Kocuria aegyptia
TGGCGCACGGCGGGCTTCTCGCGGCCGGCTGGGCCGAGTCTCATCAGTTCCATGAACAGTCCTTCGGGTCGAGGGGACGGTGGCGTCCGGGCGGGACGGCCCGGGAGCGACGGGGTCAGGTGGCCGGGCGCAGCAGGAGGTCGTGCATGCCGCTGTCCACGGGCAGCGTGGTGCCGGAGGTCGAGCCGTTGGCGGGATCGGCCAGGAAGAGGATGGAGGCGGCGACCTCCTCCGCGGTGACGAGCCGCCCGTGCGGCTGCCGGGCCTCCAGGGCCTTCCGCTCGGCCACCGGGTCCGCGGCGGCCGCCAGCAGCCGGCCGACCCAGGGGGTGTCCGCGGTCCCCGGGCTGACGCAGTTCACGCGGATGCCCTCCCGCAGGTGGTCCGCGGCCATGGCGCGGGTCAGGGCCGCGACCGCCCCCTTGCTCGCCGAGTACAGGGCCCGGTCGGGCAGCCCGTGGGTGGCGGCGATCGAGGAGGTGTTGACGATCGCCGGGATCCGGGAGCGGCGCAGGTGCGGCAGGGCGGCGGCCGAGACGCGGGCGATGCCGGTGACATTGACGTCGAGCACGCGGGACCACTCGTCGTCGTCGTTGTCCTCCACCGTGCCCAGCGCGCCCACCGCGGCGTTGTTGACGACGACGTCGATGCCGCCCAGCGCCTCGGCCGCGGCCTCGACGGCTGACTGCACCGAGGACCGGTCGGCCACGTCGCACCCCAGCCCCACGGCCCCGTCCGGCAGGGTGTCGACATTGAGGTCCAGGACGGCGACGCGGGCGCCGCGGGCCAACAGCTCGGACGTGACGGCGGCGCCGATGCCGGAGGCCCCGCCCGTGACGATCACGCGCAGATCGGTGAAGGTGTTCATGCGTGCTCCTTGCTCGTTCCGTGGCCTGCTCAGGTCAGCCGGGCGGCCGTCGCCGGGCGGGGACCGGGATCGTCCTCCGCGGCGAACGCTCCGGCGAACCGGTGGTAGGCGCCCATGAGGTGCTCGTGCATGGCGTGCTCCGCCGCGTCGGGGTCGCAGTCGCGGATGGCCTCCACGATCGCCCCGTGCTCCTGGATGGTCTGCTCCCCGGACCAGTCCGCCGGGTAGAGGCGGAAGAGGTGCAGGTGGCAGTGCGTGGCCCGGATCGCCTGGTGGGCGAACTCGTTGTGGCCGGCGCCGAGGATCTGGTCGTGGAACTGCATGTCGTGGGCCACCAGCAGATGGCGGGTGCTGGCCTCGGTCGCGGTGCCGGAGATGAAGTTCTGCAGTCCGGCCGCCAGGGCACGGCCGGGGTTGCTCAGCCGGTTGACGGCCGCGGCCCGGGCCGCCCACGGTTCGATGAGCAGCCGCAGTTCGAACATCTCCCGCAGCTGGTCCATGTCGAGCAGGGGGGTGGTGCGGTACCCCTTGCCCGGAGTCTTGAGGATGAGGTTGTCACCCTCCAGCTGGTGCAGCGCCTCGCGCACCGGGGTCTGGGACACGCCCAGCTCCCGGGCGATGGCGTCGATGTTGACCTTGCTGTCCGGGGGCAGCTGGAGGTCCAGGATCCGGGCGCGCAGGACGGCGTAGACGTCCGTGCGCGCCCGGCCGGAGGGGGATGGGGCTTCGGTCATGAGCGGAGGGTTCCTTCGGGCAGAGAGTCGTCCCTGTCCACCCCTTCCGGTCGAGACCCGTGGGTGGACACGTAGTGCACGAGGCGCCCGATCCCGTAGGTCCACGGCTGCAGCTCTTCGGTCGGCGCCACGGTGTTGCTCAATGTTCCCAGGCGCGGGCTGCTGATCTCGACCACGTCGCCGTGCTGGTGCGTGAACCCCTTCCCGGGCTCGTCGCGGTCCTCCGTGGGAGCGAAGAGGGTGCCGGTGAACAGCACGAAGCCGTCCGGGTACTGGTGGTGGGCCCCGTGGGCGGCCCGGACCAGCTCCTCGAAGGGCCGGCTGAGGCGGGAGACGTTGTTCGTGCCGTGCAGCACGTAGCCGTCCGCGCCCCGCACGGTGAGCTCGATGGTCTCGGTCCGCGCGTCGTCGAGGGTGTAGGACTCGTCGAAGACCCGGACGAACGGGCCGATGGCGGCCGAGGCGTTGTTGTCCTTGGCCATGCCCAGCAGCAGCGCGCTGCGGCCCTCCACGTCCCGCAGGTTCACGTCGTTGCCCAGCGTGCACCCGCGCACGGTGCCCCGGCTGTCCACCACGAGCACCAGTTCCGGCTCCGGGTTGTTCCAGGAGGAGAAGGACGGGATCCCGATGCGGGCCCCGGCCCCGACGGCCGAGAGCACCGGGGCCTTGGTGAAGACCTCCGGGTCCGGGCCGATGCCCACCTCCAGGTACTGGGACCAGAATCCCTCCCGGAGCAGGACCTCCTTGACCCGGGCGGCCTCCGCCGAGCCCGGCTTCAGGCCGGCGAGGTTGCCGCCCAGGGCCTCGAGGACCTGGGCCCGGATCTGCTCGGCCTGGGCGAAGTCCCCGCCGCAGCGCTCCTCGATGACGCGTTCGATCATGGAGTCCACGAACGTCACCCCGCACGCCTTCACGGCCTGCAGGTCCACCGGGGCGAGCAGCGTCGCCTCCCCGGTCGAGCCGGCGGCGGTCGCGGCCAGGACCTCGGCCAGGTCCCAGCTGCGGGCCCCTCCGGTGGCCGCCGCCTCGAGCACGGCCGCGGGGTCGGCGGAGTCCAGCAGCTCCGCCACCGTCCGGGCGGCGGGGAACAGGTCCACGAGCCGATCTCCGTCCACCCGCACCGGACGCGGGCCTCCGGTCTCGGGGTCCCAGACCCGGCCCACCAGCAGCGCCCGCTCGTGGTCCCGCGGCAGCACGCTCGCCGGGTCGAGGCGGGGCGACGGGGCGGTCTCCGGGGTGCTGTGCTGCGGGCTCATGCGTGGGCTCCTTCGGTCGTGGCGGGTTCGAACCGCCCGTCCACCCGGCGGGCGATCCCCCAGGGATTGGCCTCCTGCAGGGCCGGCGGCAGCGCGGCGTCGGGCAGGTCCTGGTAGGACACCGGACGCATGAACCGCCCGATCGCGGCCGTGCCCACCGACGTGGTGTTCGACGTCGTCGCCGGGTAGGGCCCGCCGTGGTGCTGGGCGTAGGAGACGGTGACGCCGGTGGGCCACCCGTTCCACAGGACCCGGCCGGCCTTCCCGGCCAGGGTGTCCACCAGCGCGGCGCTGTCGTCGCCCTCGTCGCCGTGGACGGTGGCCGTCAGCTGCCCCTCCATCAGCTCCGCCAGCTCGGGCAGCTGGGCGGCGTCCCGGTAGCGGACCATGACCGTGGCCGGGCCGAACATCTCGCGGTGCAGCACCTCCGGGTCCTTGCGGACCTGCTCGGCGTCGACGGCCAGGACGGTCGGTGCGGGCACCTCCTCGTCGGAGCCTGGCACGAGTGTCTCCACGCCCTCGAGGGCGGCGACCTCGTCGCGGGCCTGGCCGAAGGACTCGCGCAGCCCCGGGGTGAGCAGCTTGGCCAGCGGGGCCTCGGCCAGGGCTCCGGTCAGGGTGTCGCGGACCTGCTCCGCGTCGCCCTCCTCCGGGACGAAGAGCACCCCGGGCTTGGTGCAGAACTGACCCATGCCCATGGTGAAGGACCCGGCGTAGCCCTTGAGGATCTCCTCGGAGCGGTGCTCCCAGGCCTCGGGCAGCACGAACACGGGATTGATGCTGCCCAGCTCCCCGTAGAAGGGAATGGGCTCGGGCCGGGCGGACGCCCGGTCGAAGAGCGCCCGGCCGCCGGCGGTGGAGCCGGTGAAGCCGATCGCCTTCACCAGGGGGTGGTCCACCAGCGCGGTGGCCGCCTCCCGGCCGTCGAGCACGGCGAACAGTCCCTGCGGGGCGCCCGCCTGCTCCAGCGCCTCGACGACGACCTCGGCGGTGCGCAGGCCGAGCCTCTTGTGCCCGCCGTGGATCTTGTGCAGCACGGCGCACCCGGCCGCCAGGGCCGAGGCGCTGTCCCCGCCCATGACGCTGAAGGCGAAGGGGAAGTTGGACGCGCCGAAGACGCCCACCACGCCCAGGGGGACGTTCACCCGGCGGATGTCCGGGCGCGGGCCCATCCCCCAGTCCGGGTCGGCGTGGTCGATGACGGCGTCCAGGGCCACCCCGGTGCGGACCTCCTCGGCGAAGAGGTCCAGCTGGAAGGCGCTGCGCTTGAGCTCCCCGCGCAGGCGCCCCTCGGCGAGATTGGTCTCCTCCGCGCCGATGCCGACGAGCTCGTCGTCGTGGGCGCGCAGGGCCTCGGCCAGGGCGGTGAGCCAGGAGGCCCGGGTGGCGGGCGTCTGGGCGGCGGAGATCAGGTACGCCTCGTGAGCGGCCCGGGCGACCCGGTCCACTTCCTCGGCGGTGGTGGCTGGGCTGACGGCGGTGTTCATGGTGCCTCCTTGAGAAGTGTCGGGATCAGCGGGCCAGGACGTCCTGCCATCCGGCGCCGGAGGAGAAGGTCCAGCGCTCGACCGAGGGCCGCAGCATCTCCGCGCCGTTGCCGGGCAGCGTGGGCGCCTGGTACCGGCCGTTGGACACCACCACGGGCTCGGCGAAGTGCTCGTGCAGGTGGTCCACGAACTCGATGACCCGGTTCTCCATGGACCCGGTGACGGCGGCGTAGTCGAAGAAGGAGAAGTGCTGGACCAGCTCGCACAGCCCCACTCCCCCGGCGTGCGGGCAGACCGGGACGTCGAACCGCGCCGCCAGCAGCAGGTTGGCGATGTTCTCGTTGACCCCGGCCACGCGGGTGGAGTCGATCTGCATCACGTCGATCGCCCCGGCCTGCAGCAGCTGCTTGAAGATGATGCGGTTGTGCACGGCCTCGCCGGTGGCGACCTTGACCGGGTGGACGCCCTTGCGGATGGCGGCGTGGCCCAGGATGTCGTCGGTGCTGGTCGGCTCCTCGATCCAGTAGGGCTGGAAGTCCTGCAGCTGGTTGACCCAGTCGATCGCCTCCTGCTCCTCCCAGCGCTGGTTGGCGTCGATGGCGATGCGCACGTCCGGGCCCACGGCCTCACGGGCGAGGCCCAGGCGGCGGCGGTCGTCCTCGATGCTGCCGGCCACCTTGAGCTTGATCATCCCGAAGCCGGCCTCGACGGCCTCCTTGGACAGGCGCACGAGCTTCTCGTCGCTGTAGCCCAGCCACCCGGGGGTGGTGGTGTAGGCCGGGTAGCCGTCCCTCTTCAGCTCGGCGATGCGCTCCGCCTTGCCCTCCTGGCCGCGCGCCAGGATCGCGGCGGCGTCCTCCGGGGTGAGGGCGTTGCGGATGTGGGTGAAGTCCACCGCGCTGATCAGTTCCTCGGCGGACATCTCGCTCAGCAGCAGCCACAGCGGCTTCTGCTCGCGGCGCGCCCGGATGTCCCACAGGGCGTTCACCAGGCCGCCGCAGGCCATGTGGGAGACGCCCTTCTCGGGGCCGAGCCAGCGCAGCTGCGAGTCGTGGACCAGCCGGCGGGACGCGTCGCCGAGGTTGTTGACGAGCTCGTCGGTGTCCCGCCCCACGAGCAGCTCCCCGTAGCTGTCCATGGCCGCGGTGATCAGCTCGTTGCCGCGGCCGCAGGTGAAGACGAGGCCGTGGCCGGTCTCGCCCTCGTCGGTGCTCACCTCGACGTAGGCGGCGGAGTAGTCGGGGTCCACGTTGACGGCGTCCGAGCCGTCGAGCTCGAGGGAGGTGGGGAAGCGGACGTCGGTGGTGCGGACGGAGGAGATCTTGGACATGAGGTGGTTCCTTATGTGGTCGAGAGGGGAAGGGGCTTACAGGAAGCCGAGGACCGTCGGCAGGCCGAGGGTCATGACGGGCAGGAAGGTGATGACCAGCAGGGTGACCACCATCGGGGCGAAGAAGGGCAGGATGCCCTTGATCACCGTGGGCACCGAGGCCTTGGTGACGCTCGAGAGCACGAACAGCACCAACCCCACGGGCGGGGTGATCAGCCCGATGAGCAGGTTGAAGATCACCATGATGCCGAGGTGGATGGGGTCGATCCCGAAGGTCTCGGCGACCGGGGCGAGCACCGGGACGAGGATCAGGATCGCGGCAGTGGGCTCGAGCACGCACCCCACGATCAGCAGCAGGACGTTGACCAGGATCAGGAAGACGATCGGCTGGTTGGTCAGGTCCAGGATGAGGTTCGCGGCGACCTGCGGGGCCTGCTCGCGGGCCAGGACCCAGCCGAAGAGCGCGGCCGCGGCCACGATCAGCAGCACGGACCCGGAGGTCTCCACTGTGGTGAGCAGGGTGCGGTACATCTTGCGCCAGGTCAGGGCCTTGTACACCAGGGCGAGGACGAGGATGTAGACGACCCCGATGCCGCTGGCCTCCGTGGGGGTGAAGATGCCGCTGAGGATGCCGCCCAGGATCACGACCGCGGAGCCCAGGGCAGGCAGTGCGGCGACCGCGGTCCTCCCGCGGGTGCCCCAGGTGGACCGGGGGAGCCGGAGCTGCTCCTGCTTGCGGGTCAGGAACCAGACCGTGACGCACAGGGCGGTCACCAGCACCAGCGCCGGGACGATGCCGGCCATGAACAGCGCACCGACCGAGACACCGGCGGTCACCGCGTAGATGATCGCGGGGATGCTCGGCGGGATCATCGGCGCGATGAGGCTCGAGGCCCCGGTCACCCCGAGGGCGAACTCCGGTGTGTAGCCGCGCCGGACCATTGCCGGCACCTGCACCCGGCCCATGGCCGCGGCGTCGGCGATGGCCGCGCCGCTCATCCAGGAGAAGCCGAAGCTCGTCGCCACGTTGACGTAGCCGAGGCTGCCGCGCAGGTGGCCGATGGCCGCCACGGCGGCGTCGTAGAGCTTGTCGGTGACCCCGGAGACGTTCGCGAGGTTGCCCAGCAGGATGAACATCGGCACGGCCAGGATCGCGAAGCTGTCCACGCCCGAGACCGTCTGCTGGACGGCGGTGCCCATGCTCAGGGCGGGGTCCGAGACCACGTAGACCAGGGACGGGATCAGCAGCGCGAAGGAGACGGGCACGCGCAGGGCGAGCAGCAGGAGCAGCCCGATCAGCATCAGCAGAAGAGTCATGGGGCCTACACCGCTTCCCGCTCGAGGTTTTCCATGGCGTCCGGCACTAGTTCCGGGTGGCGGATGTTCAGATAGACGTGCAGGACGGCGTGCAGACAGATCAGCCCAAAGCCCACCACCGCCGAGGCGTAGACCACGCTCATGGGCATCGAGGTCGCCGGAGCCGCGAGCCGGCCGGCGCCGGCGGCGAACCCCGCTCCGGCCCACGCCATCACCCCGGAGGTGGCGACCACCGTGACCAGGGCGAAGGTGTCCATCACGATGGCCCCCCTCCGGCCGAGCTTGCTGGCCACCAGGTCCACGGCGATGTGGATGCGCCGGGCCATGACGAAGCCGGCCGAGACGAACGCGAACCACAGCAGCGCGAAGCGCGCCAGTTCCTCGGTCCAGGTGAACGGCGTGTTGAAGACGTAGCGGCTGACGACCTGCACCATGATCAGGCCCAGCGTGGCCACCAGGAAGGTGCACGAGGCCGCGCGTTCGGCCACCACGAGCCAGCGGTAGACCCTGCTGCGCTGCTCCAGGTAGTCGGGCTCGTCCGGCTCCTGGGGCACGTGCAGGCCCGAGGCGAGGTTGTGCTCGTGCTGCTGCGGCGTGGGGTCCGCCCCTGCGCGCTCGCTCACTGCCGGTCCTGGATCCGCTGGTAGACATCGGCCCAGGGCTGCTCGCTCAGGGCCTCCTCGGCGGCGGCGGCGAACGCCTCCCGGTCGACGTTCTCGTTGACCTGGATCCCCTCGCCGTTCTTCCACTCCTCCAGCACGGACTGCTCCTGCTCCTCGATGCACTGGCGGGTGGCGTCCGCCGCGGCCCCCATCGCCGAGTCCAGCGCGGTGCGCTGCTCCTCGGAGAGGCCCTCGTAGACGGAGCGGCCGGTGGTGATGTGGACGCCCTGGACCATGTGGCCGGTGAGGTTGATGTAGTCCTGGACCTCGTTGAACTTGGCGGTGGCGATCGTCGGGATCGGGTTCTCCTGGGCGTCGATGACCCCCTGCTGGAGGGCCAGGTACACCTCGTCCAGGGCCATCGGCGTGGCGGTGCCGCCCATCGCCTTGATGTTCTCCAGGTACAGCGGCGCGTTGGGGGTGCGGATCTTCAGACCCCGGAAGTCCTCGGGGCCCGAGATCTCCTTGTTGGCGGTGACGTGGCGGGTGCCGTAGTACCAGCTGGAGAGCACCTTGATGTCGGAGGCCTCGTAGAGGTCGTCGAAGACGGTCTGCATCGCCTCGCCCTCCACCGCCTCCACGTAGTGGTCGGCGTCCTCGATGAGGTAGGCGGCATCCAGGACCTCGGCCGGCTTGTGCCACACGCCCAGGAAGGACGGGCCGGCAATGGCCATGTCGAGGCTGCCGTTCTCCACCTGCTCGAGGGACTCGGCCTCGCTGCCCAGCTGCGCGGCCGGGAAGCTGTCGACCTGCAGGCCGCTGCCCTGCAGCTCCTCGTTGAGCGTGCTGACGCCGCACTCCTCGACCGGGTGGCCGGCGTCGTAGACGTGCGCGAGGCGGAGGGTCGTGGCGTCGGGGTCGGCCGGCTCCACGGTGCTGCGGTCCACCGGCTCCCCGACCCCGCACCCGGTGAGCAGGAGGGTCGCGGTGGCGGCGACGCCGAGCGCGGCCGCCGCTCCACGTCGGGAGGTCGTCTGGCGGGTGCGCGAGGTCTTGCGGGTCATCGCTGGGTCCTTTCGGAGGAGGTGGCTGCTGAGGTGGGAACGGGCTGGATCGGGTCGAGTCCGAGCCGGGCGGCGAGCTCCGCCAGCTGGTCGGCGGTGGACGTGGGCAGGGAGACGGTGGCGGCGTGCTCCTGCTCGCGAAGACGTTCCGGGTCTCCCGGGGCCAGGACGGGGCGGCCACCGGGGCCGGAGCCGCGGACGCGCTCCTGCAGGGTCTGCACCCGCGTCTGCGTGTGCTCCCGGCCGCCGAAGGCCGCGGTGTCGAGGCCGATCAGCAGATGCCCGTTGTTCATCCGCGAAGCGGGATTGGACCAGATGTCCACGGTCTCGAAGGCATAGGTCGCGTCCGTCAGCGAGGCGGCGAACGCCTCGAGCAGCACGGCGACGGCGGATCCCTTGTGCCCGCCGAAGGGGATCATGGACCCTTCGGCCGCGGCCACGGGGTCCGTGGTGGGCCGGCCCTCGGAGTCGACGGCCCACCCCTCGGGCAGCTGCGTGCCCTCGTTGCGGGCCGCGATCACCTTTCCGTAGGCGCCGCTGCTGGTGGCGAGATCGGCGGTCAGCGGCCACTCCCCGGCGCTGGGAGCTCCCAGGGTCAACGGGTTCGTGCCCAGGACCTTCTCGATCCCGCCGTGCGGCGCCACGACCGGACCCGTGGTCGACGTGAGGACCGTCAGGAAGCCGGCAGCCGCCAGCTGGTCGCTCCAGAAGGCGCCGGCGCCGTAGTGGCTGCTGTTGCTGACGGCCACGGCCGCGATGCCGTGGGCGGCACCGCGCTCCAGGACGTGGTCCACGGCGGCCTGCATGGCCACCTGCCCCAGCGCCGCGTCCGCGTCCAGGGCGGCGACGCTGCCGGTGTCGCGGGTCCACGTCATGGACGGAGCAGCGTTGATCCCGCCCAGCCGGAGGGCCTCGGCGTAGAGCGGCAGCCGCAGAAGACCGTGGGAGTAGATTCCCCGCTGATCCGCCTGCACCAGCGATCGCGCGGTCAGCAGGGCATCGGCCTCCGGAACACCGTGGGCCGCGAGGACTTGGGAAGCCAGGCGAACGAGGCCTGGGACGTCGAACAGAGTAGATGCGGACATCGCCACCATCCTTACCTATATGGAATGTTTGAATCCTATATGTGATCTGCCTCATAGACAATGGTGTGACGCAAGATTGCTCCCTGCCGGCTTGCCGGTGGGGGCGAGTCGCCAGGGACCCGGAAAAACGTTGACCACGCCATTCCAGCTCTATAGGATTCGGACTATTCCTACAGGACGTGTGCCGTGGATCACAAGAATATGACGGTGACACTCGAGCCCACTGACTCCTAGAGAGGCACGCAGCATGCGAGCAGCCACCTACATCGGCAACAGCACCGTCGAGGTCACCACCCGGGATCCGCGCGCCCCCGGGGCGGGAGAGGTCCAGATCGAGGTCGCCTACACGGGGATCTGCGGCACCGACCTGCACGTGCTGCACGGCAGCATGGATGCGCGGGTCACCCTGCCGGCGGTCCTCGGCCACGAGATGTCGGGGCGGATCGCGGTGGTCGGCGAAGGAGTCGAGGACTGGGCGGTCGGAGATCCCGTGACCGTCATGCCCCTGGACTGGTGCGGGCGGTGCCCCGCCTGCCGGGCAGGCCACCAGCACATCTGTCAGAACCTCGACTTCATCGGCATCGACTCCCCGGGCTCCCTGCAGGGGCGGTGGAACGTCCCCGCCCACGTCCTGGTCCGGCTGCCCGAGTCCCTGCGCCTGGACCATGCGGCTCTGGTGGAGCCGGTGGCGGTGTCCGTCCACGACGTGCGGCGCTCCGAGCTGCGGCCGGGCGAGAAGGCCGTGGTCATCGGCGGCGGACCGATCGGGGTCCTCATCGCCACCACCGCCCGTCACCTGGGCGCCGACGTCGTGGTCGTCGAGCTCGACGCCGGCAGGCGCCGGATGATCCAGGAACTCGGCTTCGAAGTGCTCGACCCGTCGGCCCAGGACCAGGTCGAATGGGTCGAGGAGTGGACCGGCGGCGCCGGCGCCGACGTGGTCTTCGAGGTTTCCGGAGCAGCCGCCGCCGTCCTCGGCGCCACTGCGCTCGCCAAGGTCCGCGGACGGCTGGTCGTCGTGGCCATCCATCCGCAGCCCCGCCCGGTGGATCTCCAGCGGGTCTTCTGGCGCGAGCTGACCATTGTCGGAGCCCGCGTCTACGAACGGGCCGACTTCGAGACCGCCGTGGACATGCTCGCCGCCGGCGCCGTGCCCGCGGAGCAGCTGATCACGGCGATCCTGCCGCTGGCCGAGACCGCCGATGCCTTCGACAAGCTGGCCTCCGGCCAGGCCATGAAGGTCCTCATCGACTGCCAGGCGGGCGCGGAATGAGCCCGGACATGTTCGACCTCACCGGCAAGCTCGCTGTCGTCACCGGGGCCAAGCGCGGCATCGGCAGGGCGATGGCCGAGGCGCTGGCCGCCGCCGGGGCGGACATCATCGGCGTCAGCGCCACCCTGGAGCAGGAGGGCAGCGCCGTCTCGCGAGCCGTAGAGGCCCTGGGCCGGTCCTTCTCCGCCCGCACCGTGGACTTCACCGACCGCGGAGACGTCACGGCCCTGGGGCGAGAGCTGGCGGCGATGGAGCGGCCGGTCGACATCCTGGTGAACAACGCCGGGACGATCAGGAGAGCCCCCGCCGCGGAGCACCCCGACGAGCTGTGGGACGAGGTCATCCAGGTGAACCTCTCCTCGCAGTTCGTGCTCACCCGAGAGGTGGGCAGGGCGATGCTCGCCCGGGGCACCGGCAAGGTGATCTTCACCGCCTCCCTGCTGAGCTTCCAGGGCGGCATCAACGTCCCCGGCTACACCGCCTCCAAGTCCGGCATCGCCGGGCTGACCCAGGCCCTGTCCAACGAGTGGGCCGGCCGCGGGGTCACGGTCAACGCCATTGCTCCGGGCTACATCGCCACGGACAACACCCAGGCCCTGCGCGACGACCCGGACCGCTCCCGGGCCATCCTCGACCGCATTCCCGCCGGGCGCTGGGGCGCCGCGGAGGATCTTGCCGGAGCCACCGTCTTCCTCTCCAGCGCGGCCTCCGACTACGTCTCCGGCATCGTCCTGCCCGTGGACGGAGGCTGGCTGGGCCGATGAGCCGCCCGGGCCCTCGTGTCCGACGACCCGTCGGGCACGTCCGGTCATCTCCGTCCCGGCTTCGTGCCACGGCCTCCGAACTTCCCGGCCGTCAGTGAAAGGAAAACCCATGCTCCCCGTGCACGACCACGGCGGCACGTCCCGCCCGGCTCCCTCCTCCCTCCTGAGGACCACCAGGGTGGTGGCCGTGCTGCGAGCCGCCCACGCCCACGAGTACGCTCCGGTCATCGAGGCTCTGGAACGTGGTGGGGTGCGCAGCATCGAGCTCACCCTCAGCACCGCCGGCGTCTTCGAGGAGCTGCCCGTGCTGCTCGAGCAGTTCGGGTCCGCCGTGGAGATCGGCGTGGGCACCGTCACCTCGGTCCAGGAGGCCGAGGCCGCCCTGGACGGGGGCGCCGCGTTCATCGTCACCCCGACCACCGACCCTGCCGTCGTCACGACGTGCACCCGTCGCGCGGTGCCGGTCTATCCCGGCGGGCTCACCCCCACCGAGCTGCACACCGGGTGGCAGGCCGGGGCGACCGCGGTCAAGGTCTTCCCCGCCTCCGTCGTCGGGCCCGGTTACCTCGCCCAGTTGCGCGGTCCCTTCCCGGACCTGGAGATCGTGCCCTCCGGTGGGGTGAGCATCGACGACGCCCCCGCGTGGATCGCCGCCGGCGCCCTGGCCGTGAGCCTGGGCGGGCCGCTGCTCGGTGACGCCTTCGCCGGAGGGGACCTCGAGGACCTGACCGCCCGGGCTCGGCGGGTGCGCGCCCTCGTGGACCGAGCCGGGGAGGACCGGTGACCGTCCCGGGCACGCCCCTCCCGTACGTCGTCACCTTCGGCGAGACCATGGCGCTGATGCGCGCCGATCGGCCCGGGCCCCTGGCCCACTCCTCCAGCCTGAGCCTGAGCATCGGGGGGTCCGAGTCCAATGTCGCCATCGGTCTTCACCGTCTGGGCATTCCCGTGGCGTGGTGCGGACGCGTCGGCGACGACTCCCTCGGGATCCTGGTGGAACGGGAGATCCGCGCCGAGGGCGTGGACACCCGCGTCACCGTCGACCCCACCGCCCCCACCGGTCTGATGATCAAGGAGAGCCGCACGCCCTCGGTCCAGCGCGTCACCTATTACCGCAGCGGCAGCGCGGGATCGCGGCTGGCACCTCAGGACATCGACGAGGATCTCATTGCCGGGGCAGGGCTGCTGCACGTCAGCGGCATCACCGCCGCCCTGTCATCCCAATGCCAGGACACGCTTCGCCATGCCCTCGCCGTGGCGCGCGCAGCCGGAACCCTCGTCTCGTTCGACTTCAACTTCCGGGGCAACCTGTGGGACCGCGACACCGCCGGGGCGTTCTACCGGGACGTCATCGCCCAGACCGACATCGTCTTCGCCGGTGACGACGAAGCGGCCATCGCCGTCGGAGCCGGCACTGATCCGGCCGATCTCGCCGACCGGATCGCCGCCTACGGCCCCCGCCAGGTCATCATCAAACTGGGTGGCGAGGGTGCTGTGGCACTGATCGACGGGGAGCTTCTCCACCAGGCGGCCGTGCCGATCGAAGCGCTGGACACGGTCGGCGCCGGCGACGCCTTCGTGGCCGGCTACCTCGCCGAGCTGATCTCCGGCCGCCGGCCCAGCGAGAGGCTCGAGACCGCCGGGAAGACGGGAGCCTTCGCCTGCCTGGTCCCCGGCGACTGGGAGGGGTTCCCACGCCGGCACGAGCTGGGGATCCTCGACGCCCCGGAACCCGTCATCCGCTGATCCACCGACGCGGCCCGCATCACGGACTCGACCGCGCCGAGCACCCAGCAGCTCGCTGGGCCGCCGGACGCGCCACACCGACCAGGAGAGCACGACCCGATGAAGATCCTGATCCCCGACAGCACCGACATCGACCCGGGCGACCTCACCGACCACGAGGTGATCCGCTATCCGGCCGAGGATCCCGTCCCGCCGGAGCATGCCGATGCGGAAGCCGTCGTCGTCTGGGGCGCCCCCCTCGACGTCCTGCAGGAGTCGGCCCGCCGCCTCCACCGAGTGCAGCTCGTCCAAGCGCTGGCGGCCGGGCCGGACAGCGTGCTGAAGGCCGGGTTCCGTGACGAGGCGGTCATCTGCTCCGGCGTCGGCCTGCACACGCAGCCCGTGGCCGAGCACGCGCTGGCGCTGATCCTGAACCTGGTGCGCCGGCTGCCGGCCGCGGCCCAGCGCCAGCACGAGCGCCACTGGGACCCTCAGCTGGGCGGCCTGCAACCGTTGCACCCCGAGGACCGGGTCACCACACTCATGGACGCCCGCGTCCTCATATGGGGGTTCGGCGCCATCGGGCAGCACCTGGCGGACCTGTGCGGGGCTCTGGGCAGTCAGGTCACCGGCGTCGCCCGGAGCCCCGGCGAACGAGGCGGGCACCCGGTCATCACGCCGGAGCAGCTGCCGGAGCACCTGCCCGGGACGGACGTCCTGGTCCTCGTCCTGCCTCACGACCCGGCGACGGAGCGTGCGCTGAACCGCGAGAGGCTCGACGCCCTTCCGCAGCGCGCCCTCGTAGTCAATGTGGGCAGGGGTTCGACCGTCGACGAGGACGCTCTCGTGCACGCCCTCGAGACCGGGTCGATCGCCGGCGCGGCGATCGACGTCGCTGCCCAGGAGCCCCTGCCGGCGGAATCCCCCCTGTGGTCGGCTCCCCACCTGATCGTCACCCCGCACATGGCCGGTGGCCGGCCCATCGGGGCCGTGCACCTGCTCCGCGAGAACCTGAGGGCACTGGCCGAAGGGGGCGAGTTCACCAACCGCGTCGACCGATCGTGAGCCCGGCAGAACACGGCCGGTGTCGCAGAGCAGGCAGGCGGCGCCGCCGCTGAACGTGGGCAACGCACGCTCCGTTGCTAGAGCAGGCGGCTGTAGAAGACGGTGGGCAGCGGCGTGAACCCTCCGGCGGCGTAGGCGGCACGGGCGGCGGTGTGCGCCTCGTCGCCGCCGGTGCCCGCCCAGGCCACGACGCAGCCGGCAGCGCGCATCGCCTCGCAGGCCCCGTCGATCAGGGCGCGGCCGAGGCCGGCCCGCTGCTGCCGGGGGTCGACGGCGAGCAGCGTGATCTCTCCCTGCGGCCCGGCGGGGCCGGGGTGGGTGGTCCAGGCGGCGTAGCCGACGGGGGCGCCGCCGAGCTCGGCGACGAGAAACCGACCCTGGTTCTCCGGGCCGGTCAGCCCTCTCAGGGTGTCGCGGTAGTCCTGCCGCCACTGCCCGTTCTGCCGGGCGAACAGCTCGTCCCCCAGCTGGTGCCGGATGCCCTCCTGGATGGGCTCGAAGGCGCGGACGGTGAGGTCGACCAGCGCCTCGAAGTCGTCGGTGTTGAAGGTGCGAAGGAACATGGTCCGTCTCCTGGAACGTGGGGAACTCCGCGACCGGAAACAGGTCGCGGGATGGGCCCGTGTCCGAGGCACGAGGGCCTCGGGGCGTTCAGGAGCGGGTGCGCGCAGCGGCGGAACAGATCACGCCCCCACCATAGCCCGGCGACCGAGCAGTGACTCGGGTCAGAAGGCGCTCAGCACCGTCCGGAAAGGCTCTGCTCCGACGAGGAGGGTCAGCACAGCGGTGGTACCTCCGAACTGCCACAGCCCGCGCCGGAGTCGTGCGCTCCGCACCGACGCACGGAGCTCTGCGAAGCGCTCCTGCAGCTCCACCGGATCCTTGGGCGGCGCTGGGTTGTCGTGCCAAGTACCGGGGACCACGGCCGCGGCCGTGATCCGGGCGGCCTGTTGGGGTGTCAGGATGGGACGCCGCCGCTTCAGCCAGCGCAGCAGCTCCCGGTCGGTGACGACCCTGACGTCGGCGGGGCGCTGTTTGATCGTCAGCTGCTTCGGTCCGATCAGCACCAGCACCGGCGTGACGGGGACCGCCTCCCCCACTGCGGCGCTCAATCGCTTCGCCGCTCGGGATGCCTCGTGACGGGCGTGGCGCAGGTAGTGCTGCTTGTGCCCGTCGATCAGGATCGAGTGCTCCGCGAGCCACACCTTCTTGCCGGCGTGGTTCTTCGTGTTGAGCGTGAACACCCCTGCCGGGCCGATCAGCACGTGGTCGATGTCCGAGGTCCCGGCGCCGACGGGCACGGCGTGCAGCACCGTCCAGTCCGGGCCCAGACGGCCCAGGATCTGCCCGACGGCGATCTCCCCCACCGCGCCCCGGAACCACGAGGTGCTGTCGGCGCTGAGCGGGCTGGTCCCGACGAGACGACCCCACCACGAGCGGGGCGGATGCCCGTCCTGGATCCGCAAGGTCGCGGCGATCACCTCATGACCTGCTCCCCGGACCGCCAGAGATGACGGCGGTCGCGGTGCGCTCGCTCCGGCCGGCGAGCCGAGCAGCCGGAAGGCGGCGAACCCCAGGGAGCGGATCGGCGCAGCAGCCCCTGGCGGACCGACCTCGCCAGGGTGCTCGGAGGAGGTCACGGTCGGTCCTCGTGCGAAGCGGGAGCGGGCGGACATCGGCGGTCCCTCCGGTCGCAGGCTAGAGCCGGGCGTAGGCCACGAAGGACCCGCCCTGCGTGCGGGAGCAGGACCAGGAGGGCACCGTGGCGCCGCCCCGCTCGGCGGGCGCCCGGGTGCACTCGGTGTCGTCGAGGACCTGCGCATTACTGTCGGCCGGTGCGCCCCTGCCCTCGAGGAACGGCTGGAGCATCCCCTTGGCCTCCGGGCAGGTGAGGCCGTCGACCTCGGTGAACTCGTAGTTGATCCCCACGCAGTCGACCGCGGCCTCGACCACCTCCGCGGGCATCTGCTCATCGGAGCTGTCAGCGGAACCGGCCTCGACGTGGAGCAACGGGTGATCCGCCGTGATGATGGCCGGGTCGAGAAGGAACCGGACGTCCCCGGCGCCGTACACCCCACAGGCGTACATCGGATCATGATGCACCGTGGGATCGACGCCCTCACCGGCGCAGAAATAGCGGTCCGACGTCACAAAGTCCTCCCCCTCGGCACTCCCTTCGTAGGCGATCTCGTCCACGACGTCCTGCGCCTCGTCACAGCCCAGACCCTGCAAAGAGGTGTAGACGTAGTTGTCGTCCCGGCAGACGCTTCCCGTCACGGAAGTGTCCACGGTGAGACTGGAGATCATCGCGAGTACGGACCGTCCCTCGGCCGACGCCGTATACGCGGCCAGCTCCCGGCGGACCTCATCCTCCGACAGCTTCGTGGAGCCGTTGCCGATCTTCCGAGTTCCACCGAAGTAGAGGAAGGAGGCGTCCGCCGACCGCACCCGCCCGTAGTTGGCGGTGGGATCTCCGCCGTCCGCCAGGCCAGTGGCGATCGCCTCGCTGCCGATGCTGTGACCCGGGTACAGACCGACCGCCGCAGACATGGTTCGCCCCAGCGGACCGGCGAGGCCGGGCACCTCCACGGCGGTGTACGAGGAGAGGGGGTAGACCGGGCTGGCGACCGGGTCGGCCGCGCCATTGATGGCGAGTCCGGCCACGAGCTCCCCGTCGTCCCGACGGACGGCAAACACGCCGTCCTGAGACGGGTCCTCGGTCACCGTCCACCCGACGGGGTACTCGAAGCTGTAGGCGCCGTCCGGGGTGGTGAACGTCCTCGTCGCCGCCGGCTCGGGCGCGGCCACCGGCCGGGGAGCCACCGCGTCCGGCGACGGCGCGGGTGCCGCTGCGGCAGGAGCGCCCTGTTGCGGGGAATCGACCGCGACCTCCACGCTCGTGCACCCGGCCAGGAGCAGCGGGACGACGAGCGCCAGCACGCGCAGGCCGCGCCCCCGGCGAGAAGACGGGGCAGCCTCGGTGGCAGAACGGCGGATCATGGAACCTACTTCGGGTGGGGTTGCACAGGACGGCTGCGGAGAGCAACGGACGGCCGACCAGGAGCGTCGACAGCCGGGAACCGCTGCCGCCCGTCCGAGCACTGCCCGCGCCTCACGGGATGCCGTCCCTGCAGGAGTGAGGGGATCTCTCGGATCCTATGCAGATGCATTTGCTGTCGGAAATAGCCACTTGTGATGACAAACCCACCCCAGGGCGCCACACCGACCTCAGGCAGCCACCGGCAGGAACCGACTCCGAGGTCTCATGCGGTCCAGCCGAGGACCGATCCCCCGAACGTCATGAGCCCGAACCATGTCGCCATGGCCACGACGGGAACCAGCAGCACCAGATAGGACCGGCGCTGCACCAACCGGACCCCGATCAGCGTGAGCACCACCCACCACACACCCAGGAGCACGATGGCCCACAGCGGGGCCATCAGGCCGCTGGCCAGGTAGTAGAACCCCACCACCAGCTGGGCCAGGGCCGCGATCACCACGGCCACCACGAACCACGGACGCGTCGTCCTCATGCCCACACTGTGCGCTCCCGTGCACGCAACCGCAATAGCAAATAGACCTTCCCCGTGAAGCCGTCCGCACCGCCGAGACTGCCCCCGCTCTGCCTTCAGCGCCGAACGTGCCGCACCCCCGAAGTGGGGACACCAGCCTCCAAGGTGATTGCTTCTGCATGCATAAGCTGGAGGGGAACTGACGTTTTCCTGAAGGATTTCCGTGACGCCTCCCCCCGCCCCTTCCCGCCTGGGCGCCGCCGCGCTCGCCCTCCTCCTCCTGACCGGCTGCGGCGGAACGGCCGCGTCCAGCGACACGACGTCGTCGTCGAACGCCTCCTCGGCCGAGACGTCGGCCGCCCCGGAGCTGCGCGGCGAGCGCGCCGTGGTGGAGCGCGTCATCGACGGCGACACCGTGGACGTCCGGCTGGGCGGCGAGGTGGTGCGCGTGCGGCTGCTCAACATCGACACCCCGGAGACCAAGGACCCGAACGAGGTCGTCGAGTGCCTCGGCCCGGAGGCGACCGTGCTGCTGGAGGAGCTGCTGCCGCCGGGCACCGTGGTGGGCCTGGAGTACGACCAGGAGCGCACCGACTCCTACGGCCGCACTCTGGCCGGGGTCTTCCTGCAGGACGGGGCGCTGGTCAACGCCGAGATCGCCCGCCAGGGCCTGGGCACACCGCTCTACATCGCACCGAACGACCGGTTCCTGCCGCCCGTCGAGGAGGCCTTCGCCGAGGCCGAGCAGCAGCAGGCCGGCCTGCTCGACCCCGCCCACGGCTGCACGATCCCGGCGCAGCTCCAGCAGGCGACGAGTGCGCTGGCCGACGCCACGCCGGCGGATCTGGCCGACGCGGCCGGTGAGGCCGCGGCCGCCGTCGCGTTCCTGGCGGCCATGGACGCCGTCGACGGCGACGCGCACCCGCACGTCCGCCATGTGGTGGGCTTGCCCTCGCTCACGAGCGGGATCTCGGGCCTCCGCAAGGACGTGGCCGCCCTCCAGGAGCGTGCCGCGGAGCAGCGCCGCGCGGCGGAGGCGAAAGCCGCGCAGCGCGCGGAAGCCGAGGACCGGCGCCGCCAGGCGGAGGCTGACGCGGCACGTCAGGTGGAGTCCACCCGGCAGGCCGAACTGGCCCGCCAGGCGGAAGCGGCACAGCAGGCGGCGGCCGACGCCGCCCGCCGGGCGGTCGTACTCGCACCCGCGCCGGCCCCTGCACCGGAGCCCGCTCCCGCGCCAAGACCCGCGCCGGCCCCCGCCCCTGCGCCGGCGCCCGCCCCGAACCCGGGTGCCAACATCGTCAACCAGGCGCCTCCCGGGTACTACGCCGACATCCCCGGCTACACCGGTCCGCGCTGCTACGCGCCCGGCGGGAAGTTCTTCAAGCCCTGCTGAGCATGAGGGCGGAGCCGAGGTCCTTCACGGCCGACGCCGCTGACGTGCACCAGCCTGCGATCCCCACTCCGTGCGCAGCCCGAGGCATCAGCAGCACCGGCACGTGTCGCTCCAGCGGTCACCTGCGGTGCGCGCCAGATGCCACTGGGCGTTGCGGTCCCGGTCCCGGTCGACCAGAGCCGCGTAGGTGGTGGCGCCGGGCCTGGACCGGTGTGCGCACAGGCCCCCCGCTGCCGTGTCGGACGGGCCGAGGACCCTGGTGCCTGAGACGATCGTCGTTCCAGCAACCCCGAGGAGCCCGCCGTAGAGAAGACAGGACAGCCGGTCGAGGAGTACCTCGCCGGCGTCACGCCGAAGAGGCGGCGGGAGGACGCCGAGCGGCTCGTTCCGTGGTTCGCCCGGATCACCGGGCAGCCGGCGGAGATGTGGGGCACCGTCGTGGGCTTCAGCCAGTACCACTACCAGTACGCGAGCGGGCACGAGGGCGACGCCCCCGCGGCGGGCTTCTCCGCGCGCAAGGCGGCGACGACGATCTACGTGTACGACGGTGTCGACGCCCACCAGGAGAACCTGGCCCGGCTGGGCCCGCACACCACCGGCGTTGGCTGCATCTACATCAAGGACCTCGACGCGGTCGACCTGGACGTCCTCGAGCAGATCGTCGCCACCTCCTACGCCAGGCTCGGCGACGACCCGTGGACCTCCCGCGCCCGCGACGGCGCCCCGGGCTGAGCGGGCGCCACGGACACGGAAGCGACATGAGTCACGGGCCGGCGACGATCCGGCGGATTCCCTTGGGCGCACCGGCGCCGGAAGCCTACGGTCGGCACAGTCCCGGCCGAATCCGGCGGGACGGTCACGAGGGGACGGAACGATGCCGCTCTACCTGTCCAAGTTCAGTTACACCCCGGAGGCCTGGGCGCGGCTGATCGCCCACCCGGAGGACCGCCGCCAGGCGGCCCAGGACTACATCGAATCGGTCGGCGGGAAGCTGCACGGCTTCTGGTACGCCTTCGGCGAGCACGACGGCTACAACCTGTGGGAAGCACCTGACAACGTGTCCATGGCCGCGGTCGCCCTGGCCATCAGCGGGGGCGGCGCCCTGAGCTCCCTGGAGACCACGGTGCTCATGAGCGTCGAGGACACACTGGAGGCCCTGCACCGGGCCGGGCAGATCAAGTACCGGCCTCCCGGGAGCTGACGCGGTCCGAGCACTCACCCGGGTCCGCCGACGACACAACATCGCCCCGAGCAACGATCCGGTGTCACCGCGAGGACCCGGCGCACCGGAGTCCTACCGTGGAGGCACCCGGCCCGTCGCGCACCGGTGATGCCCGGGCCGTACCGCTCGGAAACAGCACGGAGGACCACCATGCAGACCCTGGGCCGCGCCGAGGAGTCCGTCCACGTCGAGGCGCCGCCGCAGGTGGTCTACGACCTCGTCGCCGACGTCACCCGCACCCCCGAGTACAGCCCCGAGGTCGACCAGGTCGTCTGGCTCGACGACGGTGGCCCCCGTGTCGGCGCACGCTTCCGGGCCCGCAACCGGGTGCCGGAGGACTCGAAGTTCTCCTGGCACAACAAGCCGGTCGTCATGGCTGCCGAGCCCGGCCGGGAGTTCGCCTTCGCCCGGACCGAGGCGTTCTTCGGCACGATCGTGTGGCGCTACCGGTTCGAACCCGAGGGCACCGGCACCCGGGTCACGGAGTCCTACGAGGTCGCCCGCCCGGTCGGGCGCGTCGGCTGGTTCGTCATCGGCACCCTGCTCCGGGACCCGGACCGGATGACCACGATGCGCGAGGGCCTCCGCGAGAGCCTGCACCGGCTCAAGCGCGTGGCCGAGGCCGACGCCGCGTCGTCGTCCTCCGCCTCGTGACGGACGGAGCGGAGCACCTTCTTCGTGCACCATCGTTTCGGTCCACCGAAACCGGCTGAACGAGAAACTGGATACGGTGAGGGAGTCGAAGGGGAGTAGTTCCCGCCACCTCCTGGGTGGATGCAGAGGCGTGTCGACATGCTGGTCTCCCCGGATGGGGGACCCGGCGCGCCACCCGGGCACCCGTGGTGTCGGGGCGAGCGAGACCTTCGGCCGGACACCGCTCCGGCCGACCTCTCCCTGCTCCAGGGCGCTGAGGCCGGGGCCCTGCCTCGAGGACCACCATGACTGCCCTCTCCGACACCCCAGCACCCCACGCCCCGACCCGGGCGGAGGTCCGCCGCTGGCGCCGCTACCTGGCCGACGAGCGCGCCGAGGCCGCCGTCTACCGCGACCTCGCCGCCCGGCGCACCGGCGAGGAGCGCGAGATCCTGCTGGGACTGGCCGAGGCCGAGGCCCGCCACGAGCAGCACTGGATCACGCTCCTGGGCCACCAGGTGGGGCATCCCCGCCGGGGATCCCTGCGGTCCCGGCTGCTGGGCTTCCTCGCCCGCCACTTCGGTTCCGTGTTCGTCCTGGCCCTGATGCAGCGCGCCGAGTCCCGCTCCCCGTACGAGGCCGAGGTCCACGCCACCGACGCGATGGCCGCCGACGAGCAGATCCACGAGGAGGTCGTCCGGGCCCTGGCCACCCGGGGGCGCAACCGGATGGCCGGCAGCTTCCGGGCAGCGGTCTTCGGGGCCAACGACGGGCTGGTCTCCAACCTGGCCCTGGTGATGGGCATCAGCGCCAGCGGGGTCTCCAACGCCATGGTGCTGCTCACCGGCATCTCCGGCCTGCTCGCCGGGGCCCTGTCCATGGGGGCCGGCGAGTACGTCTCCGTCCGGTCCCAGCGCGAGCTGCTGGAGGCCTCCACCCCCAACGCGGACACGCACCGGAAGGTGCCGATGCTCGACGCCGAGGCCAACGAACTGGCCCTGTTCTACCGCGCCCGCGGCATGGACCCGGAGGCGGCCGAGGCCAAGGCCGCCCGCGTCCTGCAGACTCCCCAGGCCGAGCCCACCGGCCCGGTCCCGGTGGTGGGGGCCGACGAGCACGAGGCCGTCGGCACCGGCCTGGGCGCGGCCGCGGCCAGTTTCTGCTTCTTCGCCTCCGGGGCGATCCTGCCCGTGCTGCCCTATCTCTTCGGCCTGGGCGGGACGCCCGCGGTGGTCGTCTCGGCCGTCGTCGTCGGCCTGGCACTTCTGGCCACCGGCACCGTGGTGGCCCTGCTCTCCGGCGGCTCCCCGCTGCGGATGGCGCTGCGGCAGCTGGCCATCGGCTTCGGCGCCGCGGGCGCCACCTACGCCCTGGGCCTGCTCTTCGGCACCGGCATCGCCTGAGCCGGGCCCCCCGTCTGGACCTCAGGGCGAGGGCACCGGCCTCGAGCGGCTCGAGCTCTACGAGGACGGGCTCGACGGGGACGGGCTCGGTGCGCTGCTGTCGTCGGCGCGGTCGGCGCAGGGGCGCCGGCCGTCTCCGGGCGGCCGCTGCTCGCCGACGGTTTCCCCGAGGGCGTCGACGGCGCGGATGAAGCCGAGGTGGCTGAAGGCCTGGGGGAAGTTCCCGGCGAGCCGGCCGGTGGCCGGATCGTACTCCTCGGCGTAGAGGCCGAGGTCGGTGGCGCAACCGGTCAGCCGGTCCAGCAGGTCCTGCGCCTCGGCACGGCGGCCGCTGTGGGCGTACTGCTGCACCAGCCAGAAGGAGCAGATCAGGAAGGGGTATTCCTTCCCCGGCAGCCCGTCCAGCCCGGCGGCAGTGCGGTAACGGTGCAGCAGTCCGGACCCGTCCAGCAGGTCCTCCTCGATGCGGGCCACGGTGCCGAGCATCCTGGGGTCGTCGTAGGCGACGAACCCGGTGTGGGGCAGCTGCAGCAGGGACGCATCGACCTCGGTGGTGGAGTACGTCTGAATGAAGCAGTTCCGCCGCTCGTCGAACCCGCGCTCCAGGACCTCTGCCCGCAACCGGTCCCGCAGGCCCCGCCACCGGTCCACCGGGCCGTCCAGGCCGTGGTCCTCGACGGCGCGCACGCCCTGGTCGAAGGCCGCCCACATCATGACCCGTCCGTGGACGAAGAACGCCGGCTCCCCGCGCATCTCCCAGATCCCGTGCCCCGGGCGGTTGTAGTTGGCCTCGGCGAAGCGCAGCAGGTTCTTCTGCAGCCCCCACGAGTACTCGTCCTCGGCCACCCCGGCCTCGCGCAGGGCGGCCAGGGCCAGCATGACCTCTCCGACGACGTCGGCCTGGTACTGCCCCGCCGCGCCGTTGCCGATGCGCACCGGGGTGGAGCCCTCGTAGCCGGCCAGGTGGCCGAGCTCGGTCTCGGGCAGCTGCCGCTCACCGGCGATGCCGTACATGATCTGCAGGTCCTCGGGGTCCCCGGCCACCGCGCGCAGCAACCAGTTGCGCCAGTGCAGCGCGCCGTCGGTGAAGCGGTGGGCGATGAGGGTCTCGATGGTCAGGGCGGCGTCCCGCAGCCAGGTGTAGCGGTAGTCCCAGTTGCGCACCCCGCCGAAGAACTCCGGCAAGGAGGCGCTGGGGGCGGCCACGATCCCGCCGGTGGCCTGGTGGGTCAGGGCCCGCAGCACCAGCAGGGACCGCAGCACCAGTTCGTCGTGGCCGTCGTGGACCTCCACCCGCCGGGACCAGTCCTGCCAGTAGGCCATCGTCCGCTCGAGCACCTGCCCGGCGTCCACCGGGGTGGGCGGGTACCGGTGGGACTTGTGCCAGGTGAGCACCCAGTCCAAGGACTCCCCGGCCGTCAGGTGGAAGACCCCGGTGAGCCGGTCGGAGACCGCGCCCTGGTAGTCGTCGGGATGGCCCTTCCGGGAGGCCTGGTGGCGGTCCTCCATGCCCTCCTGGGGCTCGGCCCGCTGGGCCTCGTGGGGGTGCAGCAGCGGCCCGGCCAGCAGCAGGGCGTTGGGCCCGGCGACCGACAGCAGCCCGTCCCGGGCGGTACCGCGCAGGTCCACCCGCCGGGTCCAGGGCTTGGACCGGTTGTAGTCGAAGCGGATCCGCAGGTCGTGCTCGACAGCCACCGTGCCCCGGGTGCACGTCACCTGGCGCACCAGGTCCGCCTGCCGGTCACTGGGAGGCATGAAATCGATGACCACCACGGTCCCCGTGGGGGTGGCCCAGGTGGTCTCGAGCACGAAGGTGCGCGGCAGGTACCGGCGGGAGACCACCGTCCCGTCCACGGCGAAGACCCGCCAGCGGCCGTCCTCCGGGCCCCCGAGCAGGGCCGCGAAGACGGACGGGGAGTCGAAGCGCGGGAAGCACAGCCAGTCGATGCTGCCGTCGCGGGAGACCAGCGGGCCGGTGTGCAGGTCGGAGAGCAGCGCATAGTCCTCCAGCGGAGTGGAGCGGGTCTCCGCCCGGTCGTCGCTCATGCGCCCATTCAACCAGCGACCGGCGTCCACCGGCAGGGCGGCTCAGCCCTGCGGGGTGCTCAGGTGCTTGAGGTGCGCGGCCTTGAGCTCGCGGTAGTGGACCATGAGCTCGGCCGGGGCGTAGGTGGCCGTGGCGGTCACCGGTGTGCCGGGATGGCCGTGCTCGGCCAGGATCTGCTGCAGTGCGGCCTCGTGCTGGGCGAGGATCGTCTGGTTGAAGTAGCCGTGGTGGAGCAGGGCGGCGATCCCACCGGCATAGGCCCAGGTCGGGGAGCCTTCTTCCATCGGCGCCCGAGGGTCGTCCCAGTCGGCGGGCCCGCCGGTGGAGGCCAGCTCGGAGGCCAGCACGTTGTGCAGCACCTCGTCCTGGAAGGACAGGGCGAGCTCGGCGACCTCGTCGACGATCTCGAACCGGTCCACACGTACCCCGGTCGGGGGCGGGGTCTGCACCAGGTCCTTGACGGCCTGCAGGATCTCGGGGGTGGTCATCGTCGTCTCGCTTCCTGAGAGAGGGGGGAGAAGCACAGTCGATGCGTTGTCATCAGCGTACTGGCTACCCGCGAGTCACAATCTGGCCGCCTTGTCCCCAAAAGGGGCTACGCCGGGCCGTCAGCAGCTCCATGGCGTTTCAGCGGCGACGTCCAGGCCGTCAGCAACCGAGGCCCGGTTCCACCGCCGGGAACGGCGGACCGGCCGACCGGACCCGTGAGCGGGAACAAGGTCCATCACGGTTGCAGCACAACCGGAGGGTAGGCGCGTCATGTGCTGGCGCCGAGGCCCGGGCGCGGCCCACCCTGTGGGCATGGACGCTCAGGACTACGGGCCGGTGGGCCCGGACGCAGGACAGGCGCACAACATCGGCGGCTTCGTGACCAACCGGACGCTGCTGCACGGGGACGCCACCGGTGGCCGGTTCTCCGTGGTGGAGACCCGCATCGAGCCGAGGCAGAGCGCGAACCCGCCGCACCGCAACAGCCGCGAGGACCTGTTCCTGGTCGTCGTCGAGGGCCGCGTCGGGGTCCAGCTCGGCGACGAGGTGTTCCAGGCCGGGCCCGGGGAGCTGGTGCGGATGCCGCGAGGCCAGTGGCACTGCTTCTGGAACGCCGGGGAGGAACCGGCGCGGGCCCAGGTGATCATCTCCCCGGCCGGGTACGAGACGTCCCTGGAGCAGATGGCCCAGCACATCCCCGAGGGCGCTCCCCCGGACATCGAGGCCGTGACCGCGATCGCCCAGGGGGCGGGGGTGGAGCTGGACGTGCCCGGCTGGATGCAGCTGGTCCAGCGGCAGGGGCTGGACCAGCCCCCCGGGTGGCCGGCCCCGCCGGCCTGAGCCGGAGCAGCCGCGGGTGCTGCCGGCGCCCGGTCCCGCGCCCTCCACCGGATGGCGGCCGGGCCCAGGAGCAGCGCCTTGCCCCGGTCAGCTCAGCCGGGCCGCCGCGGCGGCCACGGCGTTGCGCACGGGCAGCAGGTGCCGCGCCGTGCTCATGCTGTTGGCCACGCGCGCCAGGCGCACCGTGCGGATGGTTGGCCGGCGGCGTGCGGCGTCGTACCGGTGCAGGGCCCCCGGGACGTCGGAGGCCGCGCTCAGCGCCCCGACGAGGGCCGTGGCGTCGAGGAGGGCCTCGCAGGCGCCCCGACCGAGGTTGGGTGCCATGCCGTGGGCGGCGTCGCCGAGGAGCACGGTGCGCCCCTGGACGTAGGACGGCAGCGGGGGGACGTCGAGCAGCGTGCGCCAGTCGATCGGCGTGTTCCCGAGGGCGTCCAGGACCCGCCGCACCTCCGGGTGCCAGTCGCCGTAGAGCCGGCGCAGGACCTGCGGGTCGTCGTGCCCGGCCCCTGCCGAGGCGAGCACGTCGGAGCGGACGCTCGCGAACCAGTTGGTGCGCCCGGCGTCGTGCGGGGTGATGCCGAAGAGCCGGGCCGGTCCCCAGGTCTCCGTGGCGCCCTGCGCGGGCCCCGGCACGGTGCCGCGCAGGGCGACCGTGCCCAGCGGCCGCGGGGCGACGCCGAAGAGCGCGGCGCGGACGGGGCTGTGGACGCCGTCCGCGGCGACGACGACATCGGCCGCGGGCAGGGCGCCGTGGTCCGTCACCGCTGTGTTCCACGCGATGACGTCCGGGGGCAGGCCCTCGGCCAGCGCCGCCAGGAGCACCGGCCGTGGGACCAGCCGGACCGTGCGCCCGGCTCCGAGGTGGCCGATCTCGGTGCCGTCGGGCCGCAGGAGCCGCGCTCCGCGCAGCTCGACGGAACCGGCCCGGACCTGCTCGCCGGCGCCCAGCCGGTCGAGGGCTCGCATCGCCTCCGGCCACATGCCCAGTGCCGTGCCGGTGCCGGGCAGGCCCGGCGAGCGCTCGAACACGTGGACGGCCCAGCCCGCGCCGAGCAGGCCGCGGGCGGTGGCCAGCCCGGCGATGCCGGCGCCGATGATGACGGCTGAGCCGGGCATGGCGCCTCCTGTGGTCGGTGGTTCCCGGCACGCGTCCGGGGCGGGAGACCGTGTCGGCAGGGCGGTGGGCGTCCGTGGACTCCCTGCTCCCAGTGTCTACGCCCAGACAGTCCAGACAGTCCAGTGTCTACGCCCGGGCCGCCCAGACGGTACGGTCGGCCCGCAGACGCAGGTCCCGGCGGTGCTGCAGGGCGCCGGGATGCTCCGGGGTGAGGAGCTGGTCCAGGACGGCGCGGTCCTCGGCGGCCAGCCGGTCCCGGAGCGCCGGGCGCATGTGGGTGAGCCAGGCCTGGGCGTAGTGCGCCGTGACCTGCGGTTCGTGCTGCGCTGCGGTGCTGACGGTGTGCGGGCCGTGGACCTCGAACCCGGTCCGCTCCAGCAGGGGCCGCCAGTCCGGGTGGGCGTTCCATCCGGCGTCGGCCAGGGCCCGGTGGCACCGGGACTCCAGACCGGGGCGGCCGATGCCGAGGTCCTCGGGCAGGAAGCGGGGCAGACCGTCCATCTCGACGACCGCCAGCAGCCCACCGGGCCGCAGGGCGGCCCGGACGTCCTGCAGCACCGCGCCGGGATCGGCGACCTCGTGCAGGAACGAGGAGGCCCACACCAGGTCCGCCGCCCCGACCGCGGGCCAGGCCGTGTCCAGGTCCGCGTGCACGACGTGCACCCGCTCGCCCAGCTCCTGCTGCCGGGCCGCGGCCCGCACCCGGTCGAGCATCACCGGGGAGCGGTCGACCGCCACCACCTCCGCGGCGGGGAAGCGTCGGGCGAGGGCCAGGGCCCCGGCACCCGCACCGGTCCCCAGGTCGATGATCCGGCTCGGGCTGGCCACGGCGTACCGGGTGGCCCACGCGGCCACCTCCGCCCAGGAGGTGCGGGACATCGCAGCGTCCAGGTCCAGAAGTTCGGCCAGGCCTTCTTCGTGCCGGTGTCCGTGGGAGTGGCCCGGGACGGTTCGGGTAGGTGCGTGCTCGGTCATGCTCCCACCGTAACGGCGTACTGCTCTCCAGGCATGCGTTCTTGCCTCATAAGCAAGAATCACTGGGGACCAGGAAGGCGGACGGCCTGGCTACCCTGGTGACATGCCCGGCGCCGGGCGACCCGTCACGAGCACCGGCCTCGCCGAGACGGCCGGCTCGGCGAGGCCGGTGAGAACGGAGGTCACCGATGGACGAGCTGGAGCGGATCGCTGCGGCCTTCCCCGGTCTGACGTGGTCGAGGGCGCGGCGGATCACGGAGGGCTGGGACCACGTCGTCGTCGTCCTGGACGACGCCCTGGTGTTCCGCTTCCCGCAGGAGGAGCCCTACACGGAGGCGCTCGCCCGGGAGGTGGCGGTCCTGGACCACCTCGCCCCGCTGCTGCCCGTGCGGATCCCGCGCTACGACCGCGTGGCGCCGGACGGGTCCTTCGCCGGATATCCCCTCCTGCCCGGCCGCACGCTCGCCCCCGAGGTGCTGGCCTCCCTGGACGGGACGGCGCACGAGGCGCTCGTGGGGCAGCTGGCCGGCTTCCTCTCCGCCCTGCACACCGCACCGGTCCGCGGCACACCGCTGGAACGCGTGCCGGCGTCGTACCTGGCCGAGGACCAGGACGACGTCCGCCGCGCGGCCACCAGCCACCTGCCCGCCGTGCTGAGCCCGGAGGAGCTCGCCGAGGTGGAACGGATCCTCGCCGACGTCGACGTCCTCCTCGCCGCCGACCTTCCCCAGGTGGTCGTCCACAACGACGTCTACAGCCGGCACCTGCTCTGGGACGACGACGATGCCCGGCTGGGCGTGATCGACTTCAGCGACATGTGCCTCGGGGACCCGGCCGTGGACTTCGCGGAGCTGCACGAGTACGGCGAGGCCTTCGTCCGCGCGGTGTACGAGCGCTACACCGGCCCACGGGACGCCGGGCTCCTCGACCGGTCGTGGACCTACCAGCGCTGGATCGGGGTGTACATGCTCACCGACCACTTCGACGTCGGCAAGACCTCGTGGCAGGTCGCCCGGGAGACCTTCGACCGCGTCCGCCACGGCCGGCGCCGCCCCGCTCAGCACCGTCCAGCACCGCCCGGCACCGAGGAACGGCCATGACTGCCACCGCGTTCACGATCCGACCGGCGACGAGCGAGAGGTTCGACGACGTCGCCACCATCCTGGGCCCCCGGAACCCCGACTCGGCGGTCTGCTGGTGCCTCACCTACCGGCTCCCGTCCCAGCAGAACCGCGCGCTGAGCGCCCGGGAACGGGCTCAGACGGCCCGGGAGCTGTGCGCCCGGCCGATCCCCCCGGGCATCCTCGCCTACGACGGCGGAACGGTGGTCGGCTGGTGCGGCGTCGCCCCGCGGGCCGAGCTGCACGCCTTCACCCACGGGAGAACGATCCCCCACGTCGACGACCTCCCGGTCTGGGCCGTGTGGTGCTTCCGGGTGCGCGGCGGCCACCGGGGCCGGGGCGTGGCCCAGGCCCTGCTCGAGGGCGCCGTCGAGCACGCCCGCGGCCACGGCGCACCGGCCGTCGAGGGGTATCCCGTCGACAACGGGGACCGGAAGGTCGACACCACGATGGCCTATGTCGGCACCCGGGGCATGTTCGAGCACGCCGGCTTCACCAAGGCCGCCGACACCACCTCGACGCTCAACAGGTTCCCGCGGGTCCTCATGCGGCTGCCGCTGCGCTGAGCCGGGCCCGCGGACGCCCAGCAGCCCGGGCACAGGAGAGGACGGTCAGACGACGACGCGCAACCGTGATGCCTCGCGGCCGTAGGGCTGGACCTCGATCTCGAACTCGACCCGGGCGCTCTCCCCGAGCCCGCAGGACGCTCCGCCGTCGACGACCGAGAGGTTCACGAACACATCCTCGGATCCGTCGTCGGGCCGGACGAAGCCGAAGCCCTTCTCCTCGTCGAACCACGTCACGACTCCAGTCGCCATGTCGGCACCTGCTCTCTGCTCTCGGTCGGGTCGTCCCGGTCCTCGGTCGGCCCAGGAGGGGCCGACCGCCCCCGGACGGGACGCGGACGCACACCGATGCTCCTGCCCCGCCGCCCACGGTCCTGGAAGCACCCCACGGAGGACGAGATCCCGCACACCGTCCCCGTTCGGCGCCCGCTCCACTTGCCCGAGCCGGCATTGACAACCGCGAATGTGCGTTGGTGAACACCCCATCAGGGGACACCCGGCGGGCACAGCCCGCCCAAGGGGGGACAGACAAGCCCGCGGAGAACCCGTACAAGCCCCCTGCCCCGCGCCGCGGGCAGCACGGGCCGATCACGGCGGGGACATCACCTCGGCTGCCCTCCGGGCGAACACGAATCGCCGCGTGACCTGGTGCTTCGACGTCACATTGCGCTCCAGCAGGACCACTGGGTGTGAGAGTTCCCACTCGCGCTGGGCTTTCCCCGGTCGGTCCGGATAATGGGAAAGGCTGGCCCGAGCATCGTCGCGGGGACCAGCACCCCCTTCCCCGCAAGCGAAGCAGGACATCATGACTCTGGAAAAACCACGCACCGAGGCGTCCGCGCCCGACGACCACCCCCAGCCCGGCAAACCGGCCGAGGAGCAGACCGAGAAGAAGAGCTCGACCCTGAACATCCCCGGCCTGCTCGCCGGCGCCGCCACCGCCGCGACCATGTCCGTGATCGGTGGCCACCTCAGCGTCGTCGGCACCGTCCTCGGCGCCGCCCTGACGAGCATCGTCTCCGGTATCGCCGTGGTCATCTACTCGACCTCGCTCGAGAAGAGCCGCCGCGGCCTGAAGAAGGTCAAGACCACCGTGGCCCAGCACGTGCTCGCGCGCCCCGGCCTGGACGCGCCCGACTCGGACGGCAGCACGGCCGTGGCCACGGGCAGCCGCTGGAGCGCACTGCGCCCGCGCCTGAAGCCCGTACTGGTCAGCGCCGGCGCCATTCTCGGCCTCGCGGTCGGGGCGGTCTTCGGCATCCAGGCCCTCACCGGCACCGAGCTCTCCGGCGGCACGGGCACGATCCAGCGCACCGTGACCGGCAGCGAGTCGGTGTCCGTGCGCAGCGCGGTCACCCCTGTCCCGGCCGAGGACCCGGCCGCCGGAACCGGTGAGCTCGCCCCCGCCGAGGGGACCGTCCCGACCGCGGAGGTCACCGTGCCCGCCGGTGGCGTCGCACCGGAGGAAGTCGTCCCCACGAGCGGAGCGGTGACCGAGGGCGGCACCACGTCCGGCGGCGCGCTCCCCGACACGGGCGCGCCGCAGCCCGGCAGCGGCCAGGCGGGCGCGGGCCCGGCCGGGGCCGGCGGGGCCGCCCAGCAGGGCGTGACCGGCGCCGACGCCGGAGCGGTTCCCGCGGCACCGTAGGAGGGAGCACACCCCTGGGCAGGGGCGGGGACGTGGACACCACGTCCCCGCCCCTTCTCCGTGCCGGCACCGTCCGCCGGGTGCGGACGACGCCATCTTTCGTCATGTTGCCGTATTGCCCCTGACCAGGCCCGATGTCGGCGCACCCACGGTGAGGTCTGGACTTAAGTCGACTGACATATGTCCCGGACGGCACCTAACTTGGCCTCATCCCGGTTGCGGTCGCTGCCGGGCGTCGATCGACGAAGGGGATGACAGTGGCAGGGGTTCGAGAAGTTCGCGCAGATCAGGTGGCGCAGTGGCTGACGGTGGCGGCCGTGATGCTGTTCGTCGCCAACGGCGCCGTCCTGGCCCTGGGGTCCCACGCCTACGGGTGGGCCACGCTGCTGTTCGCGGCGGCCGCGTACTTCGCGGTCTCCACCGGGATCGTGGGACGCCCTCTGCGCCAGCACTGACCGACCGGCGGAGCGACGGCCCGGCACGCCCCTCGTGCCGGGCCGTCGCGCTGTCGTCGTCCCGGCGGTGGGCCCTGCAGCACGGGTGCCGCCGGCAGGAGTGACGACGGCAGGAGTGACGGCGGCGCCCGCGTCGATGTGCGCTCCGGCACCCGTGGCCCGGAGGGACGCGGCCCGGCTGGTATCGTCCCTGTGGTCCACCCCACACGTGCACCCAGCGAGGACCACCATGTCGCGCTCCCCTGCCCCGCGGACGATCTCCGCCGATGCAGCATCCGCCCACTCCCCGACCACCACGAACCCCGCCCTGGACCGCCCGGCCGCGGCACCCGATGCCCGGCAGCGGCCCTCCGCGGTCGACACCGGCTGGATGCTCGGCCTGTTCGGCACCGCCATCGGCGCGGGCATCCTCTTCCTGCCGATCAACGCCGGCGCCGGCGGCCTGTGGCCGCTGCTCGTCGTGACGCTCCTCATCGGGCCGATGACCTACCTGTCCCACCGGGCCCTCGCGCGCTTCGTGTGCGCCTCCCCGCGGAAGGGCGAGGACATCACGGTCGTGGCCCGCGACTACTTCGGGGAGGGCGCCGGGCGGGTCATCACCGTCCTGTACTTCCTCGCGATCTATCCCATCGTCCTGATCTACGGGGTGGGCATCACCAACACGGTCGAGAGCCTCATGGTCAACCAGCTCGGGCTGCCCCCGGTGCCCCGCGTGCTGCTCTCCGGGGTGCTGATCGCCCTGATGATGCTGGTCATGGTCGCCGGTCAGCGCCTCATGCTCGCCGTGACCCGCTGGCTGGTCTACCCGCTGATCCTCGCGCTGCTGGGGGTGACGATCTACCTCGTCCCCACCTGGCAGATCGGCGACCTCGCCGTGGTGCCGTCCGCCGGCGAGCTCACGCTGTCGGTCTGGCTGATCATCCCGGTGCTGGTGTTCGCGTTCAACCACTCCCCGGCCATCTCGCAGTTCTCCCTGGCGATGCAGCGCGAGCACGGGGCCCGCGCGCCCGAGGCGGCGTCCCGGGTGCTCCGCCGCACCACGGTCCTGCTGGTGCTGTTCACCATGGCGTTCGTCTGGTCCTGCGTCCTGTCCCTGGGCAGCACCGGGCTGCAGGAAGCCCGTGAGGCCAATCTCCCGGTGCTGTCCCACCTGGCCAACATGCACGGCAACCCCCTGATCGGCTACCTCGGCCCGGCCGTGGCGATCGTGGCGATCGTCTCCTCGTTCTTCGGCCACTACCTGGGGGCCGGCGAGGGCGCGGCGGGCATCGCGCGCAGCATGCTGCCCGCGCGGATCCGGCAGCCGCAGGACCGGACGCTGCGCCGGGGGATCGCGGTCTTCATCTTCCTCACCACGTGGGCGGCCGCGGTGCTCAACCCGAGCATCCTGTCCCTGATCGAGTCCCTGGCCGGGCCCGTCATCGCCGTGATCCTCTACCTCATGCCGATGTACGCCGTGCGCCGGATCCCGGCCCTGGCGCCCTACCGGGGGCAGCTGTCGAACGTGTTCGTGACCGTCGCCGGGCTCGTGGCCCTCAGCGGCATCCTCTTCACGCTCGTCCGCTGAGCTCCCGTCGCTGAAGCGCCGGCACGGTGATGTCGGCGCTTCAGCCCGCGAGCGCAGCCGCTCCCGGGCCGGTGAGCTCCTCCGGGCCGACCGGGCGTCCGGACACCGCCAGCAGCAGCGCGAGGGCGCTGCCGTGCACCTCCGGACCGGCCCCGGCGTCGAGCTGGGCGTCGGTGGCCACGAGCCGCAGTCCCGCGGCCCGCTCCCTGCCGCCGCCGACCTTCGTGCTGGTCCTCAGCTGGTGGCGCAGGGCCTCGGCGACCGGCCCGGTCGGACAGGCCCGGGTGAGCGAGAGCGGGCGCCGGATGTCCTGCCCGTGCACGAACGCCTCCACCAGCCGAGTGGCCGGGGGCGCCGGCGCGCTCGTCGTACGGCCGCTCACCGCGCGGAACGCGGCGAGCGTGTCCCGCGGATCCGCGCGGCGCTCCCGCGCGATCCCCCGGGCGTTGCAGCGGTCGAAGTCGAAGCCAGCGGCCGCGAGGCGGCGGAGGAAACCCAGGCGCGTGGTCCTCGCGTCGTCGACGAGGTGGGCCAGGACGTCGTGGACGTCCCAGCCGGGGCACAGCGAGGGCCTGGCCCACTGCTGCGCCGGCAGGCCCTCCAGGTCACGGATCAGCGCCTGGCGCTCGGCGTGGACCACGGGCCAGATCTCGGTCATGCGAACTCCTGGGCTCTCGGCCGGGCGGCGCCCTCCGGCGACACGCACTCGATCAGCGGGGTCGGCAGGAACTGCCGGCAGGTCCTCGGCCGTTGGCAGCGTCGAGGAGATGGACGAAGCCTCGCACACCTCGCCGGGCACGCCGGCGGTCGAGGAAGTGTCGGGGACTCCGGTGCCGCGCTCACGAGGTGGCGGGCACCGGGCTCCTGTGCTGCGGCAGCCGCAGCAGGAACGTGGTGGTCGGGGTGGACTCCAGGGTCAGGCTGCCGCCCAGGGACTCGGCCAGTTCGGCGGCCACGGTCAGCCCGATGCCCTCGCCGTCGTCGCCGGCGCTGACGTGGCGGTCGAAGATGCGCCGGTCGGCGGGCCGGGGGCCGTCGTCCTGGACCGTGATCGCCCAGTGGGTGCGCGCGTCGCGGGCCCGCACGCGCACAGCCCCGCGGCCGTGCCGCAGGGCGTTGTGGATCAGCACGTCCAGGATCTGCTGCAGCAGCCCGGGGTGGGTGCGGACGCGGGCTGGACGCGGTGCCATGGCGGTGACGGTGCGGCCCTGGGCACCGGCCTGCCGGTGCCAGCGCTCGGCGGTCTCGGCGGTGAGCAGGGCCAGGTCCACGGGCACCGGGCGCTCCAGGCGGCGGCCGCGCGAGTGCTCCAGCAGCTCGGTCACCGTCCCGCCCAGCCGGTCCAGTTCCCGCAACGCCCGGTGGAGCTGGTCGCGCACCGCAGGGGTGGTCCCGGGCCAGTAGGTCAGGTCCTCGAGCTCCAGGCGCAGGGCGGTGAGCGGGGTCCGCAGCTGGTGGGACGCATTGGCCGCGAACTGCCGCTCGCGGTGCAGCAGGGCCTCGAGCTGCCGCGAGCTGGCCTGCAGGGCGGCTCCGATCGCCCGGGCCTCGGGCAGCGAGGAGTCCAGCGGCGGCAGGGTGAAGGTCCCGTCCCCCAACCGGCGAGCGGCGTCGGCCAGCCGCTGGAAGGGCTGCGCCAGCCGGCGGGCCAGCACCACGGCGGCCAGCACGGCGAGGACCACCACTCCCAGACCGATGAGCACGATGGGCATCACGGCTTCGGTGATCCGCTCGGTCACCGCCGCACCGGTGCGGGTCAGTTCCAGGGTGCTGCCGTCCGGCAGCCGGCGGGTCGCGACCACGTCCGCGGCGTGGCCCTCGGCCTCGCCCGCCGAAGCCAGCACCTGGCCGGAGGCGTCCCGGTGGACCAGCACCTCCCCTCCTTCCACGAGGGAGGTCAGGTCCTCGCCGGCGGGACCGCCGCTGCGCAGCCGCTCCGTGAGCACGGCCGCCATCAGGTCCGCGGAGCGCTCGGTCTGCTCGACCGCGGTGGACTGTGCCCCCTCGGCGACCAGGTAGGCCCGCGGGACGCCGTAGAGGGCGATCACGGCGATCGCCAGACCGACGAGCACCGTGATCAGCCGATCACGCATCCGGCGGGCCGTCCTCGAGCCGGAAGCCGATCCCGCGCACCGTGACGATCTGGGCCGGGGCGCCGGCGGTGACCAGCTTGTGCCGCAGGCGGGCCACGGTGACGTCGAGGGTCTTGGTGGAGCCGAACCAGTTCTCGTCCCACACCCGGTCCATGAGGTGCTCGCGGGTGACCACGCTGCCGCGGACGCCGTCGAGCTCCGCCAGGACGTCGAACTCCTTGGCGGTCACCGGCAGGACGATGTCCGCCACGAAGGCCTGCCGGGACTGCGGGTCCACGCGCAGTCCCGGGGCGGGCAGCGGCACGGGGGCGGTGTGCGGGCCTGCCTGCCGGCGCAGCAGCGCCCGGACGCGGGCCAGCAGCTCGGCGAGGCTGAAGGGCTTGGCCATGTAGTCGTCGGCGCCGACGTCGAGACCGACCACCCGGTCGATCTCCGAGCCGCGGGCGGTGAGGATGAGCACGGCCCCGGTGTAGCCGTCCTCCCGGGCCTGCCGGCACACGTCCAGCCCGTCCCCGTCCGGCAGCCCCAGGTCGAGGACGACCAGCGGGAACCGCCCGGTGGCGGTGCTCGCAAGGGCGGCCTGACCGGTGCTCACTCGCTCCACGGCGTACTGCTCCCGCTCGAGGGCGCGGGTCAGGGGGAGGGCGATGCCGTCGTCGTCCTCCACCAGGAGGATGCTGGGGACCATTGCAAAAGCATATCCATTGTCATGGAGCTGCCCGCCGTCCTGCGCCATGTGTCGACCGCAGGCCCAGCACGACGACGACGGCACCGAGCATCGCCGCGGCCCCCGTCACGGTGAGGCCGGTCCGGGCGGCGGCGTGACCGAGCCCGGGCAGGCCCAGCGCCACCAACAGTCCCTCGCCGAGCAGCGTCGGCGCCGCCACGAGCACCAGCGCGAATCGGGACGCGAAGCAGCCGCGGAGCCGGAGGCACACGGTGGCCGCGGCGCCCAGGCCCGCTCCGGCGAGGAGCAGCACACTCAGGTACGCGGCCTCCTCCCGCAGCAGGACGGCCTGGACGCCCAGGACGGCGGCGAGCAGTGCCGCCGCCGGGACGGCCACCCGGACTCGGGGGGTCCCGGACATCAGAACTCCCGGTCCAGGATCCCGGTCTCGGTGACCGAGCTCGTCGAGCAGGGCTTGCCGGCGAGGTCGACGACCGCCGCCGAGGGCGCCCAGACCATGGACGCCGCCGTGGACGTCGTCCGCAGCTGGCCGGCGCCGCTGGTGGCCGCTCCCAGGGTGACGGTGAACGTGCTGCGGGTCACGCCGTTGACCACCACCGTGCTCGTGGTCATGGTGGCGTCGAACGTGGCGGTCCGGCCGTTGCGGATGTAGGTCTGGCGCAGGTTCACCGAGCCCAGGTTCACGGCGCCGCCGGCGCGGCCGATGGCGAGAACCGACCCGTTGGCGGTGCCGTTGAGGGTCACCACCACGGGCAGGGCCTGCGTGCCGTCCCAGCCGGGGGCGACCGAGGACGGGACGACCTGTCCCGTGTACGTGTAGGTGATGCTGTCCCGGGCGTCGAGCCGGCCGACCGTGGTGCCGCCGTTGGCGGTCTGCACGTCGGCCCCGCGCAACGGGGCGTTGTCCACGTGCCGTGCGGCCACGACCGCGGAGGTGGTCGTCTTGCCGCTGCCGTCCGTGAGCACGGCGCGCAGGTCGTAGGATCCGTCGGCCACCGCGGTCGTCGTCCAGTCGCAGGTGTACGGGGCGGTGCTGCCGGTGCAGATCGTGGTGAAGGTGCTGCCACCGGCCGGCGCGTACTCGATCTGCACGGACTGGACGCCCGCGGTGGAGTTGGCAACGGCGGTCAGCGTCTCGACGCCGCTGAGATAGGCTCCCGGGTCCTCGAGCGAGACGGAGGAGACGGTGTTGTCGACCGTGCGGTTGGTGACTGCGGCCGACGTCGTGGTGTTGCCGGCGGCGTCGGTGGTGACCGCCCGAAAGCTGTAGCTGCCGTTGGCCAGGCGCGTGGTGTCGTAGCGGCAGCTGTAAGGCTCCCCGGTGACCGCGCACAGCTGCTGATAGCTGGTGCTGCCGGTGGGGGCGTACTGCAGGACGACCTGAGCGATCCCGGAGTGCGCGTCGGTGGCGGTCGCGGCGAAGGTGCGGGTACCGCTGAGCGGCGTCCCGGGGTCGGTCATCGTCACCGCCGGAGCGGTGTTGTCGACGAGGACGTCCGCGCGGGTCACGGAGTAGCTGGTCGTGCTGGTGTTCCCGGAGCCGGACACGGCCACCGCGCGCAGGTCGTAGTCACCGCTGGTCACGGTGGTGGTGTTCCAGGAGCAGGAGTACTGCCCGGTGGGAGCGGTGCACGCCGTGGTCCACTTGGCGCCGGCCACGCCGGCCGCGATGTACTCGAAGCGCACGGACGGGGCGGTGCTGCCGGCGTGGAGGACCGTGGCGGTGAGCTGCACGGTGCCGCGCAGGACGTCCCCCGGGTCCGTGAGGAACACGGTGGACCTGTTGGCCACGATCGTGCTGACGCTGCTCGAGACGGCGCTGTAGCCGGCCCTGTCCGTGGCCACCGCCCGAAGGGCGTAGGTGCCGTCCTCCACGGCCGTGGTGTTCCAGCCGCAGCTGTACGGCGTGGCGGTGACCCGGCAGACGGTCTCCCACGTCCCGCCGGCGGCGGGCTGGGCCTGGATCTCCACGGCGGCGATCCCGGACTCGGCGTCCGCGGCGGACGCGGTGAGGGTGACCGTGCCCGTCACGGTCGATCCCGGAGCGGTCAGGGACACGGTCGGGGCGGTCCAGTCCGCGGCGGCCCGGACGGTGCTCTGCGGATTGGCCGAGCGGCTGGTGAAGGCCGCGGAGGAGAACTCGACGGTGCTGCTGAGGCCCAGGAGCAGACCGAGCACGACGACGAGAACGGCGGTCGCGGCGGTTCGTGCGGTCATGGCGGTCAGTGGCTCCCGGAACGTGGGTCGAGGTCGGCGTGGGCGAGGTCTGGGGGGTCGGTTCCCACGCTAGAGAGCCGGTGGCAACAGCTCGGGAACAGCGGCGGCTCGCAGCCCCACAGTTCGGCAACACCTCCGCGGCACGGCGTGCGCCGTGCCGCGCCCCACGGGTCAGACCGCGGCGGCGGTCCTCCGGCCCGGGCCGGTGCGCCTCGGCGGGCCCTCGGGACGCTTCCGCGCCGTGGCGGCACGCGGCTGCGCGGTCTCGGCGCGGGTCCGGGGTCGGCGCAGGACCTGCACGACCTCGATCGCGCAGCGGAGGGCGACGAGTCCGGCCGGCACGCCGATGACGAGCTGCCGGACCTGCGGGTCGGACAGGGCGATGAACGCCCAGCCGAGATGGGGGACGGCGTGGTCCAGGCGGGCCTGGGTCGGCCCGGGCAGCTGGAAGGTCCACGGGTCGGCGTCGGCGTTGGCATCGCCCTGGGTGCGGAACACGGGCCCGGTCTCCGACGCCTCGACGGACAGGATGCGGTGGGTGACCAGCTCCGTGAGCCCGGAGTCCGGCGGCGGCAGATAGGTGATGACGTCGCCGACCACCAGGTCCGTCACCGGCACCGCGCTCTCGATGGCCAGGGTGCCCTTCTCGAAGGTCCCGGACATCGACGCGCCCGTGATGACGTAGCGCTCGTAGCCCATGGCGCCGGGCACGAGCATGGACAGCGCCAGGGCCAGCACCACGAGCGCCGTCAGGTTCAGCACCACCCGGACGACCGTCCGGGCCACGGTCCGCGCAGCACGCACGGTCTCCTCCTGCTGCGGGCGCACGCCCGCGGTCGTGTCGAGCAGAGACGGCGGGGCCGGCCCGTCAGGACCGGCCCCGCCGGGTGGATCACTGGTTGGTGGTGGTGGTGCCCGCGACCTGCACCGCGTCCCAGCGGTAGCTGGCGGTGGCGGCCTTGCCCTGCTCGGTGTTGTCGGCGCCCTGGGCCAGCGTGACGCTGAAGACGAACGTCTTGGCCTGGCCCGGGGCCCAGTCGCCCAGCGCCAGCGGACCGGCGGCGGTGAGCTCGCCGAAGGTACCGGTCCACACCGGGGCGCTCGCGCCGGACTCGGTGATGGAGAGCTTGAGGTTGGACTTGGTGGTGAAGCCGTTGGTGGCGGTCTCCGTCAGCGTGAAGCCGGCCCCCAGGCTGCCGGAGTTCGTGATGGTCACCGAGCCGTTGAGGGTGTCCCCGGGCTTCATGTTGTCGAGGTTGAACACCGCGCTGTTGGCCTTGGAGTTCGTCTGGGTCAGGGTGCCGGTGGTGAAGGCGTTGGCCGAGTTCACCGAGTTGGAGGTGAAGTCCGCACCGGAGCCCACTGCGAGCGCGGCGGCGGCGGCGAGGCCGGCCAGCGGGACCAGGACGCGGTAGCGGCGGGGGCGGGAGACGGTGGCGACGGCGGTGGCGGTCATGGGAGGAGCCCTTCGTTCGTTGGTGCGCTGCGGCGATCTGTTGTCCCCGACGCTACGGAGCGCCGTTCCACCGTCCGGCCACAGTTCTGCCTCCGAGAGGCCGCAGTTCCACCACGCCCTGCCCCGCGCGCGGCCATTTCCTACACCTTGGTAACAAGGCGGGGCGAGAAGCATCCCCCCTGTGGGCGGCTCGGGGGACAGCCGTCGCCGGCTACCGGACGTGCTCGTTCAGGAAGGCGACCGCACGCTCCCAGGCCTCGGCCGCGGCCTCGGGCCGGTGGTTCGGCCGGTTCCGGTCGTTGTGGAAGGCGTGCGGGGCGTCGTAGTAGTGGAACTCCACCAGCGGCGCGGCGGACTCGCGGCGGAGCTGCTCCTCGAGCGCTTCGGCCCTGTCCACCGGGTAGGAGGTGTCCTGCCGGCCGTAGTGGCCCTGCACCGCCGCCCGCACCCCGTGGCAGGCGTCCGGCACGCCCTGGCCGACCCCGTAGAACGGCACCGCGGCACCGATCCGCTCGCCCTGATCGGCGGCCAGGGCCAGGACGAAGCCGCCGCCCATGCAGAAGCCGATCGCCCCCGCCGTGGAGCTGGTGACCGCCTCGTGCTCGAGCAGGAAGTCGACCGATCCGGCGAGCAGCCGCACGCCCTCGTCCTCGGGCAGCCGGGACATCATCTCGGCGGCCTCCTCGCCGTCGTGGGTGACGGACCCGCCGTAGAGGTCGGGGGCCAGCGCCACGAAACCCTCGGCGGCGAGCCGGTCGGCCACGTCCCGGATGTGGTCGGTGAGCCCCCACCACTCCTGGATGACGATCACGCCGGGGCCGCGGCCGGTGGCCGGCAGCGCCAGGTAGCCGTGGGCCCGGCCCCCGGCCGAGGGAAAGGTGACGTTCTGGTGCGGGGTGGTCTGCACTGCGGTGCTCCTTCGGGTCGGGGCTGCATCGGGGCTGCGTCGGGCCAGTGTAGGCAGGAGTGTGGACGGGCGCGCCGCCGTCACAGTGCTGCGGAAAGGCGCCCGCCATGGTTTGCTTTCGTACACTTCAGTACGACCTGCGCGACCGCCCGATCCAGCACAGAAGCCAGGAACCATGCACCAGCCCGGTGGCACCACGCCGCATCGGGGAGCGTCGCCCCGGACCCGCGACGAGCACACCGCCGCCGTGCGCCCCAAGAGGTCGCCGAGCGGCCGGATCCCGCAGTGGGCGCTCGACGACGCGCTGGAGGAGCATCGACAGGTCCGCCTGCGCCCGGGCGAACAGCGCCGCCGGGCCCGGTCTGCCGCCCGGGCGACCCGGAGATCCGCCCGCCGCTGGGCGACGGCCCCCCGCAGGCGCGGCAGGGCGTGGCGGGCGACGCCGGCCGTGGGGGTCGTGGTGCTGCTCATGCTGTGGCTCACCCCAGGGCTCTTCCAGGACTACGCGCTGCCGGCCCTCCGCCCCTATCTGCCGAACACGTCGGCGCCCCCGCCCGGGGTCGGGGCCGCCCCGGCTCCGCTGGGCACGCCGCCGGTGGTCGAGGACCTCGGCGGCTACCGGTTCATGGACTCCCCGGACCCCGGCCAGCCGATGGTCGCCTACGACCCGTGCCGGCCGGTGCACTACGTCGTGCGCCCGGACGGCGGCCCGCCGGGCGGCGGGCAGCTCATCGAGGAGGCGGTCGCCGAGATCTCCTCGGCCACCGGCCTGCGGTTCGTCCCCGGCGGGACGACGACGGAGGCGCCCGCCGAGCAGCGCGCGCCCTATCAGCCGGAGCGGTACGGCCGGCAGTGGGCACCCGTGCTCATCACGTGGTCCGACGAGACCGAGGTGCCGGGTCTGGCCGGGGACGTCGTGGGCCTCGGCGGCAGCACGGCCCGGCAGGCGCCCGGGCGGCCGTTCGTCTACGTCACCGGCCAGGTCACCCTCGACGCCCCCGGCCTGGCGCGGGTGCTCGACCACCCGGACGGAGCGGCCCACGTCCGCGCCACCATCATCCACGAGCTGGCGCACGTGGTGGGGCTCGCCCACGTGGACGACCCCGCACAGATGATGCACCCGGCGGGCGGGTCCACGGTGCTCTCGGCCGGGGACCGGGCCGGCCTGGCGAGGCTGGGCGCCGGGGAGTGCGTGCCGCAGCTCTGACCCGGACCACCCGCGGCACCCCGGTCCGGGCCGGAACTGCCGGGGACCGCCCGGCCGCACCGGGCGGTCCCGGCCGATTCCCGGCGGTTCCTGGGCGATTCCGGGCGGTCGCTGGGCGGACCGGCCCGTCAGGGGCTGCGCTCGCCCGCGTCGCCGCGGCCGAGGTCGAGACCGCCGGCCGGCCCCGGCCGTCGCCGGGAGATCCCGACGAGCACCGAGGCCGTCGCCGTGATCGCCACCGCGAGCACGCCGACCCGGATCGCCACGGACCCGTAGCCGCCGGCCGACCCGTTCGGGTCCAGGAAGGGGTAGGGATACCACCAGGAGTTGCCGGTGCCCTCGTCCACCCCCTCCGGTGCCGCAATCTACCGTTCCGGGCTGACCTGCGAGAATAGGACCTCCGAGAGACCACCGGTCGGAGCGGAGGCAGCACCGTGCGCAGGTTCGAGTCACCGCAGCACCGTGCGCGGCGGACGGTGCCCGTCCTGCTCGTGCTCGCCCTGGGCGTCCTGACCGGGTGCACCCCGCAGGCCGGAGAGGGCGACTCCCCCGCCGCGCGGGCACTCGCGGCCCTGCCGGTCGAGGACCCCGGAGACGGCGAGGACTACGACCGGCTCGCCCTGTTCGGGGACTGGGCGGATCCCGACGGCAACGGCTGCGACGCCCGCAACGACATCCTGGCCCGGGACCTGACCGGCGAGGTCCTCGACGACGACGGGTGCAGGGTGCTCTCCGGGATCCTCGAGGACCCCTACACGGGGCGGACGATCGCGTTTGAGCGCGGACCGCTGACCTCCGCCGACGTGCAGATCGACCACGTGGTGGCGCTGAAGAACGCGTGGGTCTCCGGGGCCGACCGGCTCGCCCCGGACGAGCGCACGGCCCTGGCCAACGACCCCCTGAACCTGCGGGCCGTGGACGGGCCGGTCAACGGGGAGAAGTCCGCCGCCGACGCCGCCGAGTGGCTGCCGCCGAACGAGTCCTTCCGGTGCGAGTACGTGGCCACCCAGATCGCGGTCAAGACCCGCTACGAGCTCTCCGTGACGGCTCCCGAGCGGGACGCCATGGTGGACGTGCTGGCCGGCTGCCCGGGCCAGGACGTGCCCGGTGACATCGCGCCCGCCGGGAGCGCCCCCGCCGCGAGGCCGTCCGCCGTGCGGTCGTCCTCCGCGGGCGAGGTGTACTACGCCGACTGCGCCGCCGTGCGCGCGGCCGGCGCGGCTCCCCTACGCTCGGACCAGCCCGGCTACCGCCCGGCGCTGGACCGGGGCGGGGTCGAGGGCCTGGCCTGCGAGTGACCGCGGACACGGGTCGCGGCCCTCTCGCCGCGCCCGCTCACCCGCCCTGCGCCGTGGCGCGCAGGTGCTCCCGGCCGACGCGGCGGACGCACTCGGTGATGCGGTGCAGCCGCGCGGAGTCCAGCGTCCAGCTCTGCCAGTAGAGCCCGACGTCGTGGTGCCCGTGGTCCTCGAGCAGGTCCAGGGACCCGTCGGCGAGGTCCGTGCCCAGCTGCAGCTCCGGGAGCATGCCCCAGCCCAGTCCGGCCCGTACGGCGGCGAGGAACCCTTCGGCGGACGGGACGGTGTGGGTGGGCGGGGACCGGTCGACGCCGCGGGCGCGCAGGGCGTGCTGCTGCAGGTCGTCCTTGGCGTTGAACCGGAGCACGGGCATCTCCGCCCAGTCGACGCCGCCCCCGGTGCTGAACCGCCGGCGCAGGTCCGGGGCGGCCACGGGGACGTAGCGCATGAAGCCCAGCCGCTCGAGCCGGCACCCGCTGACGGGGGCGGGATCCCCGGTGACGGCCCCGATGACGTCTCCCTGGCGCAGGAGCCGGCTGCTGTGGTCCTGGTCCTCCACGTGCAGGTCCAGGGTGGTGTCCGACCAGCCGGCGGCCTCGGCCAGGACGGGCACGAACCACGTGGCCAGGGAATCGGCGTTGACGGCCACCGGGGTCACCGTCCGGGAGGAGAGCCCGTGGCCGAGGGCGTGCAGCGCCTCCGCCTCGAGGACCTGCACCTGGCGGGCGGTGCGCAGCAGCACGGCCCCGGCCTCCGTGGGGACGCAGGGCACGCCGCGGCGCACCACGACCTGCCCCACGGAGGTCTCCAGGGCCTTGATCCGCTGGCTGACCGCCGAGGGACTGATCCCCAGGGCGTCCGCGGCGGCCTCGAAGGTTCCCTCGTCGACGATCGCGGTGAGGGCGCGCAGCTGCTCGAAGTGCATGAAGCAAAACTAACCCAGCCGTCGATCCTTTCGTTTGTCTGCATCACCGGGGCTGGCTAGCGTCGAGGCCATGTGGAGCATCTGGGGTACCGGGTTGATGAGCGGGCTGGCACTGATCGTCGCCCTCGGCGCGCAGAACGCGTTCGTGCTGCGGCAGGGCATCCGCCGCGAGCACGTGGGCGTGGTGGTGGCGCTGTGCGCGGTCAGCGACGCGGTGCTCATCCTCGGCGGCACGGCTGGGATCGGGGCGCTCGTCTCCCGCTTCCCCGAAGCCCTGGACGTGCTGCGGTGGGGTGGCGCCGCCTACCTGACGTGGTGGGCGGTGAGATCCTTCGTCTCGGCCCTGAGGCCGTCGTCCCTGACCGCCGAGGCCCCGCGGTCCCGCGGATCGGTCATCGCGACCACCCTGGCCCTGACCTATCTCAACCCCCACGTCTACCTGGACACCGTGGTGCTGCTGGGCAGCCTCGCCAACCAGCACGGCCCCGACGCCCGGTGGATCTTCGCCGGCGGGGCCGTGCTGGGCAGCGTCGTGTGGTTCTCCGCCCTGGGCTACGGCGCCCGGGCGCTGTCCGGGGTGCTCAGCAGCCCGCGCACCTGGCGGGTGGTGGACCTCGTGATCGGCGTGGTGATGCTGGCCCTGGCCGTCAGCCTGGTCCGGGGCTGATCCCGCGGCCGTTCACCACGGCCGGGTCCGTCCCGGCGTGCTCGAGTGGGGCTCCGGACCGGACCGCGCCCGGACCGGGTCGCTCTCCGCCGGGATCGATTCCTCGACGGGCGGCTCCTCAACGTCCGTTTCCTCGGTGACCGGCTCCTCGGTGACCGGTTCCGGCGGCGTCGCCCCGGCCCAGGAGGCCCCGGGATCTCGGGGCACCCCGGCGGCGAACGCCCGCCGGACGGCCTCGGCCTGCTCCTCGGGGCCGGCGTGCTCGGCGGCGGCGATCACCGTGGCGAACGCCTTCGTGTCCTGGACGAGCTCGGTGATGGTCTCGGGCGAGTCGACGCACCAGGCGTAGGCGGTCGCGTAGTCCACGGGGCGCCCGCCGGCGGTCACGGTCCCGTGCTCGTCGATCTCCAGGCTCATGCGTCCTCCTCCGTCGGGGCTCCGGCTCCGGGGCGGGCCGGGCGTACGGTGAGACTACCCGCGCCCGGCAGGACAGGACCGGAGGAGCCCCCCTGCGCCCCGGATCCGGCCCGACCGGACGTGCCCTGTCCCGGAATGACAACCTGTCGTCAGCGGTTGTCGGGCCCCCTCCTTAGACTGGGCGGGTGCAGGCCTGGCTGGAGTCCCTCCCCCTCGGGGCCGCGATCCTGTTCTTCTGGGCCGGGGCCATCGTGCGGACCACCACCATCTTCGCCCTGGGCCGTGCCGCCGCCGCCGGTGGCAGCCGGCGCTCCGACCGCGTCCGCGGGCTCATGGACACCGCCGTCTACCGGCGGGCCCAGCGGCTGGTGCACCGCTGGGGCGTCCTGGCCGTCCCCGCCTGCTTCCTGACCGTGGGTCTGCAGACCGCCGTCATCCTCACCACCGCCGTCACGGGCATGCCCCTTCGCCGGTGGATCCCCGCGATGCTCGTGGGCACCCTCATCTGGGGCGTCATCTACGGCACCGTGGGCATGGCGGTCGTCTGGGCGTGGCTGGAGCAGCCGTGGGTGGTCGCGCCGGCTGTCGTCGTCGTGCTCCTGCTGCTGCTCGGCCGCAGGGTCCGCCGAGCCCGCAGCGAGAAGCTGCCGATCTCCCGGTGACGGCCCCCGGAGCTGCGGACTCCGTCCGGCCCGCCGGCCGATCTCAGCGAACTCATATGAACAACGAGTAACATTCCGGCAGTGATGTCCATGATGAACGCCCCCGTCCCCCACATGTTCGCCGCGCCCCTCTACGCCGCCGAGCGACTGCTCGCCGAGGCCATCCACGACGAGCACGTCAGCGTCGACGCCGTGGTCGTTCTCGACGCGCTGGCCGAGCACGTCACGGCCGAGGAGGCCCCCGCCCTCGAGACCGTCGCCGAGGACGCCCAGCTCAGCTGCGAGGAGCTCGCCGCCGCCCTGGGCGACCTCGACGACCTGGGCTACCTCCAGGAGCTGGCCGAGCACGCCCCGCCCCTGTCGGAACTGCGCGCCTCCCTCTTCGGAAAGGCCGCCTGACCCCAGCAGTGCGCGCAGGCGGGCTCCGAGCTCAGTCCTGCTGGTCGGACTCCTCGTTCTTGGCGTCCCCGTACTCGTGCGGGATCGGGGTCATCTCGGTGGTCTGGTCGGCGTCGTCGTTGGAGGCCGCATCCTCGATGGGATCCGGGCTGGAGGTGGGCTGCTGGCTCACGGGGTGCTCCTTCGTCGGGAGGGCTGGTGCCCTCAGCCTACGGCCCCGGCCGGAGCCGGGGACAGCAGCCGCACCGCCTCGCGGGCGGCCGCCCGCCCCGCGCGGGTGGCGCCGAGGGTCGAGGCCGAGGCGCCGTAGCCGACCAGCAGCACCCGCGGGTCCCGGAGCACCCGCACCCCGTCCGTCCGGATGCCGCCACCCGGTTCGCGCAGCCCCAGGGGAGCCAGGTGGTCCAGGGCGGGGCGGAACCCGGTGGCCCACAGGATGGCGTCCGCCCGCACCTCCCGCCCGTCGGCGAGCCGGACGCCCTCGGGCGTCACGGCCCGCAGTGGCCCGGCCGAGACGAGGATCCCGTCCTCGATCCCGGCCCGGTACTGCGCGGTGAGGGGCAGCCCGGTGGCCGAGACCACGCTGGCGGGCGGGAGCCCCGCGCGGGTCCGCTCGTCGACCCGGCGCTCGACGTCCCGCCCCCAGTCCGGGTCGAACTCCCGGTCCGTGAAGCGCGGGGGCCGGCGGGTGACCCACGTGGTGGTGGCGCCCGCGGCGGCGAGCTGGAGCAGGAACTGCACGGCCGAGGTGCCGCCGCCCACGACCACCACGTGCCCGCCGCGGAAGTCCTCCGCCGCGCGGAAGTCGTGGGTGTGCAGCTGCCGCCCCCCGAAGGACTCCCGCCCGGGGTAGTACGGCCAGTACGGGCGGTCCCAGGTGCCGGTGCCGTTGATCACCAGCTCCGCCCGCCAGGTGCCGGCGTCCGCGACCACGTCGAGCGGTCCGTCGTGGGAGTCCGCCTCGACCCGGCGCACCGCGACGGGCCGGTGGACCGGCAGCCCGAAGCGGCGCTCGTACTCGCCGTAGTAGCGGGCGACGACGGCGGAGGCCGGCTCGGCCGGGTCCGGCACGCCGAGCGGCAGTCCGGGCAGGTCGTGGATCCCGTGCGCGCCGCCGAAGGTGAGCGAGGGCCAGCGGTGCCGCCACGCTCCCCCGGGACCGGGATTGGCGTCGAGGACCACGAAGTCCTCCTCGGGAGCCAGTCCCCGGCGGCGCAGGTGGTGGGCCGCGGACAGGCCGGCCTGTCCCGCCCCGATGACCACGACCTTCATGCCCGCTCCTTTTTTGGTTGATGTATCACCAATTGCGGAACGGCCGGGGGCGCCGGGCTATTCCGGGGTCCGCCCCGCCTCCGGCGCGTGCCCCCGGAGCAGTGAGCGCACGTGCCGGACCGCCCGGCGGGCCTCCGGCGTCCACCAGGCCCCCACGTAGACGTGGAAGGCGCCGGGCTCGTAGAGCAGCTTCCCCGGGTTGCCCGCCCGCGCCAGGTCCCGGGCGAAGGCCAGGGCGTCGGCGGCCAGGATGTCCTTGCCGCCCTGGACCACGTGCACGGGCGGAAGCCCGGCCACGTCCCCGTAGAGCGGGCTGACCAGGGGGTCGGTGAGCTCGCGGTCCCGCGCCCAGGCCGCGGCCATGGGCACCACCCGGTCGGTGCTCAGCATGGGGTCGTGGGGGTCGATCTCCCGCACGGCCGGGTGCGTGGCGGAGACGTCCACCGCCGGGGAGAAGCCCACCACGTGGTCGGGCAGCCGCTGCCCGGCGTCCCGCAGGCGCATGGCCAGCCCGATGGCCAGGCACCCGCCGGCGGAGTCCCCGGCGACCACGATCCGCTCGGCGGTGGGCCGGGCCACGAGGTCGGCCCAGGCGGCGGCGAGGAAGTCGTAGCCCTCGTCCACGTGGCCCTCCGGGGCCAGCCGGTACAGCGGGACCGTGACCGTGGTCCCGGTGTCCTTCACGAGCTCGCGGACGATCCACCAGTGCGCCGGCAGCAGCGGGTTCACGAACGCCCCGCCGTGCAGGTAGATCAGGTGGGACCCGTCCGCCCCGGCGCGCGGGGTCAGGCGCAGCAACGGGCGCCCGGCCACCTCGGTGCGCTCCACGGCGTGCGAGCGCCGCAGGTCCGCGGGGATCCTGGCCGGCTCCGGATACCGGCGCCCGTGCAGCTGCTCCACGGGGGTCCACGGCTGCAGGTGCGCCCGCAGGCGGACCGCCTGGGACGTCACGGCCATGCTGAAGCTCATCCGCTCGCCTTCTCCTCGGACCGGGCTCAGGCCAGCTGCACGGTCGTGAGGCAGGTCGGGCTGTCCGGGGTGGTCGCGAACCCGGACTCGGCACGGCCCTGCTCCGAGCTGATCTCGAGCGTGCCGGTGATGTCCTTGGGCAGCCAGAAGCCCACGAACCCGTTCTCGTAGCTGGTCACGGTCTCGTCCACGAGCACGGCCCCGGTGTCATCGGTGATCCGCACGTCGAAGTCCTCGCCCACGAGCTCGCCCTGGCACCCGGAGAGGCTGTGGAAGAAGCACTCGTGGGTGGTGCTGGTCCACGGGGCGACCGCGAGGTAGAAGCGGTCCTCCGGCATGGGCAGGGTCGTCTCGGTGGTGCCGTCGTCGAGGACCACCTCGTCGTAGGTCACGGAGCCGGCGAGCCCGTCGTCGCGGTCCTCGTGCGTGCGGTCGAGCCGGTCGACGACCTCCTGCGTGCTCGCGCCCTCGAGCCCGTGCGCCCGCAGCAGGGCGTCCTGCTCGGAGCTCCCGCCGGCGCAGCCGGTGGCGAGGAGGAGGGCGGCGGCGGACACGGACAGCGCGGCGGATCTCATGGGTCCAGGGTATCGGGGGGCGCCCCCGGCGCCCGGCCGGGGCCGAGCAGGCCGGGACGCCGCTGCGCGAGCAGGGCCGTGCCGGCGAGGCCCACGGCGAACGGCACGGTCCCGAGCACCAGCAGCACCGCGAGCCGGGGCGCCTCGACCACGAGCACCTCGCCGGGCAGGACCAGCTGGGCGACGGTCTGGAACGCGAGGTGGAAGCCCGCGCCGGCCCAGATGCCGCCGGTGACCGCCCGCAGGTATCCGAACCCGAGTCCCATCGCCAGGAACAGCCCGAGGTCTTCGGCGCCGGTCCCGCCGTGCAGCGCGGTGGCGAAGGCGGCGAACAGGAGGGTCTGGCCGAGGATCACCGGCCAGCCGCGGAGCCGCTCCGCGAGGACGGCCGTGGCGTGCCCGCGGAAGACCAGTTCCTCGGGCCACGCCTCGAACAGCAGCACGCGCAGCGCCGTGAGCGCCACCGCGATGGCGAGCTCGGCCGGCGGCACCTGCGCCCGCAGCGGGACGCCGAGGGCCGCCAGGAGGGCGAACCCGGCGGCAGCCGGCAGCGACCACGCGAGCGCGCCGACCGCGAACTGGCGCCCGGCCCGCGGCACCACGACCCCGAGCGCAGGACGTCCGCCCCGGGCCCGCCGGCGGAGGAGCACGACGACGCCGGTCGTCACCCCGGCGACGGCGAGCCCGGCCAGGACCTCACCGGCCGGGGACGCCCCGGCGCGCCCGAGCACACCGGTGGCGGCGAGGAGCAGCCCGCCGAGCACGGCGGCGGGCACCAGGGCGCGGACCAGCACCGACGGCGCCGAGCTCGGGGGCGGGACGGAGGCCTCCATGCCCCGCACCTTAGCGAGTGCCTCGAGACGCCGGAATGTTCCCCGCAGACCGGTCACAGGGCCCGCGCCGGCGGCTAGAGTGGATGTCCAGTGGTGTGAGGGTTCGGGAGGATCCGCCATGAAGAACACCGAGAACAACGACGTCTCCGGGATCGTGCTCCTCATCGCCGGAGCGGTCGTCCTGTCCGTGGTCTCCTTCGTCCTCACCCACCTGGGCACGATCCTCCTGCTGCTCCTGGCCGTGGCCGTCCTGTGCCTGCTCGGCGTGTGCGTGCGGTCGTTCGCCCGCTCCCTGACGGAGCGTGCGGGCGCAGCGCGGCGGGGCGCGCCGCGGACAACCGGGCGGACCACGGCGCGGACCGCAGCGCGGACCGTGGAGCAGGTCCGGCGGGCCGCCGCGGAGGACATGCGCACGGCCTGGATCCGGTGGCAGCTCGGCGTCCTGCCGCCGCAGCAGCGGCACGGGGACGCGACCTTCATCGCGGGCCGGCTGGCCGAGACCCCGCGGGCCGACTGGGACGCGACCCGGCTCCGGCGGCACGGCCAGGCCCTGTGGTCCGTCCGGGACGCAGCCGCCAGGACGCCCCTGCACGGGGAGGTCGAGGCCCGCCTGGACCAGGTGGCCGCCATGCTCTCGGAGCTGACCGACGAGGAGTTCGACACCCATCGCGGCCAGACCGACGACCGCTGTCTGTACCACCCGGACCGCGAGGTCCGAGCCGCCTACCTGGCGGGCGGGTCGCAGGGCGTCGAGGCCATCATGGCCACCATCACCGCCGCCCGCGCCCAGGTGCGCGAGGACGCCGCCGCCCGGGCGGCGGCGGACTCCCTGGCGCGCGAGCGCAACGCCGCGCTCCGGGCCCTGCGGGAGACCCGCCGGCCGGCCCGGGCGCGGGACGCCCACGCGGCCTGGGAGGCGCAGGCCCAGCAGATCGGCCGGTGAGCCGCAGCGCTCCCGGCCCCGGGGATCGGCCGACGACCTGGGAAGGCCCTCCCGGCAGCGGCGGTGGATTTCCACCGGATCCTTCGCTCTGCCCTCGACCGGGGGCTCACCCCGGCGCTGGGCCGACCGGCCAGGACAGCGCGCCGGGCAACGCATGCCGAGACGGCCCGCCCATCAGGGCAACCGATTCCCGAGGACGTCCGCACGGCCGCTCGTCACTCCAGCAGTCCCAGGACCTGGGGCAGGCCCAGGGAGAGGGCGGGCAGGTAGGTGACCGCGAGCAGCACCAGGATCAGTACCACGAAGTAGGGAATCAGTCTGGGGGCGACCTGCTCGATCGTGACCCCGCTGACGCCGCAGGAGACGAACAGCACGGAACCCACCGGCGGCGTCATGGTGCCGATGCACATGGCGAGGATCAGCACGATGCCGAAGTGCACGGGGTCCATGCCGAGCTCGGTGACGACCGGCAGGAAGATCGGGGTGAAGATGAGGATCGCCGGCGTGATGTCCAGGAACGTGCCGACCACGAGCAGGACGACGAGCATCAGCAGGAAGATGACGAACCGGGTGTCCGAGATCGAGAGCACCGCGCTGCTGATGGCGCCCGGGATGCCGGTGTAGGCCATCACCCATGACATCGCTGAAGACGCGGCGATCAGGAACATGACCACGCCCGTGGTGGAGACGGTTCGGATCATCACCTGCCGGAAGTCCGCCCAGGACATGCTGCGGTAGGCCAGCGCGAGCAGCAGGGTGTAGAGAACCGCCACTCCTGCACCCTCGGTCGCGGTGAAGACACCGAAGACGATGCCACCGACCACGACCACGATGAGCAGCAGACTGGGGATGGCCCGCAGCAGGATCTGCAGCGCGAGGCGCGCGCTGGTCCTTCCGGAGACGGAATAGCTGTGCTTGCGGGCATACAGGAACGCGGTCGCCATGACGGCGAGACCCATGAGGATGCCGGGCCCGTAGCCGGCCATGAACAGGGCCGAGATCGAGACACCGCCGGCGATCGTCGAGTAGACGATGACTGCGGCCGTCGGTGGGATGAGCAGGCCGGTGGGTGCGGACGCGATGTTGACCGCCGTGCTGAAAGCGGGGTCGTATCCCTCGTCCTTCTGCCGCTGGTGCAGAGTGCCCCCGACGGCGGCGGCGGCGGCCACCGCCGAACCGGACAGGGAGCCGAAGAGCATGTTGCCCAGCACGTTGGTGTGCGCCAAGGAGCCGGGAATGCGCCCGGCCAGCACCTGAGCGAGGTCGATCAGACGCCGGGCGATCCCGCCGTTGTTCATGATGTTGCCCGCGAAGATGAACAACGGCACGGCCAACAGCGAGAAGCTCTCGGTGCCGAGGTTCATGCTCTGCATGACGACGAAGGTCGACTGCTCCCAGGACAGGAAGAAGAGCGCCGTCATCATGGACGAGATCGCGATGGACACCGAGATCGGTATGCCCGCGAACAGCAGCAGAAAGAAAACGCCGAACAGCACGGCAATGGCCAGGGCGACGCTCACTGGTCGGCCTCCTTCGTGGTCTTCAGTTCGATGCCCGTGACGTCCTGCCAGATGTTGAGGAGTTGGGCAACCATGATGGCGAGGCCGGCGGCTGGGGCCACCGCGTACACCACGGCACGCGAGATGCCCAGCAGGGCGGAGTAGTCCTCGCTGGCGCTGATGGCCAGCCGGATCCCCCCCACGGTCATCACGAGCAGGGCGAACACGAGGACCAGCACGTCGATGGCCACCATCAGGACCTTCCTCTTTCCCGGGGAGAATCTGTCCCGCACGAAGGTCAGGGCCATGTGGTGCCGATTCAGGAACGCATAGGCGGCACCGATGAAACCGGTCCAGACGAGGAAGTATCGGACGAGTTCCTCGGTGAAGCCCGCGGGGCTGTTGAGCACGTACCGGGTGAAGACCTGGTACAGCACGAGCAGCGTCATGACCACCAGGAGCGTCCCCGTGGTCCACAGCAGGACGGCATCCATGATGCTCTTGATCTTGTTGAGGCGTCTTTCCATGGCGATGCTGGTCCTCACTTGGTCCCACCTGCCGCATCGATGATCTCGAGAACTTCGGCGACTTCGGGGTATTCGGCGGCATACTCGTCGACCAGGGGCCGGGTGTCCTCCTGGAACGCCTCGATGTCGACGTCGGTGACGAAGGTGACACCCATCTCCTTGGCCGCGGCGACGGCCTCGTCGATGCTCTCGGCCCAGGCACCCTTGTGGCTCTCGGTCGACTCCTCCGCCGCGTCCACGAGCAGCTGCTGGTCCTCCGGTGACAGCCGCCCCCAGGCATCGGAGCTGATGACGAGCATGTCCGGGATCCGGGTGTGCTCGCTGACCGAGAACGTCTTGGCGACCTCGCCGTGCTTGCTCTGCGTCAGCGCTGTCTCGTTGCTCTCGGCGCCGTCGATCATTCCGGTCTGGAGAGCGGTGTAGATGTCGCCGAAGGCCATGACGACGGGTGTCCCGCCCAGGGTGTCGAGCAGCCCGGTCTGGGAGCGCATGTCCTGCACCCGGATCTTGAGGCCGCGGAGATCCTCGGCCGTGCGGATCGGGGTGTCCGTGGTGTAGAACGAGCGGGCGCCCGACGTGTAGTAGGTCAGCCCGACGAAACCCTCGTCCTGCGTCGACTGGAAGTACTCCCGCATCTCGGGGGAGTCCATGGCCTGGTAGTACTCCTCCTCGCTCTCGAACACGTAGGGGAGGCCGAACGCGTGGTAGCCCTGGTCGTAGCCGGCCAGCCCGGGTGAGCTCACGCGCGTCATGTCGATGATTCCCTGGGTGAGCTGACCGAGCACCTGGGTCTCGGAGCCCAGTTGCCCGTTCCCGTAGATGTCGACGACGATGCGTCCTTCGCTGCTCCGGGCGACGTCCTCGGCGAACGCCGTCAGCGCCTGTGACGTGACATGGGTGTCGCTGAGGTTGTGCGCGAGCCGGAGCACCATGGGATCCTCCCGGGTCGCCTCCTGGCTGACGTCGCCCTTCTCGGCCGAGCAACCGGTCAGCGCGGACAACGCCAGCGTTGCCGTGAGCAGGCCCGATAAAGTCTTTTTCACTCTGTGTCCTCGAGGTGGTGGTCAGATGCCGATCATGTCGAACTGTTCGAACGAGACGGTGATGCGGAAGTCGCCGCTGGGGTACGGGAGCTTGATCAGCACCGACTTGAGCGACTGGGAGTAGTGCCACCCGGTCTCGGCGCGTTCGAAGCGTTCCGCGTTCAGGTGGTGCGGGAGCACGGTGTCGCCGACCGAGACCCAGAACGGCGCCTTCTCCGGGTGGACCACGTCCACCAGGAGATCCCGGACCGGGCTTCGGAAGTCTCCCTGCCGTGCGAAGTCGAGGACCGTGTGCTCCCCGGCGGTCATGGTGATCTCGGTGCGCAGCGACTCGCCGTTCTCGTGCTTGCGGCTCACCCCGTCGTCCTCGTACAGGGTGAAGCGGCCGTCACGGTCGGGCGCGCAGACGAGGCGCAGCCCCATGACGTCCTCCTGCGCGAGATTGCGCATCTGGTTCGAGGCCAGGGGGACGATCCCGCCGCCCCGGATGAACAGGGGGGTGCTGCTCAGGTCCACCGGGATGTCGACGGCCTGTCCCCCGGCGCACGCCTCGCGGGTCGCGAAGTCGTAGAACGTCTCCCCCTCCGGGAGGTAGACCCGCCGGGTCGAGGCGCCCCGCTCCACGACGTTCGCCACGAGCAGCGCGTCGCCCAGCATGAAGTCGACGCCTTCCTCGTCGCACGCCGGATCGTGCTGGAAGGCACTGCACATGGGCTCCGTGATCGGCAGGCCCGTGCCGTGCGCCCGCGCCATCAAGGAGTACAGGTAGGGAAAGAGACGGTAGCGGAACTGGATGGCGTCGCGCACGAGATGGGCGACCTCGCCGTACATCCAGGGCTCGGTGACGGTGTTGTCCGTGTTCACCGAATGGATGGAGAACCGGGGCTGGAAGGCCCCGTGCTGGACCCACCGCACCAGCAGCTCGGCCTCCGGCGCCGGTCCGTAGAAACCACCGATGTCGGTTCCCTGGTTCGCCACCCCGGACAGGCTCATGCCCAGCATCGTGGCGACGTTGTGCGCCAGCGAATCCCAGGACGTGCTGTTGTCACCGGCCCAGGTCTGGGCGTACCGCTGGATCCCGGCGTGTCCGGAACGGCACACGATGAACGGCCGGGCGTCGTCCGCCGCCTCGGTGATGGCCTCCTGCGTCACGTGGCACATGAGGTTCGGCATCACCGCTTTGAGCCGGCCGATGGTTCCGCCGTTCCCGTCGAACGCGCAGCGGGCGTCCTTGTCGACCAGGCCGTCGTACTCGCAGTTGTCGTTCCACACCGATGTGGTCCCCATGTCGAGGACGTCCCGGGTGAGCCGGTGCTTCCACACCGCCCGGGCCTCGGGGTTGGTGAAGTCCACGAAGTGGCCCTTGCCGCCCCACCAGGTGCCCACAGCCCAGTCGTCGCCGTTGCTGTTCCTGACGAAGACCCCCTCGGCTCTCAGCTCCTCGACATCGGGGTGGACCGTGAGGACGCCGGGCTTGACGTTCGGCGAGACAGTGACGCCGCGCCGCGCCATGTCGGAGAAGAAGCCGGCCGGGTCGGGAAATCGCTGCTCGTTCCAGGTCAGGACACAGCGCTTCAAGCCGGCCGAGGTCTCCTGCTGGGTGTATCCGGACGAGAGCTGGAACCCGTCCATCGGGATGTCCTGCTCCTGCGCGATGTCCATGAACTCGGCGATCGCCTTGTCGCAGTCGGAGGACAGTTCCGGGTAGTACATGGACGAGCCGAGGTAGCCGAGGGCCGTCTTCGGCAGCATGGCAGACCGGCCCGTCAGCGCCGTGTAGCGCTGCACCACGTCCCTGATGGCCGGGCCGGCGATCAGGAAGAGGTCGATGTCCCCGCCGTCGGTGCGGTAGCGGCTGTGCGCGGGCCAGTAGTTGCTCTTCTCCCGCCCCATGTCGAAGTCGCAGTCGTAGGTGTTGTGGTAGAAGTACCCGACGGCCTGCCGGGTGGCGCGGCCGAGCTTGATGTAGAACGGGATGTGCTTGTACAGCGGATCGGTCTCCCGGGGGTCGTACCCCATGGCGTCCTTCGGGCTCATCGTGACGAGCTTCTGGGACTTGTTCAGCGGACCGGTCGTCTCGCCGAAGCCGTAGAAGCGGTCGTCACCCGCGATCTCACTGGTGTGGATGCGCCGCCGGTTGCTGTCCTCCAGGTAGCCGAGGTCCACCACGTCGGCGTGCAGGAGCGTGCCGTCGAGGTCGTACACGCAGATGCGGAAGGGATCCTTCTCGATCTCGATCCGCAGTCTGCGTCCCGTGACGACGGCCTTCACGGGGCCGTCCGCCAGGTCCGCGGCGGCCGGTCGGAGGCGCGTGCGCTGGTCGCCCATGAACTCGTCGAGCCGGTCCGGCCAGGCGGTCGTCACCAGGGTGTAGGACTCCTCCGTGAAGTCGGGGTCGAATCCGGCGCGGATGCGAACGACATCGTCGGTCACGAGGAGAACCCTGATCTCGATGCTGTTCGTGCCGACACAGATCCAGTCCCCCACCCGCTCTATCCGCTCGACTCTCGTACACAGACGCATACGTGACCTCCTCCTCCGCCGGGTATCCCGCCGCTTCGCTCATGGATCGATGGAACTGATCCGACCGTGCCGGCCGGGCGGCAACCGGTGCCGTTCGTCGGATCGATGGTGTTCGCGTCGCCTGACAACTCCGTCAGGGCGACGGCGAACAGGGGCCGGAGTCCCGTGGGTTCTTGGAAAGGCCGCCCCAGGGACGACATGTCCTCAAGTGTGATGGGGAGCACGGAGCTGTGCGCGGTGGTTGCCTCTTGTTGCCACACCCCGGAGCGCACGTGGAGAATCGGGGCTCATGAGCACAGGGCACGACAACGACGTCCCCGGCCCCACGGCCCGGTCGGGCCCGGCCAGGCCCGCCGGCCCCACCATCTACGACGTCGCCCGCGCCGCCGGAGTGGCCCCCTCGACCGTCTCCCGGACGTTCGCCCGCCCGGGGCGCGTGTCCTTCGAGACGGCGCAGCGGGTCCGGGACGCGGCCGAGGCGCTGGGGTACCGCTCGACGTCCGTGTCCCGGTCCGGCACGGAGCGGGACCGGCGCACGAACATGATCGCCGTGGTCGTCTCGGACATCTCCAACCCCGCCTACTTCGACCTGATCCGCGGGGCGGAGGAGGCCGCCGCCGAGGCCGGGTACATCGTCCTGCTGGCCCACACCCACGAGTCGGACCGCAAGGAGCGCGAGGCCCTGGAGCGGACCCTGCCCCTCGTGGACGGCGTCCTGCTCACCAGCTCGCGGATGTCGGACTCCGCGATCCGCATGATGGCCAAGCAGAAGCCCACGATCGTGGTGAACCGCGCGGTCAACGGGGTGGCCTGCGTGGTCCCCGACAATTCGCGAGGCATGCGCCGCGCCGCCGAGCACCTGGCCGTGGCCGGGCACCGCTCGATCCTCTACGTGGCCGGCCCGGAGGCCTCGTGGACGGACGGCACGCGGTGGCGGGCGCTGCGCGAGTCCGCCCTGGAGCTCGAGCTGAAGGCGCACCGGCTGGGTCCCTTCGAACCGACCTCGGAGGGCGGCCGACAGGCCGCGGCCCGCTGGCTCGAGCACCGGGTGTCGGCGGTGGTCCTCTACAACGACCTGATGGCGATGGGCTTCCTGCGGGAGCTGCGCCGGCAGGGGGTGCGGGTCCCGCAGGACGTGGCCGTGGTCGGCTTCGACAACATCCAGGGCCTCGACTTCATCAGCCCCTCGCTGACCTCCGTGGCGGCCCCGATGCAGGCGCTGGGCGCCACCGCGGTGAACAACCTCCTGGCCATGACCCGCGGGGCGTCCCCCACCTCGAACCGGCCCATGGTGCTGCCGACCCGGCTCGTGGTGCGGGAGTCCTCGGTCCGGTCACCAGCAACAGACGGCAACTCGTTGTCCTGATCGCCGCGGCGGGGCTCTCATGAGAGTCATGTCAGCGTCGATAGCAGCCCACCCCGACCGCCTCCTGCCGGCAGATCCAGGCACCCGGTCCATCGCCCGGGCCCTCCTCGCCCTGGTCGAGGACCTCCCGATCGTCTCCCCGCACGGTCATGTGGACGCGCGGGTCCTCGCCGAGAACACACCCTTCCCGGATCCGACCGGGCTGCTGATCAGCCCCGACCACTACGTCACCCGGCTGCTGCACGCCAACGGCGTGGCCCTGGCCGACCTCGGCGTGGGCGGCGCGCCGGACACCGACCCCCGCGAGGCCTGGCGGATCTTCTGCCGGCACTGGGGCCTCTTCGACGGCACCGCTTCGGGCTACTGGCTGCGCTCGGAGTTCGTCAACGTCTTCGGCATCGACGACGCCCTGATCGGTGCGGAGCACGCCGACGAGCTCTACGACCGGCTCCAGTCGCTCGTCGGGCAGCCCGAGTTCCGGCCGCGGGCGCTGTTCGAGCGCTTCGGCCTCGAGGTCATGGCCACCACCGACGACCCGCTGGACGACCTCGCCGCCCACGCCCGCCTCGCCGCGGACCGGACGTTCGCCGGGCGGGTGCTGCCGACCTTCCGCCCCGACGCGTACGTGAAGTTCTCCGGGGCCGGCTTCGCCGAGAAGGCGCACCGGCTGATCGACACCGCCGGCGACGGGAGCACGGGCTACGCGGGCTACCTGCACGCCCTGCAGAACCGGCGGGCGCACTTCCTCGCCCACGGCGCGGTGTCCGCCGACCACGGCACGCTGACCGCCCGCACCCTGAAACTGGACGCTGCCGAGGCGGGCCGCCTGTTCGAGAAGGGCCTCCGCGGGGAGGCCACCGCGGAGGAAGCGGAGGCGTTCGAGGCGAGCATGACCTACCAGTTCGCCCGGATGGCCGTCGAGGACGGCCTCGTCATGACGCTGCACCCGGGCGTGCACCGCAACCACTCCCCCGAGACCTTTGCGCGGCACGGGGCGGACTCCGGCCACGACATCCCCTTCGCCATGGAGTACACCCGGGCCCTGCAGCCGCTGCTCGCGGACTTCGGCACGGCCGAGAACTTCCACCTCGTGCTGTTCACCATCGACGAGACCGTCTTCTCCCGTGAGATCGCCCCGCTGGCGGGCTTCTACCCCTCGGTCTACGTGGGGGCGCCCTGGTGGTTCATCGACGAGCCCGACGCGATGCTCCGCTTCCGCTCCGCCGTCACGGGCACCGCGGGCTTCTCGCGTTCCTCCGGGTTCATCGACGACACCCGCGCGTTCTGCTCCATCCCCGCCCGCCACGACGCCTCCCGCCGGACCGAGGCGTCCTTCCTGGCCCGGCTCGTGGCCGAGCACCGGATTTCCGAGGAACGGGCCGCCGAGATCATCGTCGACGTCGTCGACGCCGCACCCAGAAGGGCTTTCAAACTGTGAGCACCCCCCTGAACCGCGCTGCCCTGGGCCTGCCCATCCCCCCGGTGCGTCTCGTCCATCTGGGCCTGGGCGCCTTCTTCCGCGCCCACCAGGCCTGGTACACCCAGCACGCCGAGACGGACCCGGCCGACCCGCAGTGGGGCTACGCCGCCTTCACCGGGCGCAGCCCCGTGATGGCCGAGCTGCTCGCGGCGCAGGACGGGCTCTACACCCTGGTGGAGCGCGCCGGCGACGGCGACCGCCACGAGGTGATCGGCGCGATCGCCGAGGCCCGCGCCGCGGAGGACGTGGACCGGCTCCGCGAGCTGCTCGCCGCCCCCGGCACCGCCGCAGTCACCATCACGGTCACCGAGGCGGCCTACCACCTGGGCGCGGGGCTGGCCTTCGACCCGTCCGTGCCCGCGGTCGCCGCCGAGCTGGAGCGGCTGCGCACCGGCGCCGGGGCGCCCGCGACGATGGCGGGGCGGCTGGTCGCAGGCCTCGACGCGCGCCGCCGTGCCGGCGCCGGGCCGATCGCCGTGGTGCCCTGCGACAACCTCCCCGCCAACGGCACCGCCGCCCGCCACGCCGTGCAGGGCCTGGCCGCCGCCGTGGACCCCCGGCTGGGCCGCTGGGTCGAGGAGCACGTCTCCTTCGTGTCCACCTCCATCGACCGGATCACCCCGCGCGCCGAGGACGAGCTGGCCGAGACCGTGGCCCGCGAGACCGGCCGCACCGACCGCGCCCCCGTGGTCACGGAGCCGTTCAGCAGCTGGGTGCTCTCCGGGGAGTTCCCCGCCGGCCGGCCCGCCTGGGAGCGCGCCGGCGCGGTGTTCGTCGACGACATCGAACCGTTCGAGAACCGCAAGCTGTGGCTGCTCAACGGCGCCCACTCCCTGCTGGCCTACGCCGGGCAGCTGCGGGGGCACAGCACCGTGGCCGAGGCCCTGGCCGACCCCGACTGCCGGGACGCGGTCGAGGCGTTCTGGGACGAGGCGTGCGCGCACCTCACCGCCCCGGGCCTGGCCCTGCTCGACTACCGGGAGGCCCTGCTCGAGCGCTTCGCCAATCCGCGGATCGCCCACCACCTGGCCCAGATCGCCGTCGACGGCTCCGTCAAGCTGCCGATGCGCGCCGTGCCCGTGCTCACCGCCGAGCGGGCCGCGGGCCGGGACGGCAGGGCCGCCGCCCGGATGATCGCCGCCTGGGTCGCCTTCCTCGACGGGCGGACCCAGGTCCAGGACACCGCCGCCGAGCAGATCCTGGCCGCCGACGCCGGACCGGACCGCGTCCGCGCACTCCTGGGCCTGCTGGACCGGGAGCTCGCCGGGCAGGACGACGTCGTCGACCTCATCACCCGGCTCGCCGCCGGACTCGCTCCCACGACCCGCTGACACGGCGCCGCCACCCTCCCCACGAAAGGAACACCATGAAGATCACCGAGGCCAAGGTCATCGTCACCAGCCCCACCCGCAACTTCGTGACCCTGAAGATCACGACCGACGAGGGGATCACCGGGATCGGGGACGCCACCCTCAACGGCCGCGAGCTGTCCGTGGCCACGTACCTCTCGGACCACGTGGTGCCGCTGCTCATCGACCGCGATCCGGCGAACATCGAGGACACCTGGCAGTTCCTCTACCGCTCCGGCTACTGGCGCCGCGGCCCGGTCACCATGGCCGCGATCGCCGCGGTGGACATGGCCCTGTGGGACATCAAGGGCAAGGTCGCCGGGCTGCCGGTGTACCAGCTGCTCGGCGGCGCCTCCCGCCGCGGACTGGCCACCTACGGGCACGCCTCCGGGCGGGACCTCGAGGAGATCTTCGACTCCATCCGCTCCGAACAGGAGCACGGCTACACCGCGATCCGCGTGCAGTCCTCGGTCCCGGGCATCACCGCGCTCTACGGCGTGGCCGCCCAGCCGCAGGCCTCCGGCGAGCGCTACGACTACGAGCCGGCCCAGCGCTCGGCGCTGCCGGCCGAGGAGGACTGGGACACCCGCGCCTACATGCGCCACATCCCCACCGTCTTCGAGGGCGTGCGCAACGAGTTCGGCCCCGAGATGATGCTCCTGCACGACGGCCACCACCGGATGACCCCGCTGCAGGCCGCCAGGCTCGGCAAGTCCCTGGAGCCCTACGACCTGTTCTGGCTCGAGGACTGCACCCCGGCCGAGAACCAGGAGGCCCTGCGCCTGGTCCGCCGGCACACCACCACGCCCCTGGCCATCGGCGAGGTCTTCAACACCGTGTGGGACATCAAGGACCTCATCCAGGAGCAGCTCATCGACTACGTCCGGTGCGCCTCGACCCACTTCGGCGGCATCTCCCCGCTCAAGAAGGTCATGGACCTCGCAGCGCTGTACCAGATCAAGTCCGGCTTCCACGGGCCCACCGACGTCTCCCCGGTGGGCCTGGCCGCGCAGATGCACGTGGGCATGGCGATCCACAACTTCGGTCTCCAGGAGTACATGCCGCACTCCGAGCGGACCAACACCGTGTTCCGGCAGAACATGACCTTCCAGGACGGTCTGCTGCACCCCAGCGACACCCCGGGCCTGGGCGTGGAGATCGACGAGGACGAGGCCGCCAAGTACGACTACGAGAACGCCTACCTGCCGTACAACCGGCTGGCCGACGGCACCGTCCACGACTGGTGAGCGCCCACGACCACGCCCGCGCCGGCGCCCCGCTCGTGGTGGTCATGGGCGTCTCCGGGTCCGGCAAGACGACCGTCGGTGCCCTGGTGGCCCACGGGGCCGGGGTGCCGTTCCTCGACGCCGACAGCCTGCACCCGCTGGCCAATGTGCGGAAAATGGCGTCGGGCACGCCCCTCGAGGACGCCGACCGCCGGCCGTGGCTGGACACCGTCGGTGAGCGGTTGCGCGAGGCGGACCGGGACGGCACCGGTCTGGTCCTGGCGTGCTCCGCGCTCCGGCGCCGCTACCGGGACCACATCCGCCGCGCGGCCCCCGGCACGGCGTTCCTGCACCTGCACGGGACGCCCGACGTCCTGGCGTCGCGGCTGGAGGGCCGCAGCGAGCACTTCATGCCCGCGGCCCTGCTGGCCTCCCAGCTGGGCACGCTCGAGCCGCTGGGCCCGGACGAGCCCGGCTACGCCCTCGACATCGACCAGCCGGTCGAGGACATGGTCGCCGAGGCCGTCGTCGCGCTGCAGGGGCGCCCCGCGACGCCCTCCGGGTGAGCGGGGCACGCACCCGCTGAGCGGTGCGCCTCATCGCTGGGTGGAGCCACCCTCCCGCCCCGCGTTCCTCGGCCCCGCGGGCGGGCGCTACGCCAGGTGCTCCTCCGGCTCGCCCTGGAACTCGCGGACCTCCACCGGGAGGGTGGTCGCCCGCGCAAGTTTCCGGCCCCACTCGATGGCGGCGTCGTAGTCCGGCGCGGCCACGATGCAGATGCCCCCGGCGTGCTCGTCCTCGCGCTCGTAGGGGCCGTCCGTGGTCACCACGTCGTCGCCGTGGAAGCGCACGACGACGGACGCCTCCGCCCGGTCCAGGCCCCCGGCGAAGACCCACGCCCCGGCCGCCCTGAGCTCGTCGTTGAACGCGGCGACGTCCCGCATCACGGGTTCGAGGATCTCCGGGTCCGCCGGTCCGCCGTCGGGCTGTTCGATGCTGAGCAGGTAGTGCTTCATGGTGGAGGAGCCTCCCTGGGCGTCGGATGGTCCTCGGAGTCTACGGTCGCGGCGGCCCGCCGAAACAGAGCTGGACCTCCACGGCCCGGCGGGTCGTGGGCGCGGATCTCGCTGCGCGCGTCCCGGCGGCGGTCCCGGCGTGCCCGGACTCCGCCGGATGCGGGATCATGGGAGGTCCGAGGGACCGCCGACGCGTCCGTCCCCGCCCGTCAGGAGGATCCGTGCCCAAGAGCAAGCCCCGCAAGAAGGCCGCCGCCAAGAAGAAGCAGCAGCGGCGGGAGTTCCACGCCGCGGCCGGAGCCCGCACCGTCGACATCGAGGGCGCCGCTCAGGGCACGTGGGACGACGACGCCCACGAGCTGCTGGTCGCCCGCGGCTGGGTGGCCTACCGGGACCTGGAGATGGACCAGCTCGGCGACGGCTGGGAGTGGCTGCCGTCCCAGCTGCCCCTCGACGCCGGCGTGGGCGGGGAGCCCGGGCCCACCACGGTGTTCGCGGCGGCCGAGGGCGGCTACGACGTCGAGCTGGCCAACCCGAACGGCTCCGTGGACCCGGACCGCGCGGGCCACTACGACACCCTCGAGGAGCTTACGGCGGACCTGGACAGCCTCGAGGCGTGGCGCGTGCCGGCCGACGAGTACGTCCTGCCCGACGTCCCCACCTTCTCGGCGGACACCCCGTGGGAGATCTGCCAGCTCTGGGCCGGCGGGATGATCGACCACTGGGAGCTCGCGGCGGACCTGATCCACTTCCCGTACGAGGAGACCGAGGAGGGCTTCGACGCGGTCGAGCGCGCCCACCGGACAGGGCTGATCCCCGCGCAGCTCTTCGCCGCGATCCTCGCCGGCCGGGCCGCGTAGCGGGATGCCCTTGTCGGGGCCCCGGGCCCGGCGTAGCGTGAACCGCGACCATTACCCTGCTGAGCACATGAGGAGCGGAATGAGCGAGACGACCCCGGACCCCGCCGAGAACAAGCCGTCGCAGGCCGAGGGGGACGTCCCCGAGGACCAGAACGTGCAGTCGGCCGTCCACCCGGACGACAACAAGCCCTCCCAGGCCGAGGGGGACGCACCCGAGGACGCACCGGGCGACGACTGAGCCCTGTCCACGAGAACCCCGGGCGCCCCTGGATCGCGGGCGGCCGGGGTTCTCGTGCGCAGGCTGCGGGCGGTCACTCCGTGGGCACCGTCCTCGCCCGGCCCAGCGCCTCGACGAGCCCCACGGCCACGAGGGCTCCCGCGGCCAGGATCGCCGCGAGCACGACCAGCTGGAACCGCCCCGCCTCCAGCGGCGACGCCCCGGCGAAGACGGCGCCCACGAACGCCCCGGGCAGGACGACCATCCCGGTGGTGCGCGTCTGGTCGACCGACGGGACGAGCGCCTCGAGGACGGCCTGCCGGGCGATGTCGAGCGTCGACTGCCGCGGCGTGGCCCCCAGCGCCAGCCAGCCCTCCACCTCCGCGCGCCGTTCCACCACGTCCGCGCGGAACCGCCGGCCCGTGAGCGTGGCGATGCTCATCGTGTTGCCGATGACGATGCCTCCGACGGCCAGGACGTTCTGGGGTGCGACCGCGATCGCGCCCGTCAGGAACACGATGGCCAGGGTCGCCGCCGCGGCGAGCAGCATGACCGCCCCCAGCCACAGCAGCGACCGCGCGCCCGCGTGCAGGCGCCCACCCGCGGTCAGCACCGCCGCCACGAACATCACGCCCAGGGCGAGCCAGACCCACAGGAGGTTCTCGATCACCGACGAGAGCACCAGGCTGAGCGCGGCGAGCTGGGCGGCCGCGCGCAGCACGGCGAGCCCGGGGGCGGACCAGCGGGGCACGCCGCGGGCTGCGAGCGCCGCGGCGGTGACGGCGACCAGGAGGCCGATGCCCAGCAGGGTCGGGAGGGCCGCTGCGTTCCAGGTCATGCGGCGAGTCTAGGTTCCCACGGGCGCCGAGCGTCCGGGGTCAGCGGCGGGTCAGTCCCCGGTCGTCCCTGACCGAGGCGTTCTTCGGCGCCCACTCGGTCAGGCCGAGGAGGTCGGACACCTCGCGGTAGTGGCTCGTGGAGAGGATCCCGAAGCCGACCTCGACCGCGCGTCGGTAGTAGTGCACGTCGAGGGCGTCGGCGGGCAGGTTCTCGTCGTAGCGGTGCAGCTCGAGCCGCATGGGCACGTTCCAGCTCCGCATCCGCAGGCTCTCCTCCATGTCCGGGACGTAGTGGCCGGCGAAGCCGATCACCCGGCGGAGGTCGGGCACCTCCCGCCGGACGTCCTCGACCGTGGGCAGGCCGTCCTCGTGGGTCGGGACGAAGTAGACGAGGTCGGGGGCGATCCTGCGGTAGACGGCCAGCTCCGTCAGGCCGCGCACGCCGACCACCACCTGGCTCTCGGCCCGGTGCGTGCGGACGAGCTCGACGACGGCCTCCGGGGTCACGTTCTTGACGTCGAGCCACAGCACCGCGCCGGCGAGCACCGCCCAGGTGAGGAACTCGCCGGCCTCCCGGACGGGGAACCGGGTGACCTCGCCGTAGTTGTCCACCAGGTGCTGGCTGAGCACGTAGTCGGCCGACTGTTCGCTCACGGGGCCGGCGCCTGTGCTCCCGTGTCCCATGACGGCCTCGTGCAGGACCACGCACCGGCCGTCGACCGTGGCGCGCAGCTCGATCTCGATCATCGTGCGCGCCCGGGTGGCCAGCACGTTCTGGGCGGACTCGAGCGCCGAGCAGGGCCACGGCCCGTCGGGGTGGTACCCGGCGCGGCGGGCCAGCAGGAGGGGGCCGGTGCCGGCCAGGCGGTCGTGGCGGGTGTAGGCGGCCAGTTCGGCCGGCGAGTCGAAGACGATCGAGTGCCCTGCTGCTCGCGACGGCACGTCGGCGGCGACGTGGCGCGGCGGGTCCGGGCGGCGGTGGTCGTTCGGCATGGGAACTCCTGGGGGGATGGGAGCGCGGACAGCGGCCGTGGGGGGACGGCCTGCGGGCGGGCAGCGGGGAACGACCCGCCCACGTGCTCAGGGGCCCTCGGCCACCCGTGCACGCTCCAACTCTTCCACGTCCGAGGCCGAATACGTGGCTGCGATCTGCATGTCGTTGCCTCCGCGCAGGACATTGCGGGTGCTGAGACCCCGGAAGAGCATCCGGGGAATGGGCCGGTAGGCGGTTCTGCCGTCGCCGACGGGCCGGATCCCGGTCCCGTGGCGCAGCGCCACGGCGTGCAGCCACACGTCGTCGGCCATCGGCGCGCACACGGTGAACGCGGCGCCGAGCTCGCGCAGGGCGTCGAGCAGGTGCGGCGGGTAGAGCACGCCGGAGGAGCCCGTGGCGAAGGTGCGGACGGAGGCCTCCGCCGGGGCGCCGGGGCGCCACGTGGCGTAGGGCAGGATCCGTCCTCCGTCGACGCGGATCCGGTGGGTGCGGTGGGCGACCACGTCGTGGGGGTGCTGCGCGTGGACCGCCAGCAGCTCCTCGAGCCAGGTCTCGCCGTAGAGCACGTCGTCGTCCGCGATGACCAGCGGCAGCTCGTGCCTCGTCCGGGACCGCACGTACGGGTAGTACTTCTGGTGGGGGCCCCAGTCCTCGGTGCACCGCAGCTCGAGGCCCCGGCGCACCAGCCGGGCCAGCGGCGCGGGCGGGTCGGCCACGACGTCGGCCTCCCGCAGCCACAGGATCAGCCGCTGCGGGCGCACGGTGCCGTGCGCCATCGACTCGACGGCCAGGTGCACCGCGCGGATCCGGTTCCCGTAGGAGGTGAGGCTCACGACCACGGGCGCGTCCCCCCGCACGGGCGCGGCCGAGAAGCGGTTCCGGAACCGGAAGTACAGGGCGCTGCGGCTGGTCCGGAACGAGCGCAGCCAGTCGCGGACCAGCTCCCGGGACAGCACCCAGCGCAGCGGGTGCGGGTGCCTGCCGCCCGGCCGGGGCGTCATGGCGCCCGGTCCAGGGCGGCCCGCGCGGCCTCGCCGCCGAGCTGCAGGACGCCGGCGTCGGTCGTGACGGCGATCCAGGAGAAGCCCTGCGCCCGCAGCGCGGCGGCCCGCTCCGGGGCGCCGGCGTAGGCGCCCGCCAGGACACCGGCCTCCCGGCATGCGCGCACGATCGTGGGCAGGGGCGCGTCCGCCGAGGTGTCCGCGAGCAGCTCGTCGACGTCCCGGCCCAGGGCGAGCGCGAGGTCGAAGGGCCCCACGAAGACCATGTCCAGGTCCGGGACCGCCGCGATCGCCCGGACCGCGGCGACCGCGGGCGCGGTCTCCACCATCACGGCGCACAGCGGCCGGGGCGCGGCCGCCGCACCGGCGGCGGGGTCCCGCGTGCCGGGCAGCGGCCCCCAGCTCCGGGCGCCCCGCGGCGGATAGTGGGCCGCGGCGACCGCGGCCTCGGCCTGCTCCGCGTCCTGGACGAGCGGCACGACGACGCCGTCGGCGCCGGCGTCCAGCGCCCGGCCGATGAGCGTGGGGTCGTTGGCGGCCACCCGGACCAGCACCGGGGCGGCCGGCGCACGCCGCAGGGCGAAGAGGCCGCGGACGGCGGCGTCGTCGAAGTGGCCGTGCTGGGCGTCGACGCCCACCCAGGCGAAGCCCGCGCGCTCGAGGGCGAGCGTGGTCCGGGCGTCCCCGAGCGTGGCCCACACCCCCGCACGCACCCGGTCGCCCCCGTAGTCGTCCCCGTAGTCGTCGCCGTTGCCGGTCGGTTCTGCCTCGGTCATGGCCTCATTCTGGCAGGAGCCGCGGCGGGCGGGGCCGCACTCAGATCTCCGCGGTGGCCAGCACGGGCAGGGTGGGCGTCTCGGAGCCACCGGCGGGCTCCACGGTCATGGCCACCGCCCCGGCCTGCCCGATGTCGCCGTCCAGCCAGACCTGCACCTGTCCTCCGCCGAAGTGCACGTCCGGCACCGGGGTCTCGCCCTGCACGAGCCACAGCTGATACTCCCGGCCCTCCCCCGGCCCGGCGAGATCGGCGGCGACGAACAGGGCCTCGTCCTCCTCCGCCGAGACCACCAGCGTGGCCGGGCGGCCGCCCACCTCGAGCTGACGGGTGGTGACGTCCGGAGCGCTCAGCAGCCGGTTCTGCCGGTCCTGCTCCTCGGCCACGAGCTGCTGCTGCTCCCGCTGCTCCGTCTGGGTGCCGACGGCCCAGCCGCCCAGGGCGGCGCCGGGCAGGAGCACGGCGGCCGCGGCGGCGGCCAGCCAGCGGCGCCGGGGTCGGCGCCGCTGCGCCAGGGACACGGGCGTGGCCCCGGCCCGGTCCTCCGCCCGCTGCTCCTGCCGCGTCCCGCGCACGGCCGCGAGCACGTTCTCGCGCAGCGCGGCCGGCGGCGGCTCGGCGACGGCGGCCGCCAGGTGCGCCCCGACCTCCCCGAACGCGGCCACCTCCTCCTGGCAGGCAGGGCAGCCGCGCAGGTGGAGCTCGAACGCCGCTCGCTCGCCGGGCTCGAGGGCGTCCACGGCGTAGAGCGCCGCGTCGGCGTGGACGTCGCCGGCCCGGCCGTCCCCCTGGATGTCCTTCACTGCCGCACCCCCAGTGCCGATCTCAGATTGTTGAGCCCGTCGCGGATCCTGGCCTTCGCCGTGCCCAGCGGGACGTCCAGGTGCTCCGCGACCTGGCGGTGACTGTATCCCCGGTAGTACACCAGGCAGACGGCCTCCCGCTGGAGCGGGCTGAGCGCACCGAGCTGCGCCCGCACCTCCCCGGAGTCCAGGGACTGCTCGACCTCGTGCCAGGTGGAGTCCGACGGGGTCTCGGCCTGCCGGACCTCGTACTGCTGGTCCCGGTCCCGCTCCCGCTGGTCGTGCCGGATCCGGTCGACCGCGCGGCGGCGGGCCATGGTGCACAACCAGGCCAGGACCGTGCCGCGGCCGGCGTCGAAGCGCTCCGCCTGCTGCCAGGCCATCAAGTAGACCTCCTGGACCACCTCGGCGGCCAGCTCCGGGGCGCGGAGCAGCCGCAGCACGAGTCCGTGAACCGTCGCCGACGTCGCGTCGTACAGCTCGGCGAAGGCGTCCTCGTCCCCACCTGCCGCGCGGCGCAGCAGAGCGGCCTGCTCCTCGGCCCGCCCGGGAGCGGGCATCGGGGCGCCGGCACCACGGCTGTGGCCGGCCGGTCCTTCGCTCACACGATCTCGCTGTTCACTCGGGGAGCAGCACCTCGCCCGGGGCCCGGACGAGAGCAGTGTCGATCTGCACCCTGCCACACCGGGTGCGGGTGGTGCCGTCGACACACGCGCGGTCTCCATGACTGCTGTTCGTCGCGGGACCTGCGGCGGACGGGTCCGCCGGCCGTTGCGGCGCGCCGGGAAGTTTTTTCTCCTCCCCACCCGTCCGGGTCCCGTCCGGCGGCGAACTCCCCGTGCACACATCGAAAGTGCGCACACGGCACGACCCCCGGTACGACACAGGAGAGAATCTGATGCGCAAGTCCATGCTCCTCACAGTCCCCACCCTGGCCCTCGGCGCCCTCACCATGGCCGCCGCCCCCGCCGCCGCCCACGAGGGCGACATGTGGTCGGCCCAGGCCGCCCTGAGCACCCTCAACGGCTCCGGCACCACCGGCGACGTCATGGTGGACGTCCACGGCACCGAGGCGACCGTCACGATGAACGTCTCCGGCGCGGCCGAGACGTTCATGGACGGCCCGTTCCCGCACGCCCAGCACATCCACATCCACGGCCAGGGCACCTGCCCGGGCCCGGAGGCCGACACCGACGGCGACGGCGTGGTCAACACCACCGAGGGCCACCCGTTCTACGGTATGATCGGCACCTCGCTGACCACCGAGGGCGACACCAGCCCCGACTCCGGTCTGGCCGTGGAGCGCTTCCCGGGCGGGTCCGCGTACAGCTACGAGCGGACCCTCCAGCTGGACGAGGCCACCGCCGAGTCCCTGCAGAACGGCACCGCGGTCGTCGTGGTCCACGGCGTGGATCCGGCGAAGATGCCCGCTGCGGCCGCCGAGAAGATGAGCGACCTCGACCCGGCGCTGCCCGCGGCCGCGACCCTCCCGGCCGCCTGCGGCACCCTGACGGCCTCGCAGATGGGCGCGATGCCCGAGGGCGGGGCCGACACCGGGGTGGGGACCGCCACCGGCAGCGGTGCTGCCGCCGGCTTCGCGGTGGCCGGTGCCGGGGCCCTGGCCCTGGCCGGTTCCGCGCTGGTGGCCCGCCGCCGCGCCCGCGCCTGAGCCCCGCTCGGCCGATCCCAGCTGATCCGAGGCTCCGGTCCCCATGACGGCATCCCGAACCGGTCGCCGCGCAGGCTCCACCGTCTGCGCGGCGACCGCCGCCCTCCTCCTGCTCACGGCGTGCACCGGCACCGCCGGCCCGGAGGCCGGGGCCACCGGCTCGTCGCCGGCGGCCACGGCGAGCCCGCCTGCCACCAGCGCCGCCGGCGCCGCCCCGACGACCATCCCGGCGCCGGCCACCCGGGCGCCGACCGCCCCGAGCCCGACGACGGTGGCGGCGGCGACCCCCACGCCGGCACCGCTGCCGGCCGCCGCCGACCCGGTGTCCCTGGCGATCCCGGCGATCGGTGCCGAGTCCGAGCTGCTGCACCTCGGTCTGCGGGACAACGGCTCGCTCGAGGTCCCGCCCGAGAGACCCGGTGCCCCGGCGAGCTGGTACGACGACTCGCCCGCCCCCGGGGAGCAGGGACCGGCCGTGCTGCTGGGCCACGTCAACGCCACCGGCGGCGGCGCCGGGGTCTTCGCCGATCTGCGCCGGCTCATCCCCGGGGACAGGATCGAGGTGGCCCGGGCGGATGGGTCCACGGCCGTCTTCGCCGTCGACCGCGGGGAGCAGTACGGCAAGGACGACTTCCCCACCCTCGAGGTCTACGGCAACACGGCGGGCTCCGAGCTGCGGCTGATCACCTGCGACGGCTACGACCCGGCCACCGGGGAGTTCGACGACAACTACGTGGTCTACGCGTCCCTGGTGCGCTGAGACGTCCCCCGCGGGGGCGGCCCCGGGCAGCACCGCCCGGGACGACGACGGACCCCGCCTGCCGGGCGCTCGGTGCGCGGCGGGCGGGGTCCGACCCGGTCCTGGGGCCCGGGTCCCGCTCAGTGGCGGGGGCCCGGTCCTTCGCCGCCCGGTCCGTCACCGGGCCGGTCGGTCGCAGCCGGTCCTCCCGTCCGCCCGTCCGGGCGCTCACCGGCCGTCGGGCCGCCCGTGGCCGGGCCGCCGGGCGTCCGGCCGTCGGGCGTCCGGCCGCCGGAGGCGTGGCCCCCGCCGAGGAACTGCCGGGCCTTCTGCTGGACCGTGTCCACGTGGCGCTCGTACTTGCGCCCGGTCCGCTTGTCCACGAAGCTGCCGGCCTGGTCGAGGACCTTCTCGACCTTGTCCGGGTTGCGCTGGGCGAGCTGCTTGGCCTTGGCCGTGAGCCCCTTGAAGTTCACCATCACCTCTCCTTCCGAAAGTGCCCACCGCGCGGGTCCGCCGCGGTGCTGCCACGAGTCCATCATGCGGAGCTGTCCGCCGGCTGTCCGGTCAGCGCTCCTGTCCCACCACGTGCTGGAAGCGCAGCAGGTTGTCCGGGTCGTAGAGCGCCTTGGCCCGGACCAGACGGGCGTAGACCTCCTCGGACCACGCCCGGGCGTGCTCGCTCTCCCCGCCCGGGACCCCGTGCATGTTCACGAACGCCCGTCCCGTGGACCACGGGGCCATGGCCTGCAGGATCTCGGCGAGCGCCCGGGGCGTCGCCTCGGCCACGTGGGGTGCGAGCCAGCCGATGAGCTCCAGGAAGAACGCCGCGTCCCGCCCCGAGACCGCGTCCTGGATGCCGTCCGTCCGGGTGAAGGCGCCACCCATCAGGCGGATCCCCACCTCCGGCAGCGGGCACCGGCTGCCGGGCCCGGCGCGCTGCAGCAGCGTCATGACCGCGGCGGCGTCGAACTCCCGCAGGAACTCGCCCGTGAGCACGTAGAGACCCGGCTCGGTGGCGTCCATGTGCACCTGGTCGATGTCCCGGTAGTCCATCGGTCCCGCGAGGTCCAGGACGGGCCGGGCGACCTCCCGCATCGGCGCGAGGACCCGGGCCCCCTCGTCCTGCGGGCCCACCCAGCAGAAGCGCAGGTGCACCAGCATCTGCTTGTGCAGCTGTTCGGGGACGGTCGGATCGTGCGGCATCCAGCGCAGGGCCACGGACGTCGAGGCCTGCTCCGGCAGGGTGGGCGCCCACCGGCTGAACGCGCTCAGCACCTCCTGGGCATCCGCTCCGGGGTAGAAGATCCCGCCGCCGTAGAGCTCCTCCAGCGGGACGAGGTCGAGGGTCATGGAGGTGACGAGGCCCAGGTTCCCCTTGCCCCCGCGCAGCAGGGCGAACAGCTCCGGCTCGTGCCGGGCGTCCACGTGGCGCAGCCGTCCGTCGGGGGTCACCACCTCGAGGCACAGGAGGTGGTCGGCGGCGAAGCCGAAGACCCGGCCGAGCACCGGCAGCCCGCCGCCCAGGGTGTAGCCGACCGCCCCGGCGTCGCTGGCCGAGCCGTTGAGGACCGCGAGCCCGTGCGGTGCGACCGCGTCGATCACGCGTCGCCACCGCACGCCGGCGCCGATCCGCGCCGTCCGGCGGCGGGGGTCGACCTCGAGCTCCTGCATCCGGTGGGTCGTGACGAGCAGCCCGCCCTCCATGGGCTGGTCCGCGCCGTGGCCGGTGGACTGGACCCCCACGGGCTCGTGGTGGGCGGCGGCCCACTGCATCACGGCCACCACGTCGGCGGTGTCGACCACGCCGGCCACCACGTCCGGGTGGTGCACGGCGGCCAGGTTGAAGCCGGCGACCTCCTCCGCGAAGCCGTCCTCGTCCGGCAGCAGGACCGGTCCGCGGACCCACTGGTGGAGTTCTTCCACGTCCGCTCTCGAGATCATGGCGGGCCCCCTCGGCACCGACGATCCGCGGGCGGGGCCGGACGGTCCCGCCCGTACACAGGACGGGTCCATTGTCCCACGCAGGCCCGCCGATGCGCCTCCCGGGCGTGCACGGAGTCGTCCCGGGACGCCGGGCGGGGCAGGACCGGCCGGCGGAGCGGGGGCGGGACCGCCGGGACGGTCAGCCGCGCTCGAGCGGCAGGGCGGGCGCCAGCCGGCGCAGGGACGTGAACGTGGGCACGAGCGCCTCGTAGAGCTGCTCGAACACCGGCTGCAGGGACGCGTGGACCGCGGCGTCGGCGGGGTCCGGGCGCACGACCGACTCCACCTCCACCAGGTCCGCGGCCACGTCGACGGACTCGATGAGCCCGAGCGCCTGCATCCCGAGCAGCGCGGCGCCGAACCCGGAGCCCTCGTGGCCCGAGGCGAAGGAGATGTCCGTGCCGAGGACGTCGGCGAGCAGCTGCCGCCACAGCGGGCTGCGGGCGAAGCCCCCGGTGGCGCGGATCTGCTCCACGGTCAGGCCGGCCGCGCGCATCGACTGCAGGACCAGCCCGAGCTGCTGGCACACCCCCTCCAGGGCCGCGCGCACCAGGTGCTCACGGCGGTGGGCGCGGGTCAGCCCCACGTAGGCGCCCCGGGGCAGGGAGCTCCAGTGCGGGGCGCGCTCGCTGAGCAGGTAGGGCAGCATGAGCAGCCCCCCGGACCCGGCCGGGACGCTCGCCGCGAGCGCGAGCAGCTCCTCTTCCGGCTCCTCCCCCAGGTCGGGGGCGAGGGCGTCCCCGGCCCAGCCCAGGACCACGCCGCCGTTGTTGATCGCCCCGCCGACCACCCAGCGCCCCGGGGTCAGGGCGTAGCAGAAGACCCGCCCCAGCGGGTCCACCACGGGGCGGTCGACGACGACGCGCAGCGCGCCGCTCGTGCCGATCGAGCAGGCTGCGACCCCGGGCCGGACCGCACCCAGGCCGAGGTTGGCCAGCGGCCCGTCGCTGGCCCCCACCACCACGGGCGTGGTGGCGGGCAGCCCGGTGGCCCGGGCGCCCTCGTCCGTGAGCCCGGGCAGGACGTGGGTGGTGGGCACGAGCTCGGGTAGCTGCTCGGGCAGGATCCCGGCGCGGCCGAGGGCCTCGGCGTCCCAGGCGAGCTCGTGGATGTTCATGAGGCCGGTGGCCGAGGCCACCGAGTGGTCCACCACGAGCGCGTTGCACAGCCGCAGCAGCACGAACTCCTTGACGCCGGCCCAGAACGCGACGCGCTCGCACAGCTTGGGCTCCTGGTCGTGGAACCACACGAGCTTGGGCAGCGGGGACATCGGGTGCACCGGGGTGCCCGTGCGCCGGTGCAGCGCGAGCCCGCCCGCGCTCGCGCGCAGTCGTTCCGCCTGGACGCCGGCCCGGGTGTCGGCCCAGGTGACGAGCGGGGTGAGGGGCTCGCCCTCGGGCGAGAGGCCGAGCAGGCTGTGCATCGCGGCGCTGAAGGACAGCCCGGCCACGCGCTCCGCCCCCACCTCGTAGACCACCGCGCGGACGGTGTCCAGCACCGCCCGCAGGATCAGCTCGGGGTCCTGCACGGCGTGGCCGGGATGCGGCTCCTCCAACGGGTAGCCGGCCGAGGAGGCGGCGAGCTGCTCCCCGCCCACGGCGAAGGCCACCGCCTTGGTGCTCGTGGTGCCGATGTCGACGCCCACCACCACGGGGTCCGGGTGCCCGGCTCCGGCCGACCCGGGCATCAGCGCCCCTGCAGGTGGGCCAGGCAGACCAGGACCTTGCCGGAGACGGCCGAGTCCCGGGCCGTGGCGAAGGCCTCGGTGGCGCGGTCGGCGGGGAACTCGTGCGTGATCACGTCCTCGATCCCGGGGCGCGCGGCGAGCAGCTCGACCGCCTCGTCGATCTCGTCGTCGAAGCGGAAGGACCCGCGCAGCTGGAGCTCCTTGGAGACCAGCGGGGCCAGGTTCACGGGCCGCGCCTCGTCCGGCACCATCCCCACCTGGACCACGACGCCGCCGCGGCGGGCGCCCCGCAGCGCGGGGCTGACGGCCGCGGGCACGCCGGAGCACTCCAGGACCACGTCGAACGCCTCGGGCGGGATCTGCTCGGCCCCCACCCGGACGGTGCCGTGCACGCCGATCCCGCGCGCCCGCTCGAGGGGGCCCTCGAGGACGTCGGTGGCCACGACCTCGGCCGCGCCGCGGGCCAGGGCCGCCGCGGCTGCGAGCAGGCCGATCGGCCCGGACCCGGAGACGAGCACGCGCCGGCCGGTCACGTCCCCGGCCACGGTGAGCCCGTGCAGCGCCACGGCCAGCGGCTCGGCCAGCGCGGCCCGGCGCAGGGGCAGACCGGCCGGGAGCACCCGGACCATGTCCCGGCGGACCAGCAGGTGCTCGCTCATCCCGCCCTGGGTGTGCGGCCAGGTGGAGGCGCTGCCCAGGTAGGCCCCGCCGGGCCACAGGTGGCGCCGGTCCTCGATCCCGGGCTCGGGGGTGCCGAAGGTGGCCGGGTGGACCGTCACCGGGGTGCCGGGCGCCAGCTCACCGGAGGGGTCGAGGTCCACCGTGCCGGAGACCTCGTGGCCGGGCACGAGGGGCTCCCGGACCACGTACTCGCCGTTGGCGCCCTCGGCCCAGTAGTGCAGGTCCGACCCGCACACCCCGCCGTAGGCGATCCGGAGCCGGACCTGGCCCTCGGCGGGCTCCGGGGTGGGGACCTCCTCGACGCGCAGGTCGTCCTTGCCGTGGATCACGATGGCCTTCATGAGCTCTCTTCCTGGTGCGTGCGGGTCGGGCGGGGTGGTGCTGCGGGTCAGAGGACGGAGGTCATGCCGCCGTCGACCAGGACGTTGTGCCCCGAGACGAAGCTGGAGGCGTCCGAGCACAGGTAGACCAGCGTGCCCACGAGCTCCTCGACCTGTCCCCAGCGCCGGGCCGGGGTGCGCTCGACCACCCAGCGGTTGAACGTCTCGTCCTCGATCAGCGCCTGGTTCATCTCGGTGGCGAAGTACCCGGGCGAGATCGCGTTGACCTGGATGTTGTGCCGGGCGAGGTCCGCGGCCATCCCCTTGGTGAGCATGACCACCCCGCCCTTGGTGGCGGAGTACGGGGCGATGGTCTGCCGGGCGAGCACCGACTGCACGGAGCCGATGTTGACGATCTTGCCCGAGCCGCGCTCCTGCATGCCGGGGACCACGGCGCGGGACACGTGGAACACGCTCGAGAGGTTCGCCGCGACGATGTCCTCCCAGTCCTGGGCCGCGAACTCGGCGAAGGGGGCGCGGCGCTGGATCCCGGCGTTGTTCACCAGGATGTCCGGGACGCCGTGCTCGGCGAGGACCGCGTCGATCCCCGTCCGGACCGCCTCGGCGTCGGTGAGGTCGAAGGCCGCCGTGACCGGGGCCGTGCCCGTGCCGTCGGCGATCTCGTCGCGCACCCGGGCGAGGACCTCGGCGTCGCGCCCGTGCAGGACCACGCGGGCGCCCGCCTGGGCGAGTCCCGTGGCCAGGGCCCGCCCCAGCCCTCGGGAGGAGCCGGTGACGAGGGCGAGCCGGCCGGTGATGTCGAAGATGTTGCGCACTGGGGACCTCACGCGATGTAGAAGATGACGAGGACGATGGCGAAGCCGACGACGGACTCGAGAGCCTGCTGGACCGTCCAGGTCTTCAGCGTGGTCTTGACGTCCATGCCCATGAGCCGGCCCACGAGCCAGAACCCGGAGTCGTTGACGTGCCCGGCGAAGACCGAGCCGGCGGCGGTGGCCAGGACCACGGCCGCGACCTCCACGGAGTTGAAGCCGCCCGCGGCCACGGCCGGGGCCATGAGGCCGGCGGCGGTGACGAGGGCCACCGTGGCCGAGCCCTGGGCCAGGCGCAGGACCACGGCGATGATGTAGGCCGCGAAGATGACGGGCAGCCCGATGCCGTCCAGCGAGGACGCGAGGGCGTCGCCGATGCCCGAGGCGCGCAGGATGCCGCCGAACATGCCGCCGGCGCCGGTGATGAGGATGACGGAGGCGACCGGGCCCAGGGAGGAGTCGATGACCTTCTCCAGGGCGGTGCCGCGCTCGCCGCGGCGGGTGCCGAGGACGAACAGGGCCACGAGGACCGAGATCAGCAGGGCGACCGGGGACGCCCCGAGGGCGGAGAGCACCTGGAACCACTCGGCGTCCTCGGAGACCGCCCCGGCGGCGCGCAGGAAGTCCAGTCCGGTGTTCATGAAGATGAGCACGAGGGGCAGCAGCAGCAGGGCGATGATCGTGCCGACCCGCGGCGGGTTGGCGGGCTGGTCGGGATCGACGTCGCCGAAGAAGCCCGGGACGGGCAGGACGTACTTGGTGCCCACGCGCTTCCCCCACAGGTAGGCGGAGACGTACCAGAGCGGGAAGGCCAGCAGCAGGCCGATGAGCAGGACCATGCCGAGGTCGGCACCGTAGAGCTCGGTGGCGGCCACGGGACCGGGGTGCGGCGGCACGAAGACGTGCATGACCGAGAACGCGCCGGCGGCGGGGATGCCGTAGAGCAGTACGTTGTTGCCGCTCACGCGGCGGGCGACCGCGAAGATGATCGGCAGCATGACCACGAGGCCGGCGTCGAAGAAGATCGGGAAACCCATGATCAGGGAGGCGATGCCGAGCCCGAAGGGCGCGCGCTTCTCACCGAAGATGTCCACGAGCTTGTCGGCGAGCACCCGGGCGCCGCCGCTGTGCTCCACGAGCTTGCCGAGCATGGCGCCGAGACCGATGAGCAGGGCCACCGAGCCGAGCGTGCCGCCGAAGGCAGTGACCGCGGTGTCCACGATCATTCCCGTGGGGATGCCGGTGGCGAACGCCGTCAGCAGCGCCACGAGGATCAGGGTCAGGAAGGCGTGCAGCTTGAACTTGATCACCAGGACCAGGATCAGTGCGATGGCCGCTGCTGCGATCGCCAGCAGCGGCGCGGTGCCGAGGGTCTGTGTCCAGTCTTCCACTGCGTTTCTCCGTTGGTCTCGTGCCTGTGCGCAGGCCATGGGGTCTCGTCGTGAGCCACGACACACGATAGGCTGACAGAAAGATCATACTTTTGGCAACAGGGTCGGCGCGGCTGCGCCGCACATGACGGACGGAGCGCCGATGCACGGGGTGGAGCAGCACAGCGGGGTGCTGGACCGGCTCGGCGAGAGCATCGCCTCCGGAGCGCGGGCGCCGGGCACCGTCCTGACGCTCGCGGTCCTCGAGAAGGAGTTCGGGGTCTCCCGCACGCTCGTGCGGGAGGTGGTGCGCGTGCTCGAGTCCATGGGCATGGTGGAGGCCCGGCGGCGGGTCGGTGTCACCGTCCGTCCGCCGCGGGACTGGAACCCGTTCGACCCCCGGCTGATCCGGTGGCGGCTCGGCGGCCCGGGGCGGGACGAGCAGCTGCGGAGCCTCACGGAGCTGCGCACCGCGATCGAGCCCGTGGCAGCCCGCCTGGCCGCTGTCCGCGCCGACGAGTCCACCCGCCGGCGCCTGGTGGAGCTCGCCGCCCGGCTGCGGGAGCTCGGCGAGGCCCGCCGCGGCACGGATCCCGAGTACCTGCAGGTGGACACCGCCTACCACGCGCTGCTGCTGGAGGCGAGCGGCAATCCGATGCTCGCCGCCCTGCAGGGCGTGGTGGCCGAGGTGCTCTCCGGCCGCACGGCACTGGGGCTCATGCCCCGCTCCCCGGATCCCGGGGCGCTCGGGGACCACGTGGCCACGGCCGCCGCCGTCGCCTCCGGGGACGCGGCAGCGGCCGAGACCCGGGCGCGCGCCGTGGTGATGGAGGTGCTCGAAGGGGTCGTCGAGGGGACGGACGAACATGACGGCCGGCCCTGACGGGCGGCCGGGACGGCGCCGGTCCGACCGAGCGGACGGGGCCGGCCCGACGTGACCCGGCGGACGGGACCGGTCCGAGGCGGTGGGCGGAGTGCGGTGGGCGCTCCCGGGCAGATGTCCCGGGCCGGCCCGCGGGCTCCGGCGCGCCGCCGCCCGTAGGCTGGTCCCATGGGCATCTCGGAGACCGACCGCCGACACCTGCGACGCTGCGTGGAGCTCGCCCGCGAGGCCCTCGACGCCGGGGACGAGCCGTTCGGCTCGGTGCTCGTCTCGGCCCCGGGGGAGGTCCTGTTCGAGGACCGCAACCGGGTGGCCGGCGGTGACGCGACCCGGCACCCCGAGTTCGAGATCGCCCGATGGGCGGCCGCTCACCTGACCCCGGAGCAGCGCGCCGCGGCCACGGTCTACACCTCGGGCGAGCACTGCCCCATGTGCTCGGCCGCGCACGCCTAGGTGGGGCTGGGCCGCATCGTCCACGCCTCCTCGTCGGCGCAGCTCGGCCGGTGGTTGCACGAACTCGGCGCCCCGCCCGCCCCCGTCGCGGCGCTGCCGATCTCCCAGGTGGCCCCAGGGGTGCCCGTGGACGGCCCGTGCCCCGAGCTGGCTCCCGCGGTGCGCGAGCTGCACCGGAGGCGGTGGCGGGCCTGACGCGCGAGGTTGCGGCTGACGGCGACGCCGCCGTGCCGGGTCGCCGCCAGCCGCGACCTCGGCGCAGGGGGGAGCAGCGGGGGCGGGGATCAGGCCAGGGCGGCGGCCAGGTAGGGAGCCGTGCGGCTCGCCGGGCACGCGGCGACCTCGGCCGGGGTGCCCGCGCACACGATCCGCCCGCCGGCCGCACCGCCGGACGGTCCCATGTCGATCACCCAGTCCGAGGACGCCACCACGTCCATGGCGTGCTCGACCACCACCACGGTGTTGCCGGCGTCCACCAGCCGGTTCAGCTGGCGCAGCAGCAGCTGCACGTCCTGCGGGTGCAGTCCGGTGGTGGGCTCGTCCAGGAGGTACAGGGTGTGGCCGCGCCGGGCCCGCTGCAGCTCCGTGGCCAGCTTGATCCGCTGCGCCTCGCCCCCGGAGAGCTCGGTGGCCGGCTGACCGAGCCGCAGGTAGCCGAGCCCCACGTCGAGCAGGGTGCGCAGGCTGCGCGCGGCGGCCGGGACGTCCGCGAGGAACTCCGCGGCGGTCTCCACGCGCATGCCCAGGACGTCGGCGATGCTCCGGCCCCGGTGGGTGACCTCCAGCGTCTCGGGGTTGTAGCGGGCGCCCCGGCAGTCGGGGCAGGGCCCGTAGGTGCCGGGCAGGAACAGCAGCTCGACGGCCAGGAAGCCCTCGCCCTGGCACGTCTCGCACCGGCCGCCGGTCACGTTGAAGGAGAACCGCCCGGGCCCGTAGCCGCGGGCGCGGGCCTCGTCGGTGGCGGCGTAGAGCTTGCGGACCGCGTCGAACAGCCCCGTGTAGGTCGCCAGGTTGGAGCGCGGGGTCCGGCCGATGGGCCGCTGGTCCACCCGGATCAGCCGGTCCAGGTGCTCCAGGCCTTCGACTCCGCCCACCCGGGCCCCGGCGGCGAGCCCGGCGTCGCCCCCGGGTCCGGCGGACTCCGGGTCGGCGGGCTCCGGGGGCGCCTCGCCGTGCACGTGCCGGCCGACCGTCTCCGCCAGGACCTGGCTGACCAGCGTGGACTTGCCCGAGCCGGAGACCCCGGTGACAGCGGTGAGCACGCCCAGCGGGATCTCCGCGTCGAGGTCCACCAGGTTGTGGCGGGTGACCCCGCGCAGCCGCAGCCGCCGCTCGACCGGGCGGGGCGCACGCCCCGCCGCCGTCTCCCGGGACCCGTCCGGAGAGCCGTCCGGGGAGCTGTCCGGGAACAGGAACGGGCGCGTGGCGGACTCCGCCACGTCGGCCAGGCCGGGGACGGGCCCGCTGTACAGCACCGAGCCGCCGCGGTCCCCGGCCTGGGGTCCCACGTCCACGACCCAGTCGGAGCGCCGCACCACGGCCATGTCGTGCTCCACCACGAACACCGAGTTCCCGGAGGCCTTCAGCTCCTCGAGCACGGCCAGCAGCGGCTCGGCGTCGGCCGGGTGCAGGCCCGCCGAGGGCTCGTCCAGCACGTAGACCACGCCGAAGAGCCCGGAGCGCAGCTGGGTGGCGATCCGCAGCCGCTGCATCTCCCCCGGGGAGAGCGTGGGCGTGGACCGGTCCAGGCTCAGGTAGCCCAGGCCCAGGTCCAGGAGCACCTGCAGCCGGGCGAGCAGGTCCTTGGCGATGGTCACCGCGGCCTCGCTGCGCTCCCCCGAGGACACGGCCCGGGAGGCGGTGCCGGCGTGCTCGAGGGCGGCCGTGGGCCGGACCACCTCGGCCAGCTCGCCCAGCGACGCCCCGTTGAGCTCGGCGATGCTCCGGCCCGCGAAGGTCACGGCGAGCGCCTCGGGGCGCAGCCCGCTGCCGGCGCAACCGGGACAGGGCCCCGTGACCACGTACTGCAGCACGCGCTCGCGCATCTGCTGGCTCGCGGAGTCCGCCAGGGTGTGCAGGACGTAGCTCCTGGCGCTCCAGAACCGGCCCTTGTACGGCTTCGCCACCCGGTCCCGCTGCGGGGTGACCTCCACGACCGGCTGCTCCTCGGTGAACAGGATCCAGTCGCGCTCCTCCCGCGGCAGCTCGCGCCAGGGCACGTCGACGTCGTGGCCCAGGTGGCTCAGGATGTCGCGCAGGTTCTTGCCCTGCCAGGCCCCGGGCCACGCCGCGATGGCCCCGTCCCGGATGCTGAGCGCCGGGTCCGGGACCAGGGAGGACTCGGTGACGTCGTGCACGGTGCCCAGGCCTGAGCACCGGGGGCAGGCGCCGGCGGCGGTGTTGGGCGAGAAGGCGTCCGAGTCCAGGCTCCCGGCGGCCGAGTCCGGGTAGGTGCCCGCCCGGGAGTAGAGCATGCGCATCGAGTTGGACAGGGTGGTGAGGGTGCCCACCGTGGAGCGCGAGCTGGGCGCGCCGCGCCGCTGCTGCAGCGCGACGGCCGGCGGCAGCCCGGTGATCGCCTCCACCGCGGGATTGTGCCCCTGCTGGATCAGGCGCCGGGCGTAGGGCGCCACGGACTCGAGGTAGCGCCGCTGCGCCTCGGCGTAGATGGTACCGAAGGCCAGGGAGGACTTGCCGGACCCGGAGACCCCGGTGAAGGCGACGATCGCGTCGCGGGGGACGTCCACGTCCACGTGGCGCAGGTTGTGCTCGGAGGCTCCTCGGACCCGGACCATGCCGGTGCGGGCGATGTCGGGGACGGGGGCCGGGGCGGTGTCAGGGTGGGTGCTCACCGCCACCACCCTAGCCACCGGCGGGGCCGGGCGGGGACTCAGCGGGCGAGGTGGTGCTCCCGGCCGACCGACCACGCCGTGTCCGCGGGCGCCGGGTCCACGCTCCAGGCGGACCACTCGCCCAGGCCGGTGAACCAGCGGGCCCCGTCCCGGCCGGCGACCACGAGGGCCGTGGCGAGCACCCCGGCCAGGCGCGCGTCCGGGCCGACGACCGTCGCGGACCGGGCGCCCGTCGCGGGCCGGCCGGTGCGCGGGTCCACGATGTGCGCGGGGCGCTCGGTGGTGCCCGAGGTCGAGACCGCGCCGTTGCCGGGCAGCACCGTCCCGGTGACGGCGCCGGCATCGTCCGGGTGGCGGATCCCGACCGCCCAGGGCGTCCCGGGCGCGGCGGAGCCCCGGGTGACGACGTCCCCGCCCGCGTCCACGCAGACGTTCGCGCACCCGGCGCGGACCAGGTCGTCGGCGATCCGTTCCACGGCCCACGCCGTGACGTAGCCGGAGGGGTCGAAGCCGCCGCGCACCGCCCACGGGTCGAAGCAGCCGTCGGTCAGCTGCCGGGCCTCCCGGCAGCGCTGGAGCACGTCCAGCAGGGCGCCCTGGGCGGCGTCCCAGCGGCTGAGCCGGCGCTCGTCGAGCAGACCGGAGCGGAGCGCCGTCACGAGCGAGTCGGGGCGGTAGGTGGAGAAGACGGCGTCGACCCACCGCATGTTGGCCACGGCCGTGTCCAGCGCGTGCTGCACGGCGGGCCCAGGGGGCAGGCCCTCCTCGCCGGCGCGGACGTCGAGGGTCACGGAGGTGCCCCAGACCATCTCCCGGTGGCGGTGCCACCGGCCCTCGGGGCGGCGCAGCTCGACGGCGGGGGCACTCACAGTCCGGCCCTCTCCAGGAGCTCCCGGCAGACCGTGCGGTAGCCCTTCACGGCGGGGTCTGCGCGGCTCACGGCGTCGACCCGCGCCGGCTGCCTCGTGAGGGTCTCCTCGTGGAGGACGGGGACGGCGCGGTCGTCGAGCCACTGCGGGGGGCGTGGGGGGAGAGATGTGCGGTCGATGCTTTTGACTATAGAACTGGGGGTCCCGGTGGGCACTGGACTTTCGGGCAGTGTTGCTTTCGGGCTGTGTTCCCGGGGCGGAGACGTGGAGCGGCCCCGTCCCGCGCAGGGACGGGGCCGCTCGCGGCTGGCCTAGGCGGCCGGGTCCGGGTCCTCGTCACTGATCTGGATGACCTGCAGCGGCAGGTTCGTGCCCGTCCCGCAGAACTCCGTCTCGCACTCCTGGATGAATCCGGAGATCACTGCAGGCCCCTCGTCGAAGGCCATGTTGAAGGCCACGGCCTGGTAGTCCAGCTCGACCTCGCCACCCTCGCAGACCCACTGCTTGAAGTAGCTGCCGTTGGCGATCCGCCCCTCGGAGACCCGCTGGGTCACGTTGAGGGAGACGAAGACGTTGCTCCCGGCCGTGCACGTGACCGTGTAGGTGCCCTGGACGGCCGCCCCCTCGGCGATCCGCGTGGCGTCGCTGATGTCGTAGATCTCCATCGCCTGCGCCGGTGCGGCGGCAACGAGACCGACTCCTGCCGCGAAGGCGGCGGCCGTGACTGCCCTGGTGGTTCTTCTCATGGTTCTGTCCCATCCGGTGGAGAAGCGAGGACCGCTTCGCGACTGGTGCCGGCCCGCGGCGCGTTCCCCCGAACGCCTCCCGAGCCCCGTGCTGGTGCAACGTCACCAACGTAAGCGCAGGTCAGGGCTCATTGGCCAACATGGGCGAAGATGACGGACACGATTCGGACACGGCGGCGGCGCGGACGCGGCGATCGCACCGGCCCGGAACGGGCCGCCGCTCAGAACGGGACGCCGCTCAGAACGCGTCGTCGATCGGCACCGGGCGGCCGTGCCGGTCGTAGTAGTAGACCCCCTGCGTCTCCGGCGCCTCGTCGGCGGGATCCTCCGGGCGGCCCGCCGGGAAGGGTCCGCCGTCCTGCCGGCCGCCGAGCCCGAGCACAGCGACGGACACGACCAGCAGCAGCGCCACCGTGACCAGGGGCCCTACCGGCACGGCGCGGACGAGGACGGCCAGGACCACGGTGAGGGCGAGGAGCAGCAGCAGGGCGCCCGTGGCCGCCGGCTCGAACGGACGGCGGGGATGCGCACTCCCCGGCTCGGCCGGGGAGCGGCCGGAGAGCCGGGGCAGCTCGGGAACGGCTGGAGTGGTCACGGCGGGCCTTTCGCGTGCGGCTCCCCCCGGCGGTACGGCAGCCAGGAGCGAGCGGCTCCGGAAGCGACCTCGACCGGAGTCCCCCGGTCGCTCCTGCAGGAGTTGGTTCCATCCTGGACCGTCCGCCGGCCCGGTGGCTGCCCACTCTTGTGGGGCTGACAGCCATCGGACAGCGCGGCCGGCCCGGATCGCCCGAGGACGGCGGCCGGGGGTGTGCGGGCGGACCCGGCTCAGGACCTGCGCACCGACCGCCCGGTGACCCGGCGGGGCGGACGGATCCCACCGCGAGCCCCCGGACGGCGCCGCCGGCCGGGGGCTCACCGGGTCAGCGCTCGCCCTCCTCGTGGTTCTCCTCCGCGGGGTGCTCGCCCTCTGTGGGGCCCTCACCCTGGGTCGTGGCGTTCTCCTCGATCGCGTCGGTGGCCTCGCCGCCGGCGGTCTCCTCGCCTCCGGCGGGGGCCTCCTGCTCCGTGCCCTCCTCGCCGCCGGTTCCGGAGTCGTCGCACCCCGCGAGCCCCAGGGCGGCGAAGGACAGGAACCCGGCCGCCAACATTTTCCGCCACCAGTTCCCGCCTGCAGCTGCAGACATGACTCCTCCTCCGTGGTTCTGCGTGGACCTCAAAGGTAAGCGCGCTTTCCATTTCGGGGCAAGAGCGGAGGACAGGATTGCCGGAACATGCTCAGGCCGATCTCGGGACGGCGCCGGCACGGACGGAAGATCGAGGCGTACGTGCGCGAGGACACCGCCGCCCCCGGCCCGCGGCGGCACCGTAGGCGGGCGTCGGGGGCGCTCAGTCCGCCCCGGACCGCACGGGGAGGACCCGGCCCCGCCAGCGCCGCCGGACCCACCGGTCGTGCGTGGCCAGCACCACCGTGCCCGGGTAGTCCTCCAGCGCCCGCTCGAGCTCCTCGGCCAGGGCCAGCGACAGGTGGTTGGTGGGCTCGTCCAGCAGCAGCAGCGGGGCGGGCTCCGCGACCAGGGCCGCGAGCGCGACCCTCCGGCGCTGGCCGGGGGAGAGCTCGCCGAGGGGGCGGGAGGCGTCGCCGTCGCGCAGCAGGCCCAGCTCCGCCAGCGTCGGGGCGCGGTCCCCGGCGCGCAGCCGGGAGCGGAAGGCCGCCTCGGCCGGGCACGACAGGTCCGGCCAGGAGTCGTCCTGGGCCAGGCGGCCGACGGCGACGGAGCCCTGCCGCTCCACGGCCCCGCCGTTGGGACGCAGCTCCCCCGCCAGCACGGCGAGCAGCGTCGACTTCCCGCTGCCGTTCGGACCCTCGACCAGCAGCCGGTCACCGGCGCGCAGCTCGAGGTCGGTCGGCGCCAGGCGTCCGGCGACCCGCGCCCCGCTCAGCCGGACCAGCGGGAGGTCGGCGTCGATCGCGGGCTCCGCGCCCCGGTCGAACCCCGCGAAGCTCAGGGGTTCCGGCGGGGCGCCCACCGCGGTCCGCTCGAGCGCGTCCAGCCGGTGTCGGGCCGAGCGCACCCGGCCGCCGACGGTCTTGGCGGCGCGGTCGCTGTAGAACTTCCGGGTGATCCGTCCCTCCGACTTCGGGGCCGTGGTGTGGAAGATCTCCCGGCCGGAGACCTCGGCGATCTCCTGCAGCCGCTCCCGCTCCTGACCCTGGGCGGCGAAGCGCTCGGCCCAGCGGCGGCGGGCGAGCTCCCGCTGCGCGAGGTGGGCGCTGTAGCCACCCGTGGAGGAGGTGCCCTGCCGGGGCGGTCCGCCCGCGGACTCGTCGGGACCCATGGCGGGGTCGAGGTCGACCACCCCGGTGGCCACCTCGTCCAGGAACCAGCGGTCGTGACTGGCCAGGAGCACCGGGCCCCGCCAGCCGGCCAGCTCGTCGGCGAGGAAGTCGACGGCGTCGTCGTCGAGGTGGTTCGTCGGCTCGTCGAGCAGCAGTGCCGTGGGGCGGGCCAGCAGCAGCGCCGCGAGCGCGAGCCGGCGGCGCTGCCCGCCGGACAGCTCCCCGACCGCCCGGCTCCTCGGCAGCCGGGCCAGGCCCATCCCGCCCAGGACCGTCTCGATGCGGGCCTCGAGGGCCCACAGCCCGTGGCGCTCCGCGTCCCGGAGCACGGTGTCGTAGGCGTCCGCCGTCGCGGCGTCGTCGGGAGCCTCGGCGATGCCGGCGGCGAGCGCGGTGAGCCGGTGCTCCAGGGCGCGGACCTCCACGACGGCCTGCTCGACGACCTGGGCCAGGGTGGTGGTGGCGGGGAGCTCCAACTCCTGGCGGAGCAGCCCGGTTCGCTCCGGGCGGCGCACCGTGCCGGTGCCCGGCACCAGGAGGCCGGCGGCCACGTGCAGCAGGGTGGTCTTGCCGGCGCCGTTCTCCCCGATCAGGCCGATGCGCTCGCTGGTGGCGACGGTCAGCGACACGTCGGTGAGGACCCGGCGGCCGGGGTGGCTGACGCCGATGCCGTCCAGGCGCAGGTGGGCGGAGCGGTGCGGGGCGGCGGTCGCCGCCGAGGACGCGGTGGAGGTCACGGTGGAGTCCTGTCGATGCGGGAGGTCGGGCCCACCGGGCGAGTGCGGCACCGGATGCGCGGAGCCCCCTGGGCTCGGATCGACGGTGCCGGCCGCGGACGCGGGCCGGGGCATCAGGACAGGAACATGACCACCAAGCTACGCCCGCGCCCGCCCTCCGGCAAGGGCTCCGGCAAGGGCTCCGGCAAGGGCTCCGGCAAGGGCTCCGGAGCGCAGCACGCATCCGGGGCCGCCCCCCCGGACGAAGGCCTCGGCGGACGGCCCCGGGCTCCCGCCGCGGACACCGCCCCGCTCACGACCGCGGGCGGCCCGGCCCGTCCGGGTCCGCCGCCAGCACCTGCTCGGCGCGGGCGACGACGGCGTCCAGGCGCCCGGCGTGGGCTCCGCGCCAGTACGCCCGGCCGCAGCCCGTGCACCGGGAGAACTCCCGGTAGGCCCGGCGGGTGCGCGGCAGCAGCTGGTCGGCGACGTCCTCCGCGCTCGCTGCGGCGAGCGGGGCGCCGCAGCGCAGGCACCGCGTCCACGGCGCCAGGGGCGGGGCGAAGCGCTCCAGGACGTCGGCCAGCTGCTCGTCGGCGTCCCCGCCGCGCACGAGGGCGCCCTCCGGCAGGGCGCCGCGGTGCAGCAGGCCCCGGTCCTCGGTCAGCAGCACCCGCTGTTCCCGGGCGGCCCGCTCCACGAGGTGGGCGTCCTCGGCGTCGGGCTCCCACGCGGCGTCGAGCCCCAACAGGCGGAGCCGGCGGGCGAGGGGACGCAGGTGGACGTCCAGCAGGAAGCGTGGCGGCGTGTGCCGGGTGGGCTGGGGCCGCTGACGGGGACGGACGCCCAGCACGGGGGCCGTGCCGGGGGGCGACCCGGCGGTGGGACGGGCCTCCAGTCCCACGGGACGCCCGTCGAGGCGCAGCGGGCCGACCTCGGTCGGCGGGATGCCGACCATGCGCACCACGTGACCGACCGTGTCCGTGCCGGGCACGTCCACCGTGAAGCGCGGGCTCCGGCGTCGCGGCGACAGCAGGAACCACAGGACGGGGTCGACCTCCAGGACCAGGTGCGGCACTCTCCCAGGATGCCGCACTCCCCGCCCGCCGTCACCGGCCGTGCTCCCGGGTCAGCGGGGCGCTGCTCCCCGTGGCCCGGCCTGGCACGCCCCCGGCCCCGGGCGGGCCGGCCCACGGTCGACTCCGTCCGCGGTCGGGCGTAATCTGCGGACCATGGACTCCCAGGTGCAGCGGTCCCACTTCGCCACCCGAGACCTGGCCGAAGGCATCGCGGTGCTCGACGAGGTCTACGCCCTCCGGGGAGTGCGCCGGTCCCCGGAGGGCGATTTCGACATGACCCTGGCCACCACCGGGATCGGGCCCGTGGCTTACGAGCGCGTGCGGTTGATGGGCTCCTCGTGCACCGGCAGGGCGGACGGCGCGGGCGTCCTGCGGGTGTGCCACGTGACGGCGGGCACTCTGAGCGCCACCAGCGCCGGGGACCGCTTTCCCCGCTCCGGGCCCTTCCTGTTCCCGCAGCGCACCTTCAGCACCTGGTGGGAGGACCTCGAGGCGACCACCGTGTCCCTGGACCCCTCGGCGGTGCAGGACCACGCCCGGCTGCTGCTGGGGAACGAGAGCTTCCGGCTGGAGTTCACGGGGACCCACCCGGTGTCGCCGGCCATGATCCAGTACTGGCGGGGGACGGTCTCCCACCTGGCCCGAGACCTCCTGCCCGACGACCGGGCGATGAGCAGCCCCCTGATCCGGTCCGAGGCCGCCCGATCCCTCGTCACCGCCCTGCTCCACACCTTTCCGGGCTCCTTCCTGGACCGCCAGGAAACGGCTCCCGGGCAGTCCCGCCCGGCTCCGGCCGGGGTGCGGCGGGCCGTCGCCTTCATCGAGGAGCACATGGCCGCCGACATCGGCCCGGCCGACATCGCCGCGGCCGCCAGGATGAGCGTGCGCGGGCTCCAGGCGGCCTTCCGCCGGGAACTGGGGACCACCCCGACCGCCTATCTGCGCGCCCTCCGGCTCGACGCCGCCCACCGGGAGCTGCTGGCGGCCGACCCCACCACCGGATCGACCGTGGAGGCGGTCGCGGCGCGCTGGGGCTTCGCCCACCGCGGACGCTTCGCCGCCGCCTACCGGGACCGGCACGGGCAGTCCCCGGCCACCACCCTGCGGAGCTGACCGGAATGCCCCACGAGACGCAGACGCCGCCGGAGACGCCGCTCCACCTGCACGTGGCGACCACCGACCCTGAGGTGGCCAACGAAGCGCTGCAGCAGATCTACACCAGTGCGCGGATGGGCACGGTCGAGGACCGGTCGTCCTTCCTCTACCGCCAGGACGTCCGGGGCGATCCCGACCTCAATCTGGGCCGGCTCACCTTCCGCGGGAGCATCGCCGGCCGGATGGTGCTCGACGAGATCTTCTCGGTGGTCCTGCCGCGCGCGGGGGGCGTCGACTGGAGCATCGACGGCCGGATGGGCACCGGGCTCGGGGTGTTCCTGCTGCAGCCGGAGCAGGAGTACTACGGCGAGGTGGACCAGCTGCTGGTCGACTCGGTCAACATCGGCCGGGACACGCTGCAGGAGACCGCCCGGACGGTCTACGGGGACGAGACGCTCGAGGTCGCCTTCCACGACCCGCGCCCGCGCTCCCCCGCGCGGGAGAGGCACTGGAGGAGCACCTTCGCGTTCGTGCAGCAGGTCCTCGCCGACCCCGAGGTCGCCTCCGTCCCCCTGCTGCGCGCCGATCTGCGGCGGCGGATGTCGGTCGCGACCCTGGAGGCGTTCGCCTTCACCGGGGAACCCGGGGCCCGGCGGGCGTCGACCGCCGGGCAGCACACGGCCTACCGGCGCGCCGTCGAGTTCCTGCACGCCGCCGCGTCCTCGCCGATCACGGTGGAGAACGTCGCCCGCCACGCGGAGGTGAGCACCGTGGAGCTCAACCGGGCCTTCCGCTCCCACGCCGGGACCACGCCCGCCGCCTATCTGCGCGAGCTGCGGTTGGTGGCCGCCCACGACGACCTGGTGCTGGGCGATCCGGCCCGCGGCGACACCGTGCGCAGCATCGCCCTGCGCTGGGGCATGGCCCACCCCGGCGAGTTCGCCCGCCGCCACCGGCAGGCCTACGGCGAGAACCCGTCCACCACCCTGCGCCGCTGAGCACTGCGCCGGGCCGCCGCCGCTAGGCGGTGCCGCCCGACGGTGCCGCGGCCGCCGGGGCGCCGCCGTGGTCGGCCGCACCCGTGGTCCGCGGGTGCGGGGCGTGCGGCTCGCGGTCAGAGCAGCGGCCAGGGGATCCGGCGGCCGGTGACGTCGACCGGCAGGACCGCCTCGTCGAGCAGCCGGCGCACCCGGCGCCGCAGCGCGGCCACCTCCGTGGCGTCGAGGAGCTCGGCGAGCTCGTCCGGGACGTCGTCGGCCAGCGGCGCGATGTCCCGGAGCAGGTCCTCGGGGACGGGTTCGCCGGAGAAGTCCCAGACGACCGTCCGCAGCTTGAACGCCGCCGCGAAGCACAGACCGTGGTCGATCCCCCAGATCCGGCCGTCGGCGCCCCGCAGCACGTGGCCGCCCTTGCGGTCGGCGTTGTTGGCCACCAGGTCGAACAGCGCGATCCGGCGCAAGGCGTCGTGGGTGTCGGGCGCGGCGTCGTAGAGGGTGAAGTAGTGCTGCAGCGGGTCGTGCTCGACGAACCGCTGCAGGGACCCCGGGCCGCACGGGCCGTCCTGCCGCAGGACGGTGGGCGGGACGAGACCCCAGCCCAGGTGCTCGCTCAGCACGTACGCGGCGCGCTCCCGCCGGTGCAGGCCCGGACGGAAGTCGATCAGCGGCCGCTCGCCCTCGAGGGGCTTGTAGATCCCCCAGACCGTCTCCTGCTCGAGGGTGACCTCGACGAGCAGCGCCGAGTTGCTGCTCTCCCGGATCAGTCCGAGGAGCTCCATCCGGCCCTCCGTCAGGAGTACGAGCTCGCTCATCAGCGTCCGCTCACGACGCCCTCAGGCCGGCCAGCGGCTCGCCGGTGGAGTTCACCGTGAGCACGACCGGCGCCTGCCCCGGCGGGTACGAGACCGCCGAGACCGAGCACGGGTCGACCACGATGCGCTGGAACAGGTCCAGGTGCGTGCCCAGGGCGTGGGCGAGCGCCGCCTTGATGGGGTCGGCGTGCGAGAAGCACACCACCACACCGCCCTCGTGGGCGGCGCGCACCCGGTCCACGGCGCCCACCGTGCGCGCCTGCATCTCGGGGAAGCTCTCGCCGCCGGGGAACCGGAAGGTCGAGGGCGCCCGCTGCACGGTCGACCAGGCCTTGAGCCGGGAGAGGCGCGAGAGCTCCGCGCCGGTCCACTCCCCGAAGTCGCACTCGAGCAGCCCGGGCTCCACCACGGCCTCCCGGCCGGTCCGGGCCTCGGTCGGCGCCGCGGTCTCGCGCGTGCGCTCGAGCGGGGACGTGTACACCGCGTCCACGCGCACCCCCGCGAGCCGCTCCGCCACCCGGTCCGCCTGTGCCCGGCCGCGCTCGGACAGGTGCAGGCCGGGGGCCCGCCCGGGCAGGACCTTGCCCGTGGTGGGGGTCTCCCCGTGCCGCACGAGCAGGACGAGGGTGCTCCGTGGTGTCTTGCGAGTGACCATGATGCACCAGCGTACTGGCGGGGACCCCACGGCCACAGGGGCAGCCGTCGGACAAGGTCGGGCGCCGTCGGGCACCGCCCTCGACGCCGCCGGGGCACTGCGCACGGACGCCCTCTTGACGCCGGGGTTAAGTTGGCGCTGTGACTGATCGCAACGATCACCCTGACATCCGCACGCTCGGCGAGCTCCGCGCCGCCGGCGTCGCCCACCGGACGCTGCGCGAGGAGATCCGCGAGAACCTCCTGCGCACCCTGGCCGAGGGCGGTGACCCCTGGCCGGGCCTGCACGGGCTCGGGCGCACGGTCCTGCCCCAGCTCGAGCGGGCCCTGCTCGCCGGCCACGACGTCGTGCTGCTGGGCGAGCGCGGCCAGGGCAAGACCCGCCTGCTGCGCACCCTCGCCGGCCTGCTCGACGAGTGGTCCCCCGCCATCGAGGGGTCGGAGCTCAACGAGCACCCCCTGGAGCCGCTGACCGAGGCGTCGCGGCGCCGGATCCTGCTCGAGGGCGACGAGCTGCCCGTGGTCTGGCGGCACCGCTCGGAGCGTTACGTCGAGAAGCTCGCCACCCCGGACACGTCCGTGGCGGACCTCATCGGGGACGTCGACCCGATGCGCGTCGCCGAGGGCCGCCGGCTCGGGGACCCGGAGACCATCCACTACGGGCTCGTGCCCCGATCGCACCGCGGGATCGTGGCGATCAACGAGCTGCCCGATCTCGCCGAGCGCATCCAGGTGGCCATGCTCAACGTCATGGAGGAGCGCGACATCCAGATCCGCGGCTACGTCCTGCGGCTGCCGCTGGACGTGCTCGTGGTGGCCACGGCCAACCCCGAGGACTACACGAACCGCGGCCGGATCATCACGCCGCTCAAGGACCGGTTCGGCGCCGAGATCCGCACCCACTACCCGCTCGAGCTCGAGGACGAGATCGCCGTGATCCGCCAGGAGGCCGAGCTGATCGCCGAGGTCCCGGAGACGATCCTCGAGACCCTGGCCCGGTTCACCCGCCTGTTGCGGGAGTCCTCCGCGGTGGACCAGCGCTCGGGGGTGTCGGCGCGCTTCGCCATCGCCGGCGCGGAGACGGTCGCGGCGGCGGCGCTGCGGCGCGCCACCATCCGGGGCGAGGACGAGGCCGTCGCGCGGATGGTGGACATGGAGACGGCCACCGACGTCCTGGCCGGCAAGATCGAGTTCGAGTCCGGCGAGGAGGGCCGCGAGCGAGTGGTCCTCGACCACCTGCTCCGCCGGGCGACCGCCGAGACCGTCCGCGGCCGCTTCCGCGGCCTCGACCTCGGGCCGGTCGTGGAGGCCTTCGACGGCCGCACGACCGTGTCCACCGGCGACGACGTCTCCGCCCACGACTTCCTCGCCGCGCTCCCCGAGCTGACGAGGGACGACGACGGGGCCGCGACCGCCTACGACGAGATCGCGGCACGCCTCGGGGCGACCACCCCGGGGCAGCGGGCCAGCGCGATCGAACTGGCCCTCGAGGGCCTCTACCTGGCCCAGAAGATCTCCAAGGACGCCGACGCGGCCGGCACCGTCTACGGCTGACCGCACGGCCCGGCCCCAGCACCCGCACCGGGACACAGAGAAGACACAGAGGGGGCATCATGCCCGCACACCACCGGTCCTCGAGGTACGGCCGGTACACCGGAGGACCCGATCCGCTGGCCCCGCCGGTCGACCTGTCCGAGGCGCTCGAGGCCGTCTCCGAGGACGTCATGGCCGGGTACTCGCCGGAGCACGCGCTGCGCGAGTTCCTCCGGCGGGGCGGCCGCGGCCGCGACGGCCTGGACGACCTGTCCCGGCGCGTGCAGCAGCGGCGGCGCGAGCTCCTGAAGCGCCACAGCCTCGGCGGCACGCTCGAGGAGGCGAAGAAGCTGCTGGAGAAGGCGCTGCGCCTGGAGCGCGAGCAGTTCCTGCGGGACGCCCGGATGGACCCGATGGACCGCTCCTTCCGGGAGCTGCAGCTCGACGGCCTGCCGAGCTCCACGGCCGCCGCCGTCAACGAGCTCGCGTCCTACGACTGGCAGTCCCCGTCCGCGCGGGAGGCGTACGAGCAGATCAAGGACCTCCTCGGCCGCGAGCTGCTCGACCAGCGCTTCGCCGGCATGAAGCAGGCCCTGGAGAACGCCACGGACGCCGACCGGGAGGCCGTGGCGGAGATGCTCCGGGACCTCAACGAGCTGCTGGAGAAGCATGGGCGGGGCGAGGACACCGACGAGGACTTCCAGGACTTCATGGCCAAGCACGGGGACTACTTCCCCGAGAACCCGCAGTCGGTCGAGGAGCTGATCGACGCCATGGCCCAGCGCGCCGCGGCGGCGCGGCGGATGCTGAACTCGATGTCCCCGGAGCAGCGCCAGGAGCTGATGCAGCTCTCCGCCCAGGCGTTCGGGTCCCCCGAGCTCATGGACCAGCTGGGGCAGCTCGACGCCAACCTGCAGGCGCTGCGCCCCGGTGAGAACTGGGGCGGGTCGGAGGACTTCGAGGGCCAGGAGGGCCTGGGGCTCGGCGACGGCACGGGCGTGCTCCAGGACATCGCCGAGCTCGACGTGCTCGCCGAGCAGCTGGCACAGCACCACCGGGGCGCCAACCTGGACGACATGGACCTCGACGCGCTCGCGCGCCAGCTGGGCGAGGACGCCGCCGTATCGGCCCGGACCCTCTCCGAGCTGGAGCGGGCGATGCGGGACAGCGGATACCTGCAGCGCGGCGCCGACGGGGACCTGCGGCTCTCCCCCCGGGCCGTACGGCGGATCGGCCAGGCACTGATGCGGGATGCCGCGCAGAACCTGTCCTCCCGCACCGGTCAGCGCGACACCCGCCTCGCCGGAGCGGCCGGCGAGCCATCGGGCGCCACCCGGGAGTGGCAGTTCGGGGACGCCGAGCCGTGGGACGTCACCCGCACCGTGACCAACGCGATCCGGCGCACGGCCGCCGAGGGCGGCGACGCCCGGCGGGGGCTGCGCCTCGACGTCCGCGACATCGAGGTGGCGGAGACCGAGGCGCGCACGCAGGCCGCCGTCGCCCTGCTCGTGGACACCTCGTTCTCCATGGCCGCCGAGGGGCGCTGGGTGCCCATGAAGCGCACGGCGCTGGCGCTCCACCACCTCGTCTCCACCCGGTTCCGGGGTGACCAGCTGCAGATCGTCGCGTTCGGCCGCTACGCCCGCGCGCTGCCGGTCGACGAGCTCACCGGGCTGCCGCCGGTTCGGGAGCAGGGCACCAACCTGCACCACGCGCTGCTGCTCGCCACGCGGTTCTTCCGCAAGCACCCGTCGATGCAGCCCGTGCTGCTCGTGGTCACCGACGGGGAGCCCACGGCGCACCTGCTGCCCGACGGCGAGAGCTGGTTCTCCTGGCCCACGGAGCCGGAGACCCTGCGCGCCACGGTCGAGGAGCTCGACCGGCTGGGGCGCCTGGGGACGCAGGCGACGTTCTTCCGGCTCGGCGACGACCCGGGGCTCGAGCGGTTCCTGCGGCGGATGGCCGAGCGGATCGACGGGCGGGTGGTGGCGCCGGACCCCGGGGACCTGGGCTCCGCCGTCCTGCAGGAATACCTGGATGCGCGTGCGCAGGACGCCGGGGACGCCGACCGGTAAGGCGGCGTCCCTCACGGTCGTGACCGGGGGCGATCACGATGCCGGCCGGAGGTGCGTCACGTTTCCCGCCGCGCATCCCCGGCAACCGCGGATTCGACCCCAGAACGGGCGCCTGCGTCTTTCCACACCGTGTAGCCCACCCACGCGAGCCCGAGGCCGAACACGGGCATGCCGACGTAGAAACCCCACTCGGTGGTGACCGGTTCCGGCTCGAAGAAAGCACCGGTGACCATGTCGACTACGAGCGACCCGACCAGACCGACGAGCATGAGGACGCCCGAGGCCACCGGCAGCACCTTCGCCCTGACGACCCCGAGCGCGAACAGGATCACCCCGATCACGAAGGCGACGAAGCCGATCAGCCAGATCACCTCCACCAGGACAGGCCCCTCGTCGGGAACGTCACCCACGGCTTCCCACAGGAGGGATACGAGCCCGAGCAGGACCAGGGCGGCACCGCCGTAGCGGATCAGCACGGCGCCCCAAGTCCCGAGCGCACCGTCGGCCGGCGCCTGGTACCGGTGGACGCCGGGTATCCCGTAGATCAGACCCAGGAAGCCGATCAGCACGGCGATCCACAGCCCGTCGAGGACCGCGCTCCCTGCCGCCCCGATGATGATGGCGATGCCCGCGATCAGGACCGCGAGACCCGAGCTCTTGTTCCGTGTTCGTGGAGTGTTGGTGGTGGAGTTGGTGGTGTCCATGACCCTGCCCCTTAGACTCGAGTCTCCCCGATGTCAACGATAGGCTCGGCATGCCCCGCACTCCATGGACCCCGCGGCCCCGGTCGCAACTATCGCGTCCGTGACGCAGGAACGCTCAGACCTCGGGGCGGCGGTGCGGCGGCGCCCCTTGCTTGCCGTGGGGCTCGTCGGTGGTCTGCGCGTCGTCCTTCCCGTGGGCGGCCTGCTCGGCGCCGTGCTCGCCCTTGCCGAAGGGCAGCAGTTCCCACACCAGCACCAGGACGGCGCCCCAGGCCAGGCCCAGGACCGCGGAGAAGAAGGTGTTCGTGAGCCAGGCGAGCGCCGCGCCGAGACCGCCGGGCACGGCGTCGTGCACGAGGGACTCGACGTGGTGGACGGCCTCGTACGGCGCGTGCCAGCCCAGCTCGTCCAGACCGACGAGGATGATGTGCCCGCCCACCCAGAGCATGGCGGCGGTGCCCACGACCGAGATGACCGTGAGCAGCCCGGGCATGCCCTTGACCAGGCCGTGGCCGATCTTCTGCGTGGTCGGGGAGGACCGGCCGGCCAGGTGCAGACCGAGGTCGTCCATCCGGATGATCAGGGCCACCACCCCGTAGACCAGGACGGTGATGCCGACGGCCACGACCACCAGGATGGCCGCCCGCGAGAGCAGCGGCTCACCGGCCACCTCGTTGAGGGAGATGACCATGATCTCGGCCGAGAGGATCAGGTCGGTGCGCACTGCGCCGCCGACCATCGTGTCCTCCGCGGTCTTGCCCTTCTCGACCACCGGGGTCTTGGTCTTGGCACCGTGGCCCGAGACCTTCGACCAGATCTTCTCGGCGCCCTCGAAGCACAGGTAGCTGCCGCCGACCATGAGGATCGGGGTGAGCAGCCACGGCGCGAACTGACTCAGCAGCAGTATGACCGGGAGGATGAAGATCAGCTTGTTGCGCAGCGAGCCCTTGGTGATGCGCCAGATGATGGGCAGTTCGCGCACCGGGGAGACGTCCTGGACGTACTGCGGGGTCACGGCGGTGTCGTCGACGACGACGCCGGCGGCCTTCATGCTCGCCCGGCCCGCGGCCGCGCCGATGTCGTCCACGGAGGCGGCGGTGACACGGGCCAGGGCGGCGACGTCGTCCAGCAGGGCCATCAGACCGCCGCTCATCGGAGGACCTCCGGCGCGGTCTCAACAGGGGCGGGCGGAGCCGCGGTGGTGATCAGCATGATGACAGAGTAGAGCTTCGGACGCCCGGACGCTCCCGTACGGGAGGAACGGGCACCGATGTCTTGTCGTTCCGCGGAGCCGGTGCTGCTCTCCCGGTGGCCGGGGTCGCTCCGGCGCGGGGCCGGCCACCGCCGGTCAGGGAGCACGGACCGGGAAGCACCGACCAGGAAGCACCGACAACAAGGACAGACCAGGAAGCACCGACCAGGAGGCACGCGCATGAACCCTGTTCCCCCGGCCGCCGGGGCCGCGAGCGCGGAACCGCCCGCGACGTCGCCCGCTCCGCACGTCGTCGTCCTCCCCGGTGGCGGCTACGCCCGGCACGCGGACCACGAGGGCGAGCCGGTGGCCGAGTGGCTGCGTGCCCTCGGCCTCTCCGCCGGCGTCCTCCGCTATCCCGTGCGCGCCAGGCACCCCGCCCCCGTGGACGCGGTGCGCGCCGAGGTGCGCCGGGTCAGGGCGGCCGGGGCCCGGCGGGTCGTCCTGCTGGGCTTCTCCGCCGGCGGGCACCTGGCCGGGCACACCGCGCTCGCCGCACCGGCCTCGGAGCCCGAACGGGTCGACGCCGTGGTTCTCGGCTACCCGGTGGTGTCCATGCAGCTCGACTCGCACCGGGGGTCGCAGGAGGAGCTGCTGGGCCCGGACCCCTCGGCCGAGCTGCGGGCGGCCACGTCCCTCGACCGGTTGGTGACCCGGGCCGCTCCGCCCTTCTTCGTGTGGCACACCGCCGACGACGCGTCCGTGCCGGTGGAGCACTCCTACCTGCTGGCCCAGGCGCTGGCGCGCCACGGCGTGCCCCACGCCCTGCACGTCTTTCCCCGCGGACCGCACGGTCTGGGGCTGGCCGCCGGCACCGGGGCGCCCGCGTCCTGGCCGGCGCTGTGCGCCGCGTGGCTGGCCGGTCTCAGCGGTCCGTCCGTGGCCCCCTGACGACGGCCCCGGGCGAGGCGCTGGAGGGCCCTGCTCTGTGCAGCGATGAGCTGCACCGGTCCTCGGCACCGTTCCCTCGCCCGGCCCGGGGCCCGTACGGGAACCGTAGCCGCGGCTACAGCGCAGGATCGATCATGGTCATGCCGGCGACCGTCGCGGCGTCGAACACCGGAAGCAGCGCCGCCGCCTCGTCGAGCCCGATGGTGCGTTCGATGAGCCTCTGGGGCTGCAGAACCCCCTGCTCGATCAGCGACATCATGGCCGGATAGTCGGCCGCCGCCATGCCGTGGCTGCCGAGCACGTCGAGCTCCCAGCCGATGACCCGCGCCATGGGCACCCGCGGGTGGCCCTCGACGGGCGGCAGCAGGCCGATCTGGACGTGCCGCCCGCGTCGGCGAAGGCTCAGGACGGCATCCGTGCAGGTCTGCTCGTGGCCCACGGCGTCGACGGCGACGTGGCTGCCACCGCCGGTGAGCTCGGCCACGGCCCCCGGGATGTCGGCCCCGTCCGCGCGCAGCGTGTGCTCCGCCCCGAGCTCGCCGGCGACGGCGAGCGCCTCCGGGCTGCGGTCGACCGCGATCACCCGCCCGCCCAGGGCCCGGGCGATCATCACCGCGCTGAGCCCCACTCCGCCGGCCCCGACCACGGTCACCCACTCTCCCTCGGTGACGCGCGCCCGGTCGGCCAGGGCCCGGTACGCCGTGGCGAACCGGCACCCCAACCCCGCGGCGGTGGCGAAGTCGACGTGCTCGGGGACGGCCACGAGGTTCGTGTCGGCGCCGTGCAGGGCGACGTACTCGGCGAAGGATCCCCAGTGGGTGAAACCCGGCTGCTCCTGCTGGGGGCAGACCTGCGCGTTCCCGGACCGGCACCAGCCGCACCGGCCGCAGCCGCAGACGAACGGGACGGTCACCCGGTCGCCGGTCCTCCACCGGCGCACGCCGGCGCCCACCGCGACGACCACCCCGGCCAGCTCGTGCCCGGGGACGTGGGGCAGCACGATCTCGTCGTGTCCCGCCCAGGCGTGCCAGTCGCTGCGGCACAACCCCGTGGCCATCACCTGGACGACCACGCCGTGCGGCGGTGCCGTGGGCTCGGGCACATCACGGACCTCGGGCTGACCCCGGACAGCATCGACGACCACGGCACGCATGCCCCCTACTCTCCCACGCCCGGGCGGCGCCGGTGGGTCAGAGCCGGTCGAGGAAGTCCCCGATGTTCTCCCACGTCCACGACTCGCAGCGCGCCGGGCCCATCTCGTCCGGCTTCCACCGGTGCTCGCTCTCCACCCACAGGCCGAGCAACGGCTTGCCCTCGGTCACGGCGCACCGGATCTGCCACAGTGCCGCGGCCGAGGCCGGTGTGGATCCGCCGATCAGCGCGATCACCCCGTCACAGTCGCGGATCCGCTCCCGCACGTGTTTCTTCCACTCCTCCGGGCACGTCCCGTCACCGAGTGCATCCAGAAAGCGGGCCTGGTCCCCTGCCCGGGCCCACTGGGTGGTGAACAGGTCCCGGAACAACTCGTCCTGCTCCGCGAAAGCCAGAAAAACCGTCTTCGGCGCCATTGCCGTCAACTCCCCTACACATCGAACACGCGTGCCAATGGGAGCCACCCTATGGTCCAGGGCCGTCCGGCGGCCTGCCCCGAGCAACATGCCTTAACGAACCACCCCGGCAGGAGGGCACCACGGGCACCGCTCCTGCCGGGGTCCCGGTGACACCGACGGCCGGCGGCCGGTGACGCCACCGCCGCTGCCGGCAGCACGCTCGGCGGACCCGCAGCGCGCCGTCACGCCCCCGCAGCGACGCCCCGGGCGGGGGATCCTGCGAGGTGGCGTCACGGCGGTCGCCGGACGGTTCCGCAGGTCGACGGCAGACCACCCGACCTGCGCAACAGGCAGTAGACTGATCGGCAAGAGGGAGTCGTTAAGACGAAGCGCTTTCTTCGCTGACGGTCGCGGCAGCGACCGTCGTGTCATCCCGACCACCCCTGCTGAACGGCGCACACCATGTTCCCTGACCCCTCCTCCGGTGGGACCTCTCCCGGCGAGCTGACCACCGTCTTCGCCCAGCTGCACGGGATGCTCCTGAGCCAGGACGATGCCGATGCCGCGGTGCGACAACTGGCCCGGGTGGCGCAACAGATGATCCCGGGCGCGACCGGTGCCGGGGTGTCCCTGCTGGACGAGGACGGCAGCCGCACCTCCACCGCGTCCACCGACCCGGCCGTCGAGGCCGCCGATGCCCTGCAGTACGAGCTGGGAACCGGCCCGTGCCTGAGCGCATGGGCCACCGGCCAGACCCAGTGGGTCGAGGACACCGCCGTCGATCCCCGGTGGGCGTCCTGGTCGTCGGCGGCGGCGGAGGCGGGGATCCGCTCGGTGCTGAGCGCTCCCCTGATCCACCGGGGCCGCGCCCTGGGGGCGTTGAAGATCTACGCCACCACCCCTTCCGCCTTCGGGGACGCGGAACAGCAGCGGCTGGGCCTGCTGGCCGATGCCGCGGCGACCCTGCTGAGCTCCGCCCAGCCGGTGGAGGCCCCGGTGCGCCTGAGCGAGTCGCTGAGAGCCGCGCTGGCCTCGCGGGAGACCGTCGCCCTGGCCACCGGGGTGCTGATGGCCCGGGAGCACCTCGCTCCCGAGGCCGCCCGATCGGTGCTGCTCGAGAGGGCACGGGCCCAGGGCCGGCACCTGGCCCAGGTGGCCGTCGATGTACTGGAAGCCGCGTAGGGCGGCAATGGGACACACAGGGACGACCAGGAGGTGCGCAGGTGGTGACGCCGATGGATGACGGGGCCGTGGGTCGCGAGCAGGCCCGCCGACTGCGGATCACGATGATGGCCGCCGGGATCGACCGGGCACGATTGTGGCTGTACTACTTCGGCATCGGCGGGGAGGTCAGCGAGTTCGAGGTCGACGCCTACCTGCACCAGTCCTTGACCCTGCCCGCGCTGCAGCGGGACCTGCTCGCCCAGGCAGCCAACGAGATCCTCATCGACCTGGCCCCGCCCAAGGCGCCCTACACGGCCGACCTGGCCGAGGGGCACACCTCCCCGGCCCAGGGCGGGGAGGTGCACGACCGCGAGGACCCGGGGACACCCCGCTGCTGAGGGCCAGGACCTCCAGCACCCGGACGCCCTCCGGCACAGCGTCGGGGTGCTCATCGAAGCGAGACGAAGGAGTCGACCATGAGCGAGCACGGAACCGGTGGCCCCGCCGGGGCGGAGCTCCAGGAGCTGTTGCTGGCCTCCGAGGACATCAGCGGGTTCCTCGACGCCTTCACCACCACCATCGCCCAGGCGCTGTCCGCCGACGGGGAGGAGGTGTGGTGCGCCGTGACCCTGCTGCGCCCTCGGCGCTCCATCACCGTGGCCTCCTCCAGCCCGCAGGCCGAGGCCCTGGACGAGATCCAGTACCACTACGGCGACGGCCCGTGCCTGACGGCCGCCCGGGAGCACCGGGTGGTCTACCTGCGGGACACCCGCACCGATCCGCGATGGCCGGCCTACGGGCGCGCCGCCGCCGAGAACGGGATCCTCTCGGCGTTGGGGGTGCCCTTAGACCTCGGTGGGGAGGCCAGGGCGGGCCTGAACGTCTACGCCGACGTCCCGGACGCCTTCGACCAGGCGGTGCTGGAGGTCGTCGAGCGCCAGGTGGCGGAGGCCTCCGCCGTCCTGCGCCTGGCCGTGCGCCTGGCCCGCCACCGCGACGTCGAGGCCGATCTGCGGACCGCGATGGAATCCCGGACTACCATCGACCTGGCCGTGGGGATCATCATGGGCCAGAACCGCTGCAGCCAGGAAAAAGCGTTCGAGATCCTGAGGGCGGCCTCCAGCCACCGCAACGTGAAGCTGCGCGACCTGGCCGCCGAGCTCGTCGGGACGGTCGGCCGGGGCCCGGCCACCACCCACTTCGACGGCTGACGGGGAGTCAGATCCCACGTCATTTGATCAGCAAGCTTCCATTTTTCCGCGTCAATCACTAGCGTGGGAGGCAGAGCCGGTGACGGAGGACGCGGTGTCCCGCGCCACCGCCGGTCAGTGCACTCGATGACGGAGGTCAGCATGTTCACGCACAGCCAGACGCTTCAGTACCGGGCCAC